>NZ_JBHVRX010000004.1:0-444529 GCF_042885515.1 Streptomyces sp. NPDC058052 | reverse complement strand
CGGGGTTAAATTCTTCCGCCACCCCCGAAAAAATCTTCGCTCGGTTCTGACGCGAACCTACCCCGGCGCGTTGTACACACCCCGTGTTATACGGGGTGGGGGGGTGGGGGCCCCTCCCCCCTCCCCCTCCCCACCCCACCCCTCCCGCCCCCACCCACCCCTTCCTCCCTCAGGAGGTCCCGCCATGGCCACGCTCCTCGGCCCGGACATCCCCGTCCGCCCCGTCACCCCGGTCCAGGCCGCCACGCCGGCCGCCGCCGCGACCCACCGCCCCTCCGCGGGCTCGGTGCACTCCTGGGACCTCTCCACCGGCGTCGACGGCCCCGGCACCCGCTTCGTCACCTTCCTCTCCGGCTGCCCGCTGACCTGCCTCTACTGCCACAACCCCGACACGTGGAAGATGCGGAACGGCAGGCGGACCTCCGCCGACGACGTGATCGCCGAGGCGTCCAAGTACGTCCGCTTCATCACCGCCTCCGGCGGGGGCGCCACCCTCTCCGGCGGCGAACCGCTCCTCCAGCCCGTCTTCACCGGCGAGCTGCTGCACCGCATGAAGCACGAACTGGGACTGCACACCGCCCTCGACACCTCCGGCTTCCTCGGCGTCCGCGCCACCGACGCCCTGCTGCGCGACACCGACCTCGTCCTCCTCGACATCAAGTCCTGGGACCCGGAGACGTACCGGAAGGTCACCGGCCGGCCGCTGCGGCCCACCCTGGACTTCGCCCGCCGGCTCGCCGACCTCGGCCAGGAGGTGCACGTCCGCTTCGTCCTCGTCCCCGGCCTCACCGACGACCCCGCCGATGTCGAGGGCGTCGCCGCCTTCGCCGGCGGCCTCGGCAACGTCTCCCGTGTCGACGTCCTCCCCTTCCACAAGCTGGGCGAGGCCAAATGGCAGGCACTGGACATGCCGTTCACCCTCCACGACACCCCGTCGCCCAGCCCCGAGCAGGTCGCGGCCGTCCGCGACGTCTTCCGGGCGCACGGCCTGAACGCCGTCTGAGCCGCCCGGCGCGCGCCGGGCGCGACGCGTTCACCCCGCAGAAGCTCAAAACGAGCCCAAAGGGTACAAACGTCCTACCGTGGCTCCGTGACCGAGCCACCGCAGACCGTCGCGCCCACCCCTCCCGAGCCGGAGGCGCCCGCCCCGGTCCCGGACGGCCGCGCGCCCCAGACCCCCGCCGCCGTCCGCCGCCGCGCCGTCCTCGCCGGCACCGCCGTCTCCGCCCTCCTGATCGTCGCGATCGTCCTCGGCAGCCGGCTGCTCCGCGACTTCGACTCGGCCCTGCTGCCCTACGCCGTCGCCACCGTCTTCCTCGCCTTCGGCGTCGCCTACCGCTACACCGTCTGGATCTCCGCCCCCGGCGCCCGGCGCCTCTTCCGCCAGGGCTGGCGCTCCTTCTTCTCCGCCGCGAACTTCCGCAAGGCCCCCACCGCCCTGCCGAAGATGATCGCCACCTACCTCGGCTTCCAGAAGTTCCTCGGCGCCCGCTCGCACGCCCGCTGGGCCGCCCACCAGCTCCTCTTCTGGGGCTGCATCCTCGCCGCGCTCATCACCTTCCCGCTCACCTGGGGCTGGTTCACCTTCACCTCCGACAGCGGCGACGGCCCCGGCTACGAGATGCGCATCTGGGGATTCAAGGTCCTCGGCTTCGACGCGCTCAACATCATCGGCTGGCTCATGTTCCACGGCCTGGACATCGCCGCCGTCCTCGTCATCGCCGGCGCCTCCTACTTCCTGTGGCGGCGCATGAAGGACCGCGGCGCCATCACCGGCCAGCGCTTCGCCTACGACCTGATCCCGCTGATCGCCCTCATCGTCATCTCGGTCACCGGCCTGCTGCTCACCTTCTCGTCGATCTTCCTGCACGGCGGCGGCTACGAGTTCCTGGCGATCCTCCACATGGTCTCGGTCGTCTTCACCCTCATCTACATCCCCTTCGGGAAGTTCTTCCACATCGTCCAGCGGCCCGCCGCCGTCGGCATGCAGCTCTTCAAGTACACCTCCCGCCGCAAGGACGGGGCCGCCGAGGAGCTCCAGACCTGCCGCCGCTGCCACGAGCCCATCGACACCCCCGCGTACGTCGAGAACCTGCGCGGCACCATGCAGGACCTGAAGCTCGACTTCGACGAATGGGCCGAGTACTGCCCCCGCTGCAAGCGCGTCCTCCGCGGCAACGCCTACCTCACCCACGTCAAGAAGGGCTTCAAGTAAGTGACCGCGACCGACCCGCCCCGCGCACTGCCGATCGACCCGTCCGTCGCCCCGCCCGGTACGCGGAACTTCCGGGACGCCGGGGGGATCCCCGCCGACCGCTGGCACGCCGACCAGAACGAGGAGACCCTCGTCCCCACCCACTGCTGCTTCTGCGGCGTGCAGTGCGGCATGTACCTCCGGGTCGACCGCGCGGGCAAGGTCTTCGGCGTCGAACCCCGCAACCACGACATCAACCGGATGCGGCTCTGCCCCAAGGGCATCAACGCCTACCAGCAGGTCAACCACCCCGACCGGCTCACCTCCCCGCTCATGCGCCGCAACCGGGACGAGGAGTTCCGCCCGGTCAGCTGGGAGGAGGCGCTCGACCACACCGTCGCCGAGATCCGCCGCATCCAGGGCGAGTACGGCAACGACGCCTTCGGACTGCTGGGCGGGGCGAGCCTCTACTCGGAGAAGACGTACCTCGTCGGGAAGTTCGCCCGGGTCGCGCTCAGGACCAAGCACGTCGACTACAACGGCCGCCTCTGCATGGTCTCCGCCGCCGGCGCCAACAAGCTCGCCTTCGGCATCGACCGGGCCGGGAACCCCTTCTCCGACATCCTCCTCACCGACTGCCTCCTCATCGCCGGCTCCAACGTCGGCGAATGCTTCCCCGTGATGACCCAGTACCTGTGGGGAGCCCGCGACCGCGGCGCGAGCCTCATCGTGATCGACCCCCGGCAGACCGCCATCGCCCGCACCGCCGACGTCCACGTCGCCCTCAAGCCCGGCACCGACTCGGCCTTCTTCAACGCCGTCCTGCACGTGATCGTCGCCGAGGGACTCACCGACGAGGCGTACCTCGCCGCGCACACCACCGGCTGGGACGAGGTCCGCGCCACCGTCGCCGAGTACCCGCCGTCCCGCTCCGCACAGATCTGCGGCGTCCCGGAGGAGCAGATCGTCCAGGTCGCCCGCATGTTCGCCGGCGCGGGCAGGGCCATGGCCTGGCACGCCCGCGGCGTCGAGCACCACTCCCAGGGCGTCGAGAACTGCCTCACCATCATCAACCTCTGCGTCGCCACCGGGAACATCGGCAAGCCCGGCGCCGGCTACGGCACCATCACCGGCCAGGGCAACGGCCAGGGCGGCCGCGAACACGGCCAGAAGTCCGACCTCCTCCCCGGCGGCCGCTCCATCTCCAACCCCGAGCACCGCCGCCAGATCTGCGAGATCTGGGGCATCGAGGAGTCCGAACTCCCGCCCGCCGGAACCTCCATGATGGAGATGGTCTGGCAGATGCAGCGCGCCGAGATCCGCGGCCTCATCGGCATCTGCAACAACCCCTTCGTCTCCCTGCCGAACTACGCCACGGTCAAGGAGGGCTACGACAGCCTCCAGTTCCACGCCCAGTTCGACTTCTTCCTCTCCGAGACCGCCGCCAACGCCCACGTCGTCTTCCCCGTCACCGTCTGGGCCGAGGACGAGGGCGTCATGGCCAACGCCGAGGCCCGCGTCGTCAAGCACAACAAGGCCCAGGAACCCCCGGCCGGGGTCCGCACCGACACCTGGGTGATGTGCGAGCTCGCCAAGCGGCTCGGCGCCGGCGACAAGTTCGCCTTCCCCGACTCGCGCTCCGTCTTCGAGGAGCTGCGGATCGCCTCCGCCGGCACCGTCAACGACTACTACGGCATCACCTACGAACGCCTGGAGGAGACCGGCGGCATCGCCTGGCCCTGCCCGACCACCGAGCACCCCGGCACCCCCCGCCTCTTCGAGGACGGCCGCACCTACCACCCCGACGGCAAGATCCACATGCAGGTCGTCGAATGGCACCCGCCGATGGACCCGTACAGCGAGGAGTACCCCCTCTCGCTCACCACCGGCCGCACCGTCGCCCACTTCCTCTCCGGCAACCAGACCCGCCGGCTCGGCGCCCTCGTCGAGCAGACGCCCCGCCCCTGGGTCGAGGTCCATCCCTCGCACGGCTTCCGCAACGGCGATCCGGTACGGGTCGTGACCCGCCGCGGCAGCGAGGTCTTCCCCGCCCTGGTCACCGAGGCCATCCGCCCCGACACCGTCTTCGTCCCCTACCACTGGCCCGTCCCCACCGCCGCGAACGCCCTCACCATCGACGCCCTCGACCCCCGCTCGAAGATCCCCGAGTACAAGGTGTGCGCCGCCCGGATCGAGTCCGCCGAACGCGTCGACGAGGTCCCCCCGCCGCCGACCGCCCCGGGGCAGCTCGCCTACCCCGAGACCCAGGTCTCCCGCACCGACCCCCTGCCGCCCACGTCCCCGCAGGGCCGGGGCACCGCGGAGAGGAGCTGACCGCACATGATGGGCCGCACGATCTTCATCGACCCGGGCCGCTGCATCGGCTGCCAGGCATGCGTCTCCGCCTGCCGCGAATGCGACTCGCACCGCGGAAAGTCGATGATCCACCTCGACTACCCCGACGAAGGCCACTCCGTCGCCTCCCTACCCACCGTCTGCATGCACTGCGAGGACCCCGTCGCCCCCTGCGCCGAGGTCTGCCCCGCCGACGCGATCCTCGTGACCGCCGACGGAGTCGTGCAGCAGGCCGACACCACCCGCTGCATCGGCTGCGCCAACTGCGTCAACGCCTGCCCCTTCGGCGTGCCCAAGATCGACCTCCAGGCGAAGCTCCAGATGAAGTGCAACCTCTGCTACGACCGCACCGCCTACGGCCTCGCCCCCATGTGCGCCACCGTCTGCCCCACCGGCGCCCTCTTCTACGGCACCCTCGACGAGCTCCGCGCCGAGCGCCCCGGCGTCCAGGTCGCCGACTCCTTCGCCTTCGGCAGCAGCACCGTCACCACCGGCGTGGCGATGGTCGTCCCCGCCGACAAGGTCCAGTGGCCCGTGCCCGGGGGCCTCCCCGTCGTCGAGATCAACGGAGTGGATGTGAGCGAGGCCCACGCGAACAAGGGTGGCGGCGGGCGACGGGAGGGCGTCCGATGAGCGTCACCGACCCGCAGCCGCCCGCGCCGGACGCCGGCGCCGACGCGGCCCAGGAGGCGCTCCGCGACCGGATCGCCGCCGACTCCCTCACCACCCGCCGCGACTACCTGCGGATCGTCGCCACCGTCTCCGGCGGCCTCGCCGTCGGCGGCGTCGCCGTCGCCTCCGGCATCCTGCACCGCCACGGCGACAGTGAGGGCGCCCCCGCGCCGAAGCGGATCGCCGACCAGATCCTGCCGGGGGAGTCGCTCGCCTTCCGCTACCCCGGGGACGAGGACCGGGCCATCGCCGTCCGCATGGAGGACGGCACCCTGGCCGGCTATTCCGCCGTCTGCACCCACCTGGCCTGCGCCGTCCTCTGGCGCAGGGACCGGGGCAGCGAGGGCGAGCTGTACTGCCCCTGCCACGAGGGCGTCTTCGACGCCCGCACGGGAGAGGTCGCCGCCGGTCCGCCGCCGCGCGGCCTGCCGAAGGTCCTGCTGATCGAGCAGGTCGACGGCAGCGTCTGGGCCATCGGCACCGCCCGCTCCGGCGAGAGCCTGGAGGAGGGCCTGTGCCGCCAGCAGGGCGACGCGCTGCGGCTCTGCCGCGACCGGGCCGCCGGCGGCGCCGCGGCCGAGAGGAGCGCCCGCACATGACGGAGAGCCCCTTCCCGCAGGACCCGGAGGCGCCGCGCCCCCCGGCGCCGACGACCCAGCCGCCCTCGTACCACCCGGGCAGCGCGCAGCCGCGGCTGAACCGGCCGGTGCACGAGCGCTATCCGCAGATCCGGCCCACCAGTGGTTACGGCGACCCGCGGATCCGGCACACGGGGCCTGGCCCCGGCGCCGGCACGGAGCAGGAACCGGAGCGCTCCTCGAAGTTGTCGGCGCGGCTGGCGCTGGCGCTCACGGTGGTGATCGGCCAGCTCTGGGGGCTGACCATCGTGGTGGACGAGTGGATGACCGGGGACACCGGCACCGCGTGGTGGGGCGCGGGTTTCCTCGTCCTGTCGTTCCTGGTGGTCCTCGGCCTGTGGGCGCTGGATCCGAAGGACCGCTGATCAGGCGGGTCCGGGGCGGGGGAGCGGGCGTACTCTGAAGACATGAGCACCGCCCCCGCCCACGGACCGCGAGACGCGAAGCCGAACGGCATTCGGCCGAATTCCGAGAACCCTCCGAAGCCGGTGATCGTCTTCGACGATCCGCTGGACACGCAGTCCGCGGACGACACGGACCGCGGGTGGGGCGAGCGGCCTCCGGCCGGTGGCGGTGCCGCCGACCTCGCGCGCTTCCTCGACGAGAAGCCGCCGCACCACCTCTGACGCCGGAGCGTCCCTCCGGTCAGGAGGTGGAGTGCGTCCCGGTGGTGCTGCCCGGGCCGCGCTGAGCGACCAGGTGGTCGCGGATCTCCTTGAGCACCTCCAGCTCGCTGATCTCCATGGTCTCCTGCACGCCCTCCTTCGCCTTGTCGTGCGCGGCGCGCTTGGCGAGGACCTTGGCCATCGGCAGGACCATCAGGAAGTAGACGACGGCCGCGGTGATGATGAAGCTGAGGATGGCACTGAGCACCAGGCCCCACTGGAGCTGGATGCCCTGCATCTCGCCGTCGACGATCCGGCAGGGGTCCTTGATGCAGGTGACGTAGCTCTCCAGGTCCTTCGTGCCGAAGGCGCCCACGATCGGGTTGATGATGCCCTTGACCACCGAGTTCACGATGTTGGTGAACGCGGCACCGATGACGACCGCCACCGCGAGGTCGATCACGTTTCCGCGCATGAGGAAGGCTTTGAAGCCCGCCATCACACTTTCCTTCTTCTCGGCCACCGAGGTGCCTTTCTTCGGATGGGCTGCTGTGTGCGCAGCCATTAGGCCGTGAACGGCGCAGAGTCGTCCAATCCGTACACACGGGACGGTGACTTGACAGTGAGTCAGTGCGAATCAGCACAGTGTCACCGCCAGTTGGGAAGTGACACCGGCACCGGCCAGCTCCGTCGCGACCGCCCGGGGCACGGCCAGGACGATCAACGCCCCTCCGTCCGGACGGGTCTCGCCCGGCCGCGGGACTTCGGCCACCCGGGCGGACCGCGCCACCACCCGCACCGCGCTGCCGCCGCCGCCGGCCGAGGAGCTGACGGCCGGCGCGGCGACGACGTCCACGCGGTCGCCGGCGCGCAGGAGCCGTACGGCCTCCGCGTCCGCGATCCGCACCGGCGCGGAGACGAGCCGCACAGGAGCGGGGGCGCGGGCCGCGGGTGCCGCCGCGACCGGGCGGGGGCCGGGGGCGTCCGGGCCGGGTGGGCGGTCCGGTGCGGAGGCCAGGGCGAGTGCGGCGGCGGCCAGGACGAGGAGCGCGCCGGGCAGCCGGCGGGTCCGCGGCCGGAACCGGGCGCCGCGGACCCGCAGGGGCGCGAACTCCGGCACCTCGCAGGGGGCGGGGACGGAGACGGGGGCCGGGACGGTGCGGAGGGCGGAGGCGGGGGCCTGGAAGGGGTGGAGGGCGGAGTCGGTGGCGGATGCGTGCGTCGTGTTCATGCGGCCACTGTGGCGCCCGCCCTCCGATCCCGCCGCGGCCTGTGGACGGTCCGCCGCCTGTGGAGAACTCGCCCACCTTCGCGGGCGGTTTGAGCTCCGTCACGGCAGTTCGATGCCGAGGTCCCATCCATCGTGGGCATGGGTGCAGAGACAGTCGCGGTCCGCCGTGGCCGGAAGGGCGGCGATCGCGTCGAAGAGGACGTCGCGGAGCCGGCCGATGTTCTCGCCGAAGACGCGCAGGACCTCGGTGTGGGAGACGCCCTCGCCGGTCTCGGTGCCCGCGTCGAGGTCGGTGACGAGGGTGAGGGAGGTGTAGCAGAGGCCGAGCTCGCGGGCGAGGACGGCTTCGGGGTGGCCGGTCATGCCGACGACGGACCAGCCGTTGGCGGCGTGCCAGCGGGACTCGGCGCGGGTGGAGAAGCGGGGCCCCTCGACGACGACGAGGGTGCCGCCGTCGACGGCCTGCCAGTCCCGGCCGCGGGCGGCCTTGACGGCGGCCTGGCGTCCGTCGGGGCAGTAGGGGTCGGCGAAGGAGACGTGGACGACGTGGGGGACGGTGCCGTCGGGGCGCGGTGCGCCGTCGAAGTAGGTCTGGGCGCGGTTCTTCGTCCGGTCGATCAGCTGGTCGGGGACGAGGAGGGTGCCGGGGCCGTACTCGGGGCGCAGCCCGCCGACGGCGCAGGGGCCGAGGACCTGGCGGACGCCGACGGAGCGGAGGGCCCAGAGGTTGGCGCGGTAGTCGATCCGGTGCGGGGGGATGCGGTGGTCGCGCCCGTGGCGGGGGAGGAAGGCGACCCGGCGGCCGGCCACCTCGCCGAGGAAGAGGGAGTCGCTGGGGTCGCCGTAGGGGGTGGTGACGGGGACCTCGCGGACGTCGTCGAGGAAGGAGTAGAAGCCGGATCCGCCGATCACGCCGATCTCGGCGTAGTCGCGGTCGCGGTCGTCGTCGCTGTCGTCGTGAGCGGGGACGGTGCCCGCGGTCGTCGCCATGCCGTCACCCTACGCAGCGGCCCACGTCCCACGGAGGCCCGGCTCCGCGCCGAAGCCCACGCCCACGTCCCACGGAGGCCCGGCTCCGCGCCGAAGCCCACGCCCAACCCCGGCCCGAACCCCGGCCCGAACCCCGGCCCGGACGTGCCGAGGCCCCGGTCCCCATGGAGGGGGCCGGGGCCGGGGCGTCGGTGCGGGGTGGGCCTCAGGCGGCCGGGGTCGAGGACGACGACGAGGACGTCGAGGTGGACGTCGTCGAGGCCGGCTTCGCGTCCGACGAGGTCGAGGAGGTGGACGTCGTGGTGGACGTCGAGCTCTTCGAGGCCGGGGAGCTGCTGGACGAGGCGCCACGGCTGTCGTTCCGGTAGAAGCCGGAGCCCTTGAAGACGATGCCGACGGCCGAGAAAACCTTCTTGAGGCGGCCGTGGCAGGCGGGGCACTCGGTCAGCGCGTCATCCGTGAACTTCTGGACCGCCTCAAGGCCCTCGCCGCACTCGGTGCACTGGTACTGGTAGGTCGGCACTAGTCTTCCTCCTGGCACTCACACTCATCGAGTGCTAACGACGTTCCATAGTGACGTATTCCGCGGGTTCAGTCCACCGCCACCGGCACGCGGTGACCGACACCACGTGCCGCGACCCGTGCCGCGACCCGGCTCGTCTCGCGCGGCTTGAGCTTCCCGCGCAGGGCGACGAGGGTGACGAAGGCGAGAGCGGTGCCGGCGGCCGGGACGAGGAACCCGGCGCCGGAACCGTGGGCGTCGGCGAGCTGTCCGGCGACCGTGACGGCCAGGGCCTGGCCGAGGGCGACGGCTCCGGTGAGCCAGGTGAACGCCTCGGTGCGGGCGGAGGCCGGGATCAGGGTCTCGACGATGGTGTAGCCGGCGATCAGGGCCGGGGCGATGCAGAGGCCGACGACGAGGCCGAGGGCGCCGAGCAGCACCACCGAGTGCGCGGTCCACAGCAGGGCCGCGGCGAGGGTGAGGCCGGTGTAGCCGAGGATCAGGCGGCGGCGGGGGCCGCTCTTCCAGGCGATGGCGCCCATGGCGATGCCGGCGAGCATGTTGCCGGCCGCGAAGACGCCGTAGAGCAGGCCGTTGGCGCCGGGGTTGCCGATCTCCTCGCTGAAGGCGGTGAGCGAGACCTGCATGCCGCCGAAGACGGCGCCGATGCCGAGGAAGGCGACGATCAGGACGCGGACGCCGGGGACGGAGAGCGCCGAGCGGTGCGGTTCGGCGTCGGCGCGGCCGGCCGCGGCGAGCATGCCGTGCGGCGGCTGGGTGGCGCGCTGGGCGGCGAAGAAGAGGCCGCCGACGAGGGTGAGGGCGGCTTCGGTGACGAGGCCGGCGGCCGGGTGGACGCCGGTGCACAGGGCGGTGGCGAGGACCGGGCCGACGACGAAGGTGAACTCGTCGGTGACCGACTCGAAGGCCGCCGCGGTCGGCATGAGCGGGCTGCCGTCGAGCTTGGCGGCCCAGCGGGCCCGCACCATGGGGCCGACCTGCGGGACGGAGGCGCCTGCCGGTACGGCGGCGAGGAACAGCGCCCACAGCGGGGCGCCGGCCAGCGCGAGCACGACGAGCAGCACGACGGACGCGGAGTGGACGAGGACGCCGGGGACGAGGACGGCCCGCTGGCCGAAGCGGTCGGCGAGCTTGCCGCTCTGCGGGGCGAAGATCGCCATGGAGACACCGGTGACGGCGGCGACGGCGCCGGCGCTGCCGTAGGAACCGGTGGTGTGCTGGACGAGCAGGACGATGCCGATGGTGAGCATCGCGAAGGGCTGCCGTGCGGCGAACCCGGGGATCAGGAAGGAGAGCGCACCGGGGGTGCGCAGCAGCTGCCCGTAGCCGGGCCGCTTCTCGGAGACGACCGTGGACGCCACGGTCCTGGCCTTTCTGCCGCCTGGTAGCGCGCGGGCACGGTGGTGCCGGTCTCGCCGAGAGCTGTCCTCTTGCGCGGAACTGCGGTAGATACCGGGAGGGCCCCCACTGCGGGAGGGTGCACCGCGGCCGCCATACGGTCGCGCCAGCTCTGCGTCAGGCAGAGTTGGTTCGATCAAGTGTGCCTTCATGGTACAGGGAGGAGCGCTCTCCTGCCTGTGATTCCACAGGGGAGAACGCTCCTGACCCCGAAATAATGCCGGCGATTAACGTTCTGTCGGCTTCTGCTTCCCCGTCGCGGACGCCGGCTTGTGGAACCGGGTCGCGGTCGTGGTGACCGTCCTGCGCCCGTCCCCGGTGCCGAGCCAGCCGGCGAGCTTGCCGCCCTGGCCGACCGCGCGCAGCCGGCGCTCGGTGGCGTCGCGGACCGGGTCGGTGGCGACGACGAGGAGCTCGTCCCCCTTGCGCAGCACGGTCGCCGGGCCCGGCACGAAGCTGGTGTCCTCCCGTACGACGAGGGTGACGGCGGCTCCGGTGGGCAGGCGCAGCTCGGCGACCTCGACGCCGTGCATCCGGGAGCCCTCGGGGATCGCGACGGAGAGCAGGTGGCCGCGGAGCCGCTCCAGCGGGGCGGACTCGACGCCGAGGTCGGCGGCGCCGGAGGAGTCGCCGAGCTTCAGCGCCTTCGCCAGGTAGGGCAGGGTCGGGCCCTGGACGAGGGTGTAGACGACGACCAGGACGAAGACGATGTTGAAGATCCGCTCGCTGCCCTCGATCTGCCCCACCATCGGGATGGTGGCGAGGATGATGGGGACGGCTCCGCGGAGGCCGGCCCAGGACATCAGGGCCTGCTCCTGCCAGGGGATGCGGAAGGGCGCCAGGCTGACCAGGACCTCCATGGGGCGGGCGACCATGGTGAGGACGAGGCCGATGACGACCGCCGGCCAGAAGTCGTTGACGAGCTCGTGCGGGGTGACGAGCAGGCCGAGCAGGACGAACATGCCGATCTGGGCGATCCAGCCGAGTCCCTCGGCGAAGCCGCGGTTGGCGGGGGCGTGCGGCAGCTTGGCGTTGCCGAGGACCATCGAGGCCAGGTAGACGGCGAGGAAGCCGGAGCCGTGGGCGAGGGCGCCGGCCGCGTAGGCGGTGACGGCGATGGCCATGACGGCGATCGGGTAGAGGCCGGAGGCGGGCAGGGCGACGTGCTTGAGCCCGTACGAGCCGACGAAGCCGACCGCGAGGCCGACGGCGGCGCCGATGGCGAGCTCCAGGGCGATCTTCCCGACGAGCATGTACCAGTCGTCGACGGGTCCGGCGGAGGAGAAGGCGACGACGAGGATGACGACGGGGGCGTCGTTGAAGCCGGACTCGGCCTCCAGGACGCCGGTGACGCGGGACGGCAGCGGCACCTTGCGCAGCACGGAGAAGACGGCGGCGGCGTCGGTGGAGGAGACGACGGCGCCGATGATCAGCGCCTGCCGCCATTCCAGGCCGACGAGGTAGTGGGCGCCGGCGGCGGTGATGCCGACGGAGACGGCGACGCCGACGGTGGAGAGGACGACCGCGGCCGGCAGGGCCGGCTTGATCTCCTTCCACTTCGTGCCGAGACCGCCCTCGGCGAGGATGACGACGAGGGCCGCGTAGCCGATGACCTGGGTGAGTTCGGCGTTGTCGAAGGCGACGTTGCCGATGCCGTCCTGTCCGATGGCGACGCCGATGCCGAGGTAGAGCAGCAGGCTGGGGAGCCCGCTCCGGGACGAGATCCGGACGGCGGCGACCGCGATCAGCAGCACCAGTGAGCTGATCAGCAGGAGTTCGTTGAGCTCGTGGACAGTCAGTGCGCCGTTCCTTCCCCTCGCACGCGCCGGATCGTTCCTCCAGCCGCAGGTACTTCGTTACCTTACCTAATCTTTAACGCTTTCTTGACGCCTTCTTTGCGCTCCGGGGTCTCTCATGCGGTC
The DNA here is from genome assembly GCF_042885515.1 of Streptomyces sp. NPDC058052. Classification (NCBI taxonomy): domain Bacteria; kingdom Bacillati; phylum Actinomycetota; class Actinomycetes; order Kitasatosporales; family Streptomycetaceae; genus Streptomyces; species Streptomyces sp. NPDC058052. Next base: position 432,001 of record NZ_JBHVRX010000004.1, on the reverse strand, counting down.
ATCAGTGCGGTTCGTCCCTGACACCGAGTCCAGGGCGCTCAGGCGCTGCGCCTAAGGTTGCTCCCGTACTCCAGGACCACCCTGCCCCTCGAAGGACAGCGATGCCCTCCAACACGACCGCGCCCCCCGCCAAGAAGAAAGGCAGGCGCGCCCGCCTGATCGTCCTGCTCCTGGTCCTTGCGCTGGTCGGGGCCGTCGCCTTCGGCGGCTGGTGGGGAGTGGGCACCGTCCGGGCCTCGTTCCCGCAGACCACCGGCGAGGCCAGGATCGACTCGCTCTCCGGCGACGTCGAGGTCAAACGGGACGCCAACGGCATTCCGCAGATCTACGCGGACAACGAGACCGACCTCTTCCGCGCGCAGGGCTACGTCCAGGCCCAGGACCGCTTCTACGAGATGGACGTCCGCCGGCACCTCACCGCCGGCCGCCTCTCCGAGATGTTCGGCGAGAGCCAGGTCGACACCGACGCCTTCCTGCGCACCCTCGGCTGGCGCCAGGTCGCGCAGCAGGAGTACGACAAGGTCCTGACCCCGGAGACGAAGAAGTACCTCCAGGCGTACGCGGAGGGCGTCAACGCCTACCTGAAGGACCGGGAGCCGGCGGACGTCTCCGTCGAGTACGCGGCCCTCGCCTTCAGCAACGACTACGCGATCGAGCCGTGGACGCCGGTCGACTCGGTCGCCTGGCTCAAGGCCATGGCCTGGGACCTGCGCGGCAACATGCAGGACGAGATCGACCGCTCCCTGCTCACCAGCCGGCTGACCCCGGCCCAGATCAAGCAGCTCTACCCGGAGTACCCGTACGACCTGCACCAGCCGATCCTCGACCGCGGCGCGGTCGACCCGGTGACGAAGAAGTTCGACCCGGCGGCCGGCAAGGACGGAGAGGGTTCCGGCGACGGCTCCGGCGACGGCTCCGGCTCGGGTGACGGTTCCGGCGCGAGCGCCCAGCTCGCCGCGCTCTCCGGCCTCTCGGACGTCCTCGACTCCGTCCCCGCGCTCCTCGGCCCCAACGGCAACGGCATCGGCTCCAACTCCTGGGTCGTCTCCGGGGACCTCACCACCTCCGGCAAGCCGCTGCTCGCCAACGACCCGCACCTCGCGCCAATGCTGCCGTCCCTCTGGTACCAGATGGGCCTGCACTGCCGCTCGGTCTCGGCGACCTGCCGCTACGACGTCGCCGGCTACACCTTCTCCGGCATGCCCGGCGTGATCATCGGCCACAACGACTCGATCGCCTGGGGCCTCACCAACCTCGGCGCCGACGTCACCGACCTCTACCTGGAGAAGGTCAGCCCCGAGGGCTACCTGGTCGACGGCAAGGTCAAGCCGTTCGACACCCGCGAGGAGACCATCAAGGTCGCCGGCGGCGGGGACCGGACCATCACGGTCCGCTCCACCGACCACGGCCCGCTCGTCTCCGACCGCTCCTCCGAGCTGGAGAAGGTCGGCCAGAAGGCCCCCGTCGGCAACGCCGCCCCCGACCGCGGCACCGGCTACGGCGTCTCCCTCCAGTGGACCGCCCTCCAGCCCGGCAAGTCCATGGACGCGATCTTCGCGCTCAACCGCGCCCAGGACTTCCCGCAGTTCCGGGCCGCCGCGAAGAACTTCGAGGTCCCCTCGCAGAACCTCGTCTACGCCGACACCGAGGGCCACATCGGCTACCAGTCCCCGGGCAAGATCCCGCGCCGCGCCACCGGCGACGGCACGCTGCCCGCGCCCGGCTGGGACTCCCGCTACCGCTGGAAGGGATACATCCCCTTCGAGCAGCTGCCGTACGAGTTCGACCCGGAGCGCGGCTACATCGTCACCGCCAACCAGGCCGTGATCTCCCCGGACCAGTACTCCGAGACGCTCACGAAGGACTGGGGCTACGGCTCCCGCAGCCAGCGGATCAACGACCTCATCGAGTCGAAGACCAAGGACGGCGGCAAGATCTCGCCGGACGACATGCGGACCATGCAGACCGACAACCGCAGCGAGATCGCCACCCTGCTCAACCCGCTGCTGCTGAAGGTCGACATCTCCGACCCGTACGTCCGCGAGGCGCAGAAGCTCCTGGAGGGCTGGGACTACACCCAGGAGCCCGACTCGGCCGCCGCCGCGTACTTCAACGCGGTCTGGCGCAACGTCCTCAAGCTCTCCTTCGGCGACAAGCTGCCCAAGGAGGTGCGCGCCGAGGGCGACTGCATCAACGTGCGTCCGGTCGACGCCACCGGTCCGGTGGACGAGCAGAACAAGCTGGTCCGCGAGTGCGGCGAGCGCGACGCCGACTCGGCCCAGCCGGACGGCGGCGACCGCTGGTACGAGGTGGTCCGCCCGATGCTCAAGCAGGAGAAGAGCGAGTGGTGGAAGACCCCCGCCACCCGCATCGACCCGGCCACCGAGACCCGTGACCAGCTGCTCGCCCGGGCCATGAAGGACGCCCGCTGGGAGCTGACCGCCAAGCTCGGCAAGGACGTCTCCACCTGGAGCTGGGGCCGGCTGCACCAGCTGACCCTGAAGAACCAGACCCTCGGTACCGCCGGCCCCGGCATGGTCCAGGCGCTGCTCAACCGCGGCCCGTGGAACCTGGGCGGCGGCGAGGCCGCGGTCGACGCGACCGGCTGGAACGCGGCCGGCGGCTACGAGGTCATCTGGGTGCCGTCCATGCGGATGGTCGTCAACGTCGGCGACTGGGACAAGTCCCGGTGGATCAACCTGACCGGAGCCTCCGGCCACGCCTTCCACGCGAACTACACGGACCAGACGGACGCCTGGGCCAACGGCGATCTGTACGACTGGGCCTACGGGAAGGCGGCGGTCGACGCGGCGGCGAAGGACACGCTGACGCTCAAGCCGTGATCAGGGACGGCCGAAAGGCGCTCGCTCCGTGATCAGGGACGGCCGAAACGGGCCACCCCGTCCGGGGTGACCACCGCGTGCACGGGGTGGTCGTGCGGTTCCTCCGGGACCCGCGCGACCACCTCGTCCGCGTAGAGGAGCACCACCAGGGCCGGGTCCTTCCCGGCGCGGGCGAGCCGGGCGAGGACCCGGTCGTACGAGCCGCCGCCCCGGCCGAGCCGCATCCCGCGCCCGTCCACCGCGAGGCCGGGCAGCAGCACCGCGTCCGCCGTGCACACGGCGTCCGGGCCGAGCCGCGGGCCGGTCGGCTCCAGGAGTCCGCGGCCGGCCCCGGCGAGCGTCTCCCGGCCCTCGTACACCGCCCAGTCCAGGTCGTTGTCGGGCAGCAGCACCGGGAGCAGGACCCGCACCCCGCGCGCGTGCAGGGTGTCGAGCAGCACGCGCGTGCCGGGCTCGCGGCCGACCGACACGTAGGCGGCGACGGTGGCGGCGCCGGCCAGTTCGGGCAGACCGGGGCCGTGCGCCGCCAGCGCCTCGGCGGCGCGGGCGAGCTCGTCGGGGGAGAGGGCGGCGCGGGCGTCGAGCAGCCGGCGGCGCAGGAGGGCCTTTTCGGACAAGTCCGGATTCTCTTTCTGCACAGGGGATCCCTAGAAAAGTCTCGTAACCGTCTTTATGGGGAGAAAGTTAATCGGAGCCACATCTTTCCCTCATTCTCCAGCGGTTAAGGTGCCTGCATGAATCAGTCGTTCCCCCGCCTCGGCCGGATCAGCAAGGCCGTCATCCCGGCCGCCGGCCTCGGCACCCGCTTCCTGCCGGCGACGAAGGCGACGCCGAAGGAGATGCTGCCGGTCGTCGACAAGCCGGCCATCCAGTACGTCGTGGAGGAGGCCGTCGCCGCCGGACTCTCCGACGTGCTCATGATCACCGGACGGAACAAGCGGCCGCTGGAGGACCACTTCGACCGGAACTACGAGCTGGAGGAGGCGCTGAGCCGCAAGGGCGACGACGAGCGCCTCTCCAAGGTCCAGGAGTCGAGCGACCTGGCCACCATGCACTATGTGCGCCAGGGCGCCCCGCGCGGCCTCGGTCACGCGGTGCTGTGCGCGGCTCCGCACGTCGGCGACCAGCCCTTCGCGGTCCTCCTCGGTGACGACCTGATCGATCCGCGCGACCCCCTCCTCGCGCGGATGGTCGAGGTCCAGGAGCGCGAGGGCGGCAGCGTCATCGCGCTGATGGAGGTCGAGCCCTCGCAGATCCACCTGTACGGCTGCGCGGCGGTCGAGCCGACCGCCGACGGCGACGTGGTCCGCGTGACGGACCTGGTGGAGAAGCCGGAGCCGGCCGAGGCGCCCAGCAACTACGCGATCATCGGCCGCTACGTGCTCGACCCGGCGGTCTTCGGCACGCTGCGGGAGACCGAGCCCGGCCGGGGCGGCGAGATCCAGCTGACCGACGCCCTGCAGAAGCTGGCGAGCGACGAGAAGATCGGCGGTCCGGTGCACGGCGTCGTCTTCAAGGGGCGCCGCTATGACACCGGGGACCGCGGTGACTATCTGCGTGCCATTGTCAGACTCGCGTGCGAACGTGAAGATCTGGGACCGGACTTCCGGGCCTGGCTCCGGAGATACGTCAGCGAGGAGATGTAGGACCTTGAGCAGCGACACGGCACCGTCCCAGGACCCCGGCCACGACCACGACCACGGTCACGGTCACGACCACGGGCCGGGCGACCCCTGCGCGGGACCGGGCCACGCCGGGACGCGCCTGTGGTCGGTCGACGAGCACCTGGCCGACATCCTGGCGACCGTCCGGCCCCTGGACCCGATCGAGCTCCCGCTGCTCGACGCGCAGGGCTGCGTCCTGGTCGAGGACGTGACGGTGCCGGCGGCGCTGCCGCCGTTCGACAACAGCTCCATGGACGGGTACGCGGTCCGGGTCGCCGACGTCGCGGGCGCGACCGAGGAGTACCCCGCGGTCCTCACGGTCGTCGGCGACGTCGCGGCGGGCGCCGGCGGCCTGCCGGAGGTCGGCCCCGGGCAGGCCGCCCGGATCATGACCGGCGCCCCGCTGCCGCCCGGCGCCGAGGCCGTCGTCCCGGTCGAGTGGACCGACGGCGGCGCGGGCGGGGGCGCGGCCACCGGCATGCGCGCCGCGAGCACCGCACCGGAGGGCGCCGGCGGCGAGGTGCGGGTGCACCGCGCGGCGGAGGCCGGCGCCCATGTCCGCCGGACCGGCAGCGACGTGCGGGCCGGAGAGCTCGCCCTGGCCGCCGGCACGGTCCTCGGGCCGCCGCAGCTCGGACTGCTCGCCGCCATCGGCCGGGGCACGGTCACGGTCCGGCCCCGCCCGCGCGTGGTGGTCCTCTCCACCGGCAGCGAACTCGTCCAGCCCGGCGAGGAACTGGGCCCCGGTCAGATCCACGACTCCAACAGCTTCGCGCTCGCCGCCGCCGCCCGGGACGCGGGCGCGCTGTCCTACCGGGTCGGCGCGGTCGCCGACGAGGCGGAGTCGCTCCGGGCCACCATCGAGGACCAGCTGATCCGGGCCGACCTCATCGTCACCACCGGCGGCGTCAGCGTCGGCGCCTACGACGTGGTGAAGGAGGCCCTGACCGCCGACGGCCAGGTCGACTTCCGCAAGCTGGCCATGCAGCCGGGCAAGCCGCAGGGCTTCGGCGCGATCGGCCCCGAGCAGACCCCGCTCCTCGCGCTGCCGGGCAACCCGGTCTCCTCGTACGTCTCCTTCGAACTCTTCGTCCGCCCCGCGATCCGCGCGCTGATGGGCCTCGACGACCTGCACCGCCCGGTCGTCCGCGCCACCCTGAAGGCCGACGCCCCGCTCTCCTCCCCGTCCGGCCGCCGGCAGTACCTCCGAGGGACGTACGACGCCGAGTCCGGGACCGTCACCCCCGTGGGCGGTGCCGGCTCCCACCTGATCGCCGCCCTCGCCCAGGCGGACGCGCTGCTCGTGGTCCCGGAGGACCGCACCGGGGCCGACCCGGGCGACGAGCTGGACGTGGTCCTCCTCGGCTGAGAGGGGCAGGTCGGGGGTACGGTGTGTCGTCCCACACAGCGACCGGGAGTGTCACGGCCATGAGCACGCAGCAAGGTCTCACCCACATCGACGAGGCGGGCGCCGCCCGCATGGTCGACGTATCGGCGAAGGACGTCACGTCCCGCACGGCGCGCGCCAGCGGGCGGGTGCTCGTCTCGCCGCGCGTGATCGAGCTGCTGCGCGGCGAGGGCGTGCCGAAGGGGGACGCGCTGGCGACCGCGCGGATCGCCGGGATCATGGGCGCCAAGAAGACCCCCGACCTCATCCCGCTCTGCCACCCGCTGGCCGTCTCCGGAGTGACGCTGGACCTCACCGTGGCGGACGACGCCGTGGAGATCCTGGCGACCGTGAGGACCACCGACCGCACGGGCGTCGAGATGGAGGCGCTGACCGCCGTCTCGGTGGCGGCGCTGACGGTCGTGGACATGGTGAAGGCGGTCGACAAGGGCGCGGTCATCTCCGACGTACGGGTCGAGGAGAAGACCGGCGGCAAGTCGGGCCACTGGACCCGGGACGACGCGTGACGCGCGGCGGCCGGGTCGCGGGCGCGCACGACCACGCGCAGACCCCTCCGGCGGCGCTCGCCGCGGACGTCGGCGGCGCCCTGGCCACGCCGTACGCGGCGCTCGTCGTCACCGCCTCCAACCGGGCCTCCGCCGGGGTCTACGAGGACAAGGGCGGGCCGCTGATCGCCGAGGGGCTGCGGGGCATGGGCTTCGCGGTCGACGGGCCGCGGGTGGTGCCCGACGGGGCGCCCGTCGAGGCGGCGCTGCGCGCCGGGATCGCGGCCGGGTACGACGTCATCCTCACCACCGGCGGCACCGGCGTCTCGCCGACCGACGAGACGCCCGAGGTCACCGCCCGGCTGCTGGAGCGGGTGATCCCGGGGATCCCGGAGGCGATCCGGGCGTACGGCCGGGAGAAGGTGCCGACGGCGGCGCTCTCGCGCGGGCTGGCCGGGGTCGCGGGCGGCACGCTGATCGTGAACCTGCCGGGGTCGACCGGCGGGGTGCGGGACGGGCTCGCCGTCCTGGAGCCGCTGCTGCGGCACGCCGTGGACCAGATCCGCGGCGGTGACCACCCGAGACCGGCGGAAGCGGGCCCGGCGTCATGATCACGCCCTGGCCGGTCGTCCTCGTCGACGGAGACGTGCTGCTCCGCCCGATAAGGATGCGCGACCAGCGGGAGTGGCGGGAGGTGAACCGCCGCAACCGCGAGTGGCTGCGGCCCTGGGAGGCGACGGTGCCGCCGCCCGCGCCGGGCATGCCGCCGGCGCAGCGTCCCACGTACCGTCAGATGGTGCGCCATCTGCGGTCGGAGGCGAACGCCGGGCGGATGCTGCCGTTCGTCATCGAGTACCAGGGCCGGATGGCCGGGCAGCTGACGGTGGCCGGGATCACCTGGGGCTCGATGTGCTCGGGGCACGTGGGGTACTGGGTGGACAGCGGGGTCGCCGGGCGCGGGGTGATGCCGACGGCGGTCGCGCTGGCGACCGACCACTGCTTCCGGACGGTGGGGCTGCACCGCATGGAGGTGTGCATCCGGCCGGAGAACGGCCCCTCGCGCCGGGTGGTGGAGAAGCTCGGCTTCCGGGAGGAGGGCGTGCGGCCGCGCTATCTGCACATCGACGGGGCGTGGCGGGACCATCTGGTCTTCGCGCTGACGGCGGAGGAGATCCCGGAGGGTCTGCTCGCCCGCTGGCACCGCACCCGGCGCAGGGACGCGGCCTGAGGACCCGTCCGGGCGCCACCCCCTCGGTATTCATATAACTGTTCGAATTCCAGTGGCATATGAACACCGATCGATCTGAACAATCACAAAAAAGTTCAGTGATATCAGCCAGATCGTGCGACACACCGGGCCAATTGGCCGATGCCCCGTCGCGAACCCCTCTACCGTGTGAGGCGTGAGCAGCAGCGGCCTCATCTACGCAGTCATCGTCGGGGCCTGGGCCGCCTACTTGGTGCCGATGTGGCTCCGCAGGCAGGACGAGCTGAACGAAGCCCGTCCGACGGAACGCTTCAGCACCGCCATCCGGCTGCTGTCCGGACGGGCGGGCATGGAGCGCCGGTACGCCAAGGAGCTTCGCGAGCGGGACCTCATGGCCCGGGACTCGGTGCCCGACGTGGACCCGGACGCGGCGACCGAGCAATTGAGCTCGGTCGACGTCCGGGCCTTCTCCGCGCCTCCGGCCAGGACCGAGGCGCGCCTCGAACTCCCCGGGCCCGCGCCCGAGCCGGAGCGCCGGCCCGAGCGCGACCCGGAACCGGCGCCCGCCCCGGCCGCCCGGCAGGCCGCGGCCGGCGGCGCCGCCGAGCGGGCCCGCCGCGGCAAGGTCCTGGCGCGCCGGCGGCGCACCACGATCGTGCTCTTCTCCGCCTTCACCCTCGGGGCCGTGGTCGCCGCCGTCGGCGGCGTCACCTTCCTGTGGGCGCCGGCCCTCCCCGCCGTGCTGCTCAGCGCGTACATCGTCCATCTGCGCGGGCAGGAGCGCCGCCGCTTCGTCTACGTGATGGACCGGCGCCGCGCCGAGGCCGCCGCCGCCCGGCTCCGCGAGAGCCGCCGGGCCGCCGCGCCCGCGCCCGAGCCGGAGCCGACGCCCGCGTCCGTGGTCTCCCCGCAGGAGGCCGACCGGCGCGCGCTGGTCGAGCAGACCGACCACGCGGAGTGGGTGGACCAGCAGCGCGAGCGCGGCCCCGCCCGCGGCGACAGCTGGGACCCGGTGCCGGTGCCGCTGCCCACGTACGTCACCGCGCCGGTCGCCCCGCGCGCCTCCAACGGCGTGGACGTCACCGACCCGGAGACCTGGAGCGCCGCCCGCTCCTCCACGGCCGCCGAGCAGCCCCCGGCCGCCTCGCCGGCCCCGCGCCGCCGTCCGGCCCCGCCGCGCCGCGGCCGCGACCACGGCCGCACCCCGCTCTTCGACCAGTACGCGGAGGAGGACCGCCCCCGCGCCGCCAACGAATGAGGGCGGTCCGGCGGGTCCTCGCCTGACCTGCGGCGGAAGCGATTTTTCTTCTCGCCGACCGAGATGCTAATGTTTCACACGTCGCAGGGGCCTGTGGCGCAGTCCGGTAGCGCACCTCGTTCGCATCGAGGGGGTCAGGGGTTCGAATCCCCTCAGGTCCACCAGCGGATGACGAGATCCCGTCCGATCGAAAGATCGGGCGGGATCTTCGTCGTTCAGGGCCCGGCAACGCGCCGGCGCCCGCCCCCGCTCGCCCCGGCACCCGAGGTCGATCACGTGCCGGTCACCGGGATCAGGGCGGGCGACAAGCGGCGGGCGACGGGCGGCGGGCGGTGGGCGCGGCGTGCCGGACCCGGCGTCAGACCAGGGGCTTCGCGAAGCAGCGGCTGCTCTCGTAGTGCCGGTAGTGGCCGAACTTGGCGCACGGCTCGTAGCCGCTGGAGACGTACAGGGCGATCGCCTCGGGCTGGGCGGTGCCGGTCTCCAGGACCATGCGGGTCCGGCCGGCGGCGCGGGCGTCGTCCTCCAGGAGGGCGAGCAGCCGGCGGGCCAGGCCCAGGCCGCGCGCCTCGGGCACGACGTACATCCGCTTCAGCTCGGCGTCCCCGTCCGCGTACCCCTCCTCGTTCTCGTCCTGGCGGCGCCAGGCGCCGCTCGCGACCGGGCGGTCCTCCGCGTCGTACGCGAGCAGGTAGAGGCCGCGCGGCGGGACGAACATCGCGGGGTCGAGCGGTGTGGCGTCGCCCTCACTGTCGTAGCGGACGGCGTACTCGGCCTGCACCGCGTCCTGCAGTTTCACGGCGTCGGGGTGGTCGTACGGCGTCGGCTGGATGCGCATGCCGGCCATCGTACGTGTATGCGAAGGCCGGGTGTCGGTATTCTCCCGGGATGTTCACTGTCACGACCGCGAACGTCAACGGCCTCCGCGCCGCCGCCAAGAAGGGCTTCGTCGAGTGGCTGGCGGAGACCTCCGCCGACGCCGTCTGCCTCCAGGAGGTGCGCGCCGAGGAGGCGCAGCTGCCCGCGGAGGTACGGACCCCCGAGGGCTGGTTCACCGCCCACGCGCCCGCCGCCGCCAAGGGCCGCGCCGGCGTCTCGCTCTACCTGCGCCGCGAGCCCGACGCCGTCCGGATCGGCTTCGGATCGAGCGAGTTCGACGGCTCCGGCCGCTACATCGAGGCCGACCTGCCCGGCGTCACCGTCGCCAGCCTCTACCTCCCCTCCGGCGAGGCCGAGACCGAGAAGCAGGACGAGAAGTACCGCTTCATGGGCGAGTTCCTGCCCTACCTCAAGGAGCTGCGGGTCCGCGCCGCCGCCGACGGGCGCGAGGTCGTCGTCTGCGGCGACTGGAACATCGCCCACCGCGAGGCCGACCTCAAGAACTGGAAGGCCAACCGCAAGAGCGCCGGCTTCCTCCCGGAGGAGCGCGAGTGGCTCACCCGCGTCCTGGAGGAGACCGACGGCGGATACGTCGACGTGGTGCGCGCCCTCCACCCCGACCAGGAGGGCCCCTACTCCTGGTGGTCCTACCGCGGCCGCGCCTTCGACAACGACACCGGCTGGCGCATCGACTACCAGATGGCCACGCCGGGGCTGGCCGCGAAGGCCGCCAAGGCGTACGTGGAGCGGGCCGCCACCCACGCCGAGCGGTGGAGCGACCACGCCCCCGTCACGGCCGTCTACGTCCTCTAGGCACGACCGCCCTTCCCGCCCTTCCCGCCCGTCCCGGCCCTCCCGCCCGGGGTACCGTTTCCCGGAAATACGGGGCCCGGGCGGGGGGAATTCTTGAGCGCGCGCATTCTGGTCGCCGAGGACGACGAAAAGCAGTCCCGGCTCATCCGTCTCTATCTGGAACGGGAAGGGAATTCCGTCCAGGTCGTCGCGGACGGCCGGGCCGCCCTGGAGAGGATCCGGGCGGCCCGCCCGGAACTCGTCGTCCTCGACGTCATGCTGCCCTCCGTCGACGGCCTCGACGTCTGCCGGATCCTGCGCGCCGAGGGCTCCGACGTGCCGATCCTGCTGCTCACCGCCCGCGGCACCGAGGAGGACCTCCTCCTCGGCCTCGACCTCGGCGCCGACGACTACCTCGCCAAGCCCTACAGCCCCCGCGAGCTCACCGCCCGCGTCCGCGCCCTGCTGCGCCGCTCCCGCGCCGGGGGCTCCGCCCCGGCCGAGCCGATCCGGGCCGGCGGCATCACCCTCGACACCGCCCGCTTCGAGGTCACCGTCGAGGGCCGTCCCGTCGCGCTGACCGCGAAGGAGTTCGCGGTCCTGGAGGCCCTGGTCCGCGAGCCCGGCCGGGTCTTCACCCGGACCCTCATCATCGAGCGCGTCTTCGGCTTCGACAGCGACGTCCTGGAACGCACCGTCGACGCCCATGTGCGCAACCTCCGCCGCAAGCTCGAACCCGACCCGGCCCGCCCCCGCTACCTGGAGACCGTGTACGGACGCGGATACCGGATCGCCGACACGGCACCGGACGGCACCCCCGGCCCGGCCCCCGCGGAGCGCCCGTGAGCTTCCGCCTCCGGGTCCTCGCCCTCGTCCTCCTCGTCGCCGCCGCGGCCACCGCCGCCACCGCCTGGCTCACCCTCCGCCAGGCCGCCGGCCAGGTCCGCGAGTCCGCCGCCGCCGACCAGCGCTCCGTCACCCGCATCACCGAGGAGCTCCGCGGCTACGCGGCCGGGCACGGCACCTGGGACGGCGTCCTGCCGCTCGTCCGCGCCCTCGCCGAGGAGACCGGGCAGCGGATCCGGATCGGCACCGACGCCCAGGGCCAGCTCGCCGACTCCGACACCCTCCTCGGCCGCGCCCCCCGCCCCGGCGGCACCGCCCCCGCCCTCCTCGTGGACCCCCGGCCCCGGCTCGACCTGTCCTCCGCCGAGGTCCCGCTCGCCGCCACCAAGCTGGCCGGCACCGCCGTCTTCGAGTACGGCACCGGCGCCGCCTACGCCGCCTGCCTCACCCGCGCCGGGCACAAGGTCGTCACCGTCCCCGGCCTCCTCGGCCTGCCCGACTTCGAGGACGGCGGCAGGGCCCCCGGCGCACCGGCCGGGTCGGCCGCCTGCGTCCGCGTCGAGGAGGCCCCGAGCGCGGTCCACCAGGCCCACTTCGCCGCCCTCGACGCCTGCCGCACCGGACCCGCCGGCGCCTTCCACGCCTGCCTGCGGCGCGTCTTCGGCGAACGGACCGCCGCCGTCGCCCCGCAGCCCCTCACCGTCCGCCTCGGCGCCGTCGACGACGTCGGCCGCAGCCTCTCCGCCGGCCCCGCCCTCGCCGGCGCCGCCGGGGTCGCCCTCGCCGCCCTCGCCTGCGCGGCCCTCCTCAGCCGCGCCGTGCTCCGCCCCGTGCGCGCCCTCACCACCGCCACCCGCGGCCTCGGCGAGGGCGACCTCGGACGCCGGGTCCCCGCCGCCGGGAAGGACGAGATCGGCGAGCTCGGCCGCGCCTTCAACCGCATGGCCGACTCCCTCGCCGCCAGCGAGGAGCGCCAGCGCCGCCTCGTCGGCGACATCGCGCACGAACTCCGCACCCCGCTCGCCAACCTCCGCGGCTACCTGGAGGCCCTTCGCGACGGCGTCCTGGAGGCCGACCCGGAACTCCTCGACTCCCTCCACGAGGAGGTCCTCCTCCAGCAGCGGATCGTCGACGACCTCCAGGACCTGGCGCTCGCCGAGGCCGGCGCCCTCACCTACCACCGGCGCGCCCTCGACGCCCGCGACCTCCTCGACACCTGCCGCACCGCGCACAGCGCCCGCGCGGCCGCCGCCGGGGTGGAACTGGCCGTGACCGGCGCGGCGGCGGGCACGGTCCGGCTGCACGGGGACCCGGACCGGCTCCGGCAGGCGCTCGGCAACCTCGTCGGCAACGCCGTCCGGCACACCCCGCCGGGGGGCTCCGTCCGGCTGGAACTGGACCGGGAGGACGGTCGGGTACGGATCGCGGTCCGGGACACCGGCGGCGGCATCCCGGCCGCCGACCTCCCCCATCTCTTCGACCGCTTCTGGCGCGCGGACGCGGCCCGCGGGCGGGCCACCGGCGGCAGCGGCCTCGGCCTCTCCATCTGCCGGCGGATCGTCGCCGACCACGGCGGATCGGTCGGCGTCACGAGCGAGGTCGGCACGGGATCGGTGTTCACGGTGCTGCTTCCGGACGCCGGCGGCCGCGCGGACCACTGATCCGCGCGGCCACGGCCGGCCGGTCAGCTGCCGGACAGCGCCACCGTCGGGGCGAGGCGGCTCGCCCGTACCGCCGGCCAGACGCCCGCCAGCGCGCCGATCACCAGCGTGCACCCGAGTCCCGCGGCCGTCGCCCACGCCGGGACGACCGTCGGCCAGCCCCGGCCCACCGCGTACACGCCGGTGACGAGGGCGCCGAGCAGCACGCCGCCCGCCCCGCCCAGCGCCGACAGCAGCAGCGACTCCGTGACGAACTGGCCCCGGACCTGCGCCCGGGTCGCGCCCAGCGCCCGCCGCAGCCCGATCTCGGGGCGGCGCTCCAGGACCGAGATCACCATCGTGTTGGCCACGCCGACGCCGCCGACGAGCAGCGCCACCCCGCCGAGCCCGAGCAGCAGCCCGGTCAGCGTCGACTCCGTCGCCTCGCGGGCGGCGAGCGCGTCGGAGGGGCGGGAGACCCGCACCTGGCCGGGGTGGGCCGGGTCGGCGGTCGCGGCGAGCACCCCCCGTACGCCGGCGACCGCGCGGTCCTCGGCGCGGACGTACACCGTCGACGGGTGCCCGTCGAACCGCAGGTAGGCGCGGGCGGCCGGGCCGCCGACCAGCGCCGCCCCGTCCAGTTCGGGCGCGAGCGGCACCGGGTCGAGGACGCCGACCAGCGAGAACCAGCGGCCCCCGATCCACAGCCGGGTGCCCGGCGTGCGGACGTCGAGCCGCTGGGCGGCGGTGGCGCCCAGGACGACCGCCGGGTACCGCTCGGTCGCCGCGTCCAGCCAGCGGCCCCGGCCGATCCGGCCCCCGACGGCGGCGAGCAGGTCGCCGTCGGCGGCCTGGACGGTCAGCGAGCCGGTGCGGCCCTCCGGCATCCGCTCGTTGCGGTAGACGTTCGCCGCCGTACGGCCGGTGGCGGCGACCTCCAGGACCGGCGGGACGCGGCGGATCATGCGGACCGCGTCCGCCGGCAGCCTCGCCCGGTCCCCGCCCAGCTCGACGCCGGGTTCCACCCGGAGCAGGTTGGTGCCGAGCGCGTCGAGCCGGCGCTCCACCTCGGCCCGGCCGGAGCCGGAGATGCCGACCACCGCGATCATCGCGGCGACCCCGATCGCGATGCCGAGCGCGGAGAGGAAGGCCCGCAGGGGCCGGGTGCGCAGTCCGGTGCCGCCGAGGCGGACGGCGTCGCCGGGCCGGAGCCGGGCGGCCCGCAGCCGGTCGTCCCCGGTGGGGCGGGCGGCGGTGCGCGTCATGCGGGGGCTCCCGTCGAGGGACGGCCGGAGGGACCCGGGCCGGGGCCGGCGGCGGGGGCGCACGGGGCGGAGTCGGCCACCACCCGGCCGTCGCGCAGCTCCACCCGGCGGGGGAGCGCCGCCGCGATGTCCCGGTCGTGGGTGATGACCACGACCGTCGTGCCGGCCGCGTTGAGCTCGCGCAGCAGGCCGAGGACGGCGGCCCCGGAGACGGAGTCGAGGTTGCCGGTGGGTTCGTCGGCGAGGAGGACGGCCGGCTCGCCGACCACCGCCCGCGCCACCGCCACCCGCTGGCGCTCGCCGCCGGACAGCTGGTGCGGCAGGTGATGGACCCGGTGGCGGAGCCCGACCCGGGCGAGGGCGGCCGCGGCCCGCGCCCTGCGGCGGCGGCGCGGGACCCCGGCGTACAGCAGGCCGTCCGCGACGGTGTCCAGGACCGGGACGCCGACGGCCAGGTGGAACTGCTGGAAGACGAAGCCGATGCGGGTCGCCCGCAGCGCCGAGACCTGCCGGTCGGAGAGCCGGGCCACGTCGTGCCCGTCGACCAGGACCCGTCCGGACGTCGGCACGTCCAGACTGCCCATCAGGTGCAGCATGCTGGACTTGCCGGAGCCCGACGGGCCGACGATCGCGAGGAGTTCGCCGCGGCCGACGGTCAGGCTGACGTCCCGGACGGCCGCGACCCCGCCGGGGTACGTCTTCGACACCGAGCGGAACTCGACGACCGGCGCCGGTGCGGGAGCGGTCACTTCGGGATCCTCACCTTCAGGCCCTCGCGCACCTCCGGGCCGCTCACCTCGACCTTCCCGTCGGCGAACAGTCCGGTGCGGGCCGCGACGAAGCGGCCGTCGTCCGTCTCCAGGCCGTGTCCGCCCTCGGCCAGGGCGACGAGCGCGGCGACCGGCACGGCGAGGACGCCGGCGCGCTCCCGGCCCACGTACGCGACGGTGACCGGGCCGCTCTCCAGACGGCCGAGGGCCCGCTGGTCGGCGACGGTGACGGTGACGGGCACGGTCGGCGGGGCGCCCGCCTGGCCGCCCTCGGGCGCGGACGCCGTCCGCCCCACGCCCGCGACCTCGCCGGCGACCGTCCGCCCGTCGGGCAGGGTCACGGTGACGGCGGTGCCGCGGGTCGCCCAGGAGACCTCCTCGGCGGACGCCTGGACGGTGACCTTGCGGGACGAGCCGGTGAAGGACAGCGTGTTCTCGCCGGCGGGCTGGCCGGGCCGGACCCCGGGACGGCCGAGGCGGACGCGGCCGGAGGCGTACACGACGTCCCCGAGGCCGATCCGGCCCGTCTCGGGCAGGCCGAGCGAGCGCTGCCAGCGCCGCACCGCCCGCTCGGTGCCGGCGGTGAACTCCTCGTCGACGGTGAAGCCGGTGTAGCCGAGGGCGGCGAGGTTGGACTCGAACTGGAGGACGTCCATGCCGCGCAGGGGCACCGGGGCGGGCGGGGCCGGGTCGGCGGGCGGCGGCGCCGTCGCCTTGCCCGGTCCGGCGCCCGTGCCCGTACCCCCCTTGCCCGTTTCCGTGCCGTCCGTGCCCGTCTCCGGTCCGGGGGTTCCGGTGGCCGCGGGGGCCTGGGTACGGCCGAGTTCGCGGTACATCGGCAGGGTGCCGTACAGCAGCACCACCGGCCGGTCGTCGACGCGCAGCAGGGTCTCGCCGCGCCCGGCGGTGGCGCCGGGCTCCGGGAGCCAGGTGACGGTGCCGGTCGCCCGGACCGGCAGGGGGATCTCGGCGCCGTATCCCAGCTCGCCCTCGACCTCGGTGCGTTCGGTGAGCGTGGTGCGCGTGACGGCGACGGTGGAGCCGGCCCGAGGGAGGGCCCCGGGCGGCTGTCCGGCGCCGCCGCCGAGGCCGAGCCGGCCGACGACGGCGACGGCCGCGACGGCGGTGACGGAGACGGCGACGAGCAGGGTGGTCCGGTGCCGGCGGCGCGGCGGCGCGCCGCCGGCACCGGGGTCCGTCTCCGTCGCGGTGGTGGTCTCGCCCATGGCTCAGCCCTTGCCCGGGCCGGTCTCGGCGGGGCGGCCGACGATCGGCCCGCAGAGGCGGGCGGCGCGCTTGGCCGCCGCGGTGGTGGAGTCCCACTGCTGCTCGTCGCCGTAGACGTGCCCGTCGGCCTCGGGGTCGGGGAAGTCGGGGGCGCCGTTCTTCTGCATGCAGTCGGCGAACTCGACCTGCTTCCTGATCTGTTCGGGGGTGAGCTTGGGGGCGAGCCTGCGTTCCAGGGCGGCGGGGACGTTCGGGAGGTCCTTGCCGCAGTCGGCGAGGACCTTGCTCAGGGCGGGGTTCGCCTTGACCGCGCGGGCGTCGGTGAGTTCGACCTGTCCGTTCTCGTCCGGGTCGGGGGCGTCGATGCCGCCCTCGCGGAGGCAGGCCACCCAGGCCCGCTTGGCCTCGACGTACGCGGCGATCTCGGCCTCGTCGCCGCCCGCGCCGCTCGTGCCCGTCGTGGCGGCCCCGGCGCGGGGGGTGCCGGTGGTCTCCCGGGCGGTGGGGATCCCGGTCCCCGGGTCGTTCCCGCCGCAGCCGGTCAGCGCGACGGCCGCGGCCGCCGCGACGGCGGCGAGCAGCATCCGGTTCGTCCTCATCGGTTCCTCGGTCCCCGTTCCTGGCTCGGTCCGCCCGGCCGCGGGAGCGCGGCGGGGCGGACCGACCGTAGGGCGGGTCCGATGAAGAACCTTCGAAGAACCTGTCAGGGACCGGAGAGGGCGGGGATCAGGCGCCCGTGCCGCGCAGCCGCCGGTCGAGGGCCATGGAGAGCTCCGCCTCGACGACGCTCTTGGCGAGCGGCCGCAGCCGCTGGACGTCGCCCTCCCTGACGTGGGCGCCCAGCACCTCGGCGAAGAGTTCGGCGAGCGCCTCGGCGTGCTCGCGGACCCGGGCCCCGGCCTTCAGCACCTCGGCGAGCGGCACGCCCTCGCGGACGAGGGCGGCGGAGACGTCGAGGAGCCGGCGGCTGACGTGGACGATGTCCTCGCCGTCGGTGGCGAGGTAGCCGAGGTCGAGGGCGGCGGCGAGGTTCTCGGGCGTGACCTCGCCGGCGAAGTGGTCGGCCAGCTCCTCGGGGGTGAGCCGTACCGGTTCCTCCTCGGACGGCGTCCCCAGCTCCAGCACCTCCCCGACGTCCCGCCCGGACTCGAAGGCGGTGGTGAGGTCGGCGATGCCGGTGAGCGTGTGGCCGCGTTCGAGGAGTGCCGCGATGGTCCGCAGCCGGGCCAGGTGCCGCTCGTCGTACCAGGCGATCCGTCCCTCCCGGCGGGGCGGGGGGATCAGCCCCCGCTCCCGGTAGAACCGGAGGGTCCGCACGGTGATCCCGGCCGCCTCGGCCAGCTCGGCCACGCGGTACTCGTGCGGGGGCTCCGGGGCCTCCGCGGGCATCGCCTGTTCTCCTGATCGTTCCGCCACGCCCGCCAGCCTATGTTGTACCGCCGGTAACTTTCCCTCGCGCGACCCCTACCGCTCGGTATGGAGCTGCTCTACAGTCCCGACTGTGCCAGTGATTGCTGGCGGAATCTTGGCCGGGCGCACGGGAGGCGGCATGGCGAAGCACGAGCACGTTCGGGTGGCGGTGATCGGATCGGGGTTCGGCGGGCTCGGGGCCGCCGTCCGGCTGCGCCGCGAGGGGATCACCGACTTCGTCGTCCTGGAACGGGCCGACTCCGTGGGCGGCACCTGGCGGGACAACAGCTACCCCGGGTGCGCCTGCGACGTGCCCTCGCACCTCTACTCCTTCTCCTTCGCGCCCAACCCGGACTGGCCGCGCACCTTCTCCGGCCAGCGGCACATCCGGGCCTACCTGGAGCACGTCACCGACACCTTCGGGATCCGGCCGCACCTGCGGCTGAACCACGAGGTGGAGCGGATGGAGTGGGACGCCGACGCGCTGCGGTGGCAGATCACCACCAGCTCCGGATCGTTCACCGCCGACGTCGTCGTCTCCGCCACCGGACCGCTCTCCGACCCCAGGATCCCGGACATCCCGGGACTCGACGGCTTCACCGGCAAGGTCTTCCACTCGGCCCGCTGGGACCACGACTACGACCTGCGCGGCAAGCGCGTCGCCATGATCGGCACCGGCGCCTCCGCCATCCAGATCGTGCCCGCGATCCAGCCCGAGGTCGCGAAGCTGACCCTCTTCCAGCGCACCGCCCCCTGGGTCATGCCCCGCATGGACCGGGCCATCAGCGGCCCCGAGCGCTGGCTGCACCGGAAGCTGCCCGTCACCGCGACCCTGCGCCGCGGCATCCTGTGGGGCATCCGGGAGCTCCAGGTCGGCGCCTTCACCAAGCACCCGGGCGAGCTGGGCCTGGTCGAGAAGCTGGCCAAGGCCAACATCGCCAAGTCGGTCAAGGACCCGGTGCTGCGGGCCAAGCTCACCCCCTCGTACCGCATCGGCTGCAAGCGGATCCTGCTCTCCAACGCGTACTACCCGGCCCTCGCCCAGCCCAACGTCGACGTCGTCACCGGCGGGCTCAAGGAGGTCCGCGGGAACGTCGTCGTCGGCTCCGACGGCAGCGAGACCGAGGTCGACGCGATCGTCTTCGGCACCGGCTTCCACGTCACCGACATGCCGATCGCCCCGCGCGTCATCGGCGCCGACGGCCGCTCGCTCGCCGAGGCGTGGAAGGACGGCATGGAGGCGCTGCGCGGCGCCACCGCCGCCGGCTTCCCCAACTGGATGACGATCATCGGGCCCAACACCGGCCTCGGGAACTCCTCCATGATCCTCATGATCGAGTCCCAGCTGAACTACATGGCCGACTACCTGCGCCAGCTGAACGTGCTCGGCGGCCGGGCCGCGCTCGCCGCCCGGCCCTCCGCCGTCAACGCCTGGAACCGCAAGGTCCAGAACCGCATGGAGCGGACCGTCTGGAAGTCCGGCGGCTGCGACAGCTGGTACCTCGACGCCAACGGCCGCAACACCACCCTCTGGCCGGGCACCACCGGCGAGTTCCGCCGCGAGACCCGGCAGGTCGACCTCTCCGAGTACGAGGTCGTCCGCGCCCCGAAGCCGGTCGAGGCCACCCCCGGGCCGGCCGCCCGCCGCGCCGCCCGCAAGAGGGAGGCCGCCCAGTGATCCGCCTTCCCGAGCCCCGCTCCCTCACCGTCCGCTCCGCCGACGGCGCCGAACTGCACACCGAGGTGTACGGCCCCGAGGGCGCCCCCGCCGTCGTCCTCGCCCACGGCTGGACCTGCTCCATAGGCTTCTGGGCCGAGCAGATCCGGGCGCTCGCCGCCGACCACCGGGTCGTCGCCTACGACCAGCGCGGCCACGGCCGCTCCCCGGTCCCCGCCTCCGGCGGCTACTCGACCACCGCGCTCGCCGACGACCTGGAGGCCGTGCTCGCGGCCACCCTCGGGCCCGGCGAGCGGGCCGTCGTCGCCGGCCACTCCATGGGCGGCATGACGATCATGGCCGCGGCCGGCCGCCCCGGCTTCGTCCAGCACGCCGCCGCGGTCCTGCTCTGCTCGACCGGCCCGTCCCGGCTCACCTCCGAGGCGACCGTGGTGCCGCTCGGCCCCGGCGGACTGCGGACCCGGCTCACCGGCGCCGTCCTCGGCTCGAAGGCCCCGCTGGGCCCGGTCAACGGCGTCTCGAAGAAGGTCCTCAAGTACGCGACGATGGGACCGGGCTCCGCGCCCGACCGGGTCGACGCCTGCGCCCGCATCGTGCACGCCTGCCCGCGCCCGTCCCGCTACGGCTGGTCGCAGGTGCTCGCCGGGCTGGACCTGGAGGCGAACGTCCGGGAGCTCAGGGTGCCGGCCGCGGTCCTCGTCGGGACCGCCGACCGGCTCACCCCGCCGGTCCACTCCCGGGGCCTGGCCGAGGCGCTGCCGCACTGCACCGGCCTGACCGAACTGGCCGGCATGGGCCACATGACGCCGGTCGAGGCCCCGGAGGCCGTCACGGCGCAGATCCGCGAACTGACGCTCACGTATCTCGGAGTCAAGGAGGCAGGGGCATGAGCAGGGTCAGCCTGGAAGGACAGGTCGCGGTCGTCACCGGCGGCGCCCGCGGTGTCGGCGAGCTCCTCGCCCGCAAGCTCTCCGCGCGCGGCGCGAAGATCGCGCTCGTCGGCCTGGAGCCGGAGCTCCTGAAGGAGGTCGCCGGCCGGCTGCACACCGAGGCCGACTGGTGGGAGGCGGACGTCACCGACCACGAGGCGATGGCCCGGGTCGCCGCCGAGGTCAAGGAGCGGTTCGGGAAGGTCGACATCGTCGTCGCCAACGCGGGCGTGGCGGCGGGCGGTCCGTTCGCCGACTCCGACCCGGTCGCCTGGCGGCGGGTCATCGAGGTCAACCTGATCGGCGGGGCGGTCACCGGCCGCGCCTTCCTGCCGGTCCTCATGGAGTCCCGCGGGTACTTCCTCCAGATCGCCTCGCTCGCCGCGATCACCCCGGCCCCGATGATGACCGCGTACTGCGCCTCCAAGTCCGGCGTCGAGGCGTTCGCGCACAGCCTGCGCGCCGAGGTCGCGTACAAGGGCGTGAGGGTCGGCGTCGGCTACCTCTCCTGGACCGACACCGACATGGTGCGGGGCGCGGACCAGGACGACGTGATGAAGGAGCTGCGGCAGCGGCTGCCGTGGCCGTCGAACCGCACCTACCCCCTCGGCCCGGCCGTCGACCGGATCATCGAGGGCATCGAGCGGCGCTCGGCCCACGTGTACGCACAGTGGTGGCTGCGCGGGATGCAGTCGATCCGCGGCTACCTGCCCGGCCTGATCGCCACCGTCGGGCAGCGCGAGATGAAGCGCTTCGAGCCCCGGCTGGCCTCGGTCTCCACGGGGCTGGTGGGCGCGGGCGGCGCGGCGGACGAGCAGGCCCGCACGGGGAAGGCGTGACCGTGCCCCGGCACCCTCGGTAACTGATCGAAATGCGTGGAATGTTCGCTCGTGCAAGGCTGGTCGAGGCCCAGGGGCACGCTGCCCCGCACCCCCTCTCACCCTTCTAGGAGTGAACTTCATGGGCATCAAGGACCAGTTCCAGGACAAGGCGCAGGAGCTCGCCGAGCGCGGCAAGCAGGCCGTCAAGGGCAAGGACGCCAAGGACGAGGCGTCCCAGCGCGCCTCCCAGGGCCGCGAGAGCGCCCAGGAGGCGAAGGAGCGCGCCGAGCGGGAGCTGCGGGCGCGCACCGAGCGCGGCCGCGACGCCTGACGCCTGTCAGGGACGAGGGGCGCACCCGGGACGCCGGGTGCGCCCCTCGCGCGTGCGGTGGCGTAACTCACGCGCGCGCGCCGGGGGGATCTTCGTACGCTCCTCCCATGTCCGTCGCACTCGAGCGCATACGCTCCGACCACGCTCCCGCCGTTCTCGTCTTCGAGCGCGAGAACCGGGCCTTCTTCGCCGGCCGCGTCCCCGACCGGGGGGACGCGTACTTCGCCGGGTTCGACGCCCGGCACCGGGAGCTGATCGAGGCGCAGGAGGCCGGGGAGATCCACTTCCACGTGCTCGTCGCCGCCGGCGGCGAGGTCCTGGGCCGGGTCAACCTCAACGACGTGGACCCGGAGGCGGGCACCGCCGAACTCGGCTACCGGCTCGCCGAGAAGGCGACCGGCCGGGGGCTCGCCACCTTCGGGGTGCGCGAGGTGATCCGGCGGGCCGCGGAGGAGTACGGGCTCCGCAGGCTGACGGCCGTCGTGTCCCACGGCAACGACGCCTCCCGCGCGGTCCTCGCCCGCGCCGGTTTCGGTGCCGTCGGTGCCGTCGTCCTGGAGGTCGGCGAGCTGGGCACCGCCTACGAGCTGGACCTCGGCGGGAGCTTCGGGCGGGAGCGGTCCGGCACGTCCTCGTAGCCGGGCGGGTCGGCCGCGGGCTCCGAGCCCAGCAGGGCGAGGGCCTTGTGGACGGCGTCGTCGAGCTGGGCGTAGCGGCCCTCGGCCCAGTCGAGCGGGGTGCGGAGGACGGCGAGGTCGGGCACGACGCCGTGGTTCTCCACCGACCAGCCCCATTCGGTGAACCAGGCGGCGTTCATGGGGACGGTGATCTGGGTGCCGTCGCCGAGCTTGTGGCGGCCGGTCATGCCGACGACCCCGCCCCAGGTGCGCTGGCCGACGACCGGGCCGAGGCCGAGGAGCTTGAAGGCGGCGGTGATCATGTCGCCGTCGGAGGAGGTGGCCTCGTCGGCGAGGGCGACCACCGGGCCGCGCGGGGCGTTGGAGGCGTAGCTGACGGGCTGGGCGTTGCGGGTGAGGTCCCAGCCGATGATCCTGCGGGTGAGGGTCTCCACGACGAGTTCGCTGATGTGGCCGCCGGCGTTGCCGCGCACGTCGACGATGAGGGCCGGGCGGGAGACCTCCATCCGCAGGTCGCGGTTGAACTGGGCCCAGCCGGAGCCGCCCATGTCGGGGATGTGGAGGTAGCCGCAGCGGCCGCCGCTGAGCTCCCGGACGACGGCCCGGCGTTTGGCGACCCAGTCCTGGTAGCGCAGCGGGCGTTCGTCGACGAGCGGGACGACGGCGACGCGGCGGGAGCGGCCCTCGCCGCCGGCCGGGGTGAAGGTCAGCTCGACGGTGGTGCCGCCGGTGCCGGCGAGCAGCGGGTAGGGGCCGGCGACGGGGTCGACGGGCCGGCCGTCGACGTGGGTGAGGGCGGCGCCCTCGCGGATGCCGGTGCCGGCCAGCGGGGAGCGGGCCTTGGAGTCGGAGGACTCGCCGGGCAGGATCCGCTTCACCACCCAGCCGCCGTCCCGGGGCACGAGGTTGGCGCCGAGGAGGCCCTGGGGGCGCTGGTAGTGCGCGGGGCCCTCGTTGCGCCGGGCGGGGGTGACGTAGGCGTGGGAGGTGCCGAGTTCGCCCATGACCTCGCGGAGCAGGTCGGCGAACTCGTCGGGGGAGGCGACCCGTTCGAGGAGCGGCCGGTACTGGTCGAGGATCGCCGTCCAGTCGACGCCGCCCATGCCGGGCTCCCAGAAGTAGGCGCGGACGATCCGCCCGGCCTCGTCGTAGGACTGGCGCCATTCGGCGCCGGGGTCGGCGTCGTGGAGGATGCGGCGCAGGTCGAGGTAGACGGTGGAGTCGCCGTCGCCGGGCTCGGTGGCGGGGACCGCGCGCAGTTCGCCCTCGTCGAAGACGACGAGCCGGCTGCCGTCGCCGCTGACCGCGAACCAGTCGAGGTCGCGGGCGAGTTCGGTGCGGCGGGCCTTCACGACGGAGTAGTGCTCCAGGGTGGGGCGGCCGGAGGTGTCGGCGGGGTTGGCGAAGGTCTCGCCGAGGGCGCCGGAGATGGGCCAGCGCAGCCAGACGAGTCCGCCGCCGGAGACCGGGGCGAGCGCCGAGTACTTGGAGGCGGCGACGGGGAAGGGGGTGACCCGGTCGGGCAGGCCCTCGATCTCCACGGTGACCGTGCCGTCGCCGGTGTCGGCGCCGTCGTCGGCCGGGTCGAGGCCGCCGGCCGCCGGGCGCCCGTCGGGGAGCAGGGCGAAGGGGGAGGGGGTCGCGGAGGAGAGCGGGACGAGGTAGGGGCGGCAGCCGAGCGGGAAGGACAGGTCGCCGGTGTGGACGTCGTAGACGGGGTCGAAGCCGCGCCAGGAGAGGAAGGCGAGGTAGCGCCCGTCGCTGGTGAAGACCGGGTTCTCGTCCTCGAACCGGCCGTTGGTGACGTCGATGATCGCGCGCGGTCCCGGGCCGGAGATGCGGACCAGCTTGATGGAGCGCAGCGAGCGGCCGATGCCGGGGTGGGACCAGGTGAGCCAGGCGCCGTCGGGGGAGAAGGCGAGGTCGCGGACGGGGCCGTTGAGGGAGCGGATGAGTTCGGTGACCTCGCCGTTGGAGTCCTCGGTGGCGTCGACGAGGAGGAGGCGGCCGTCGTTCGAGGCGATGGCGAGGCGTTCGCCGTCGGGGTCGGCGACCAGTTCCTCGACCCGGCCCAGTTCCCCGGCGGCGAGCCGGCGCGGCGGCCGGTCGCCGCTGGCCCGGGGCAGGTAGGCGATCTCGACGGCGTCGTCGCCCTCGGCGTCGGTGACGTAGGCGATCTGGCCGCCGCTGCCGAGCATCTCGGGGAGCCGGACGCGGACGCCGGGGGTGTCGGTGATGGCGCGGGCGGGTCCGTCGCGGTGGGTGAGCCAGTACAGGCTGCCCCGTACGCCGACGGCGCTGGCCCGGCCGGTCTCGTCGACGGAGAGCGCGTCGACGTGCCGGGAGGCGGGCACCTGGTAGGGGCGGCGGCCGGCCCGCTGGCCGCCGAGGCGGACCTCCAGGCGGCGCGGTACGGAGCCGGCGGTGAGGTCGTCGACGATCCACAGCTCGCCGGCGCACTGGTAGACGACCCGGCGCCCGTCGGAGGAGGCGTGCCGGGCGTAGAAGTCGGCGTGGTCGGTGTGGCGGCGCAGGCCGGTGCCGTCGGGGCGGCAGGAGTAGAGGTTGCCGACGCCCTCGTGGTCGGAGAGGAAGGCGACCCGGTGCCCCTCCTCGCCGGGCGGCGCGGCGACGAACATCGGGTCGGCGAGGTGGCCGCCGATGTCGGGCAGGAGCCGCTCGCCGTGGAGCCAGAGGCGGCCGGTGGCGCCGCCCCGGTATCGCTTCCAGGCGGCGGGCTCATGCGGCGGGGTGCCGGTGAGCAGGAGGGTGCGGCGCTCGCCGTCGACGTCCCGGACGGCGATGTCGGAGACGGGTCCCCAGGGCATCCGGCCGCCGGGCGAGCCGTCGGTGGCGACGGTGTAGGCCCAGGAGAAGTACGAGAAGGGCTGGCCCTGCGAGGAGACGGCGAGGATGTCCCCGTCGGGGGACCAGCCGCAGACGCGGGTGTCGGTGGAGCCCCAGTGGGTGAGCTGGCGGGCGGGTCCGCCGTCGACCGGCACGAGGTGGATCTCGGGGTCGAGGCTGCGCCAGTTCGTGTAGGCGATGTGGCGCCCGTCGGGGGAGAAGCGGGGGTGTCCCGCCCGGGTGCGGTCGACGGTGAGCCGCCAGGCGCGGCCGGGGCGTTCGCCCTCGGGGGCGAGGGGGGCGATCCAGAGGTCGTCCTCGGCCGTGAAGCACAGCAGGTCGTCGTGGAGGTGCGGGAAGCGGAGGTAGGCCACGTCGTCTCTCACCCGTTCATGCTTTCCGCGCGGAGGGGGTGCGGCAACTCGTACGGTCGTACGGGTTCGCCGGCGCTGTGGCCCACGACACGTACGAAACGGTTTCGTTTCGCTGTGCGGCGGGGTACCTTCGTACCGTACGAAGAGTACGAAACCGTTTCGTTCGGCCGGAGGTTCCGCATGGCCCGCAGCAGACTCACCCCCGAGCGTGAGTCCGAGCTGTACGCGGCCGTGCTCGACCTCCTCCGCGAGGTCGGCTACGACGCCCTCACCATGGACGCCGTCGCCGCCCGCACCCACTCCAGCAAGGCCACCCTCTACCGCCAGTGGGGGAGCAAGCCGGAGCTGGTCGCCCGGGCCCTGCGCCACAACAAGCCGGTCAATCTCACCGAGATCGACACCGGCTCGCTGCGCGGCGACTTCCAGGCCCTCATGGCCCTCACCGACGACTGCCAGATGGAGAAGGACACCGCGCTGATGCGGGGTCTCGCCCATGCCGTCCACGACAACCCGGACCTGCACCGGGCCCTGCGCGAGCTGCTCATCGAACCCGAGCTGAACAGCTTCGACGAGGTCCTCGCCCGTGCCGTCCGGCGCGGCGAGATCGACCCGGACAACCCGGCTCTCAAGCTCGTCCCGCACATGCTGATCGGAGCGTTCGTCGCCCGCCCGCTGGTCGACGACCAGCCGGTCGACCACGCCTTCCTCAGCGCCTACGTCGACGCCGTCGTGCTCCCCTCACTCGGCGTCTGACCCCACCCCCGACCCCCGGGTCGGACCCGCAAGTCCCCTGCTCCACCTGACTGCGCACCGCTCACGCCGTCGGGCCGGCTCCCCATGCCCTGTCCCGCCCCACTATGGGAGTACGCACCCGTGGCCACCTTCCTGTACAAGCTGGGCCGCACCGCCTTCCGGCGCCGACGGCTCGTCGCCCTCCTCTGGGTGGCGCTCCTCGCGCTCGCCGGAGTCGGCGCCGCCACCGCGCCCGCGGCGACCTCCAGCTCCTTCTCCATCCCCGGCACCGAGGCCCAGCGAGCCTTCGACCTGCTCGAAGAGCGCTTCCCCGGCGCCGGCGCCGACGGCGCCACCGCCCGGGTCGTCTTCAAGGCCCCCGACGGCACCAAGATGACCGACGCGGCCCCCAAGGCCGTCGTCGAGGAGACCGTCGCCGCGCTGAAGTCCGGCTCGGACCAGATCGTCTCCGTCTCCGACCCCTACACGGCCCAGGCCGTCTCCCGGGACGGCTCCACCGCCTACGTCTCCGTCGCCTACAAGGTCAACGGGATGGAGCTGACCGACGAGACCCGTGAGGCCCTCAAGCAGGCCGGACACGCGGCCCAGGGCAAGGGCCTGACCGTCGAGCTCGGCGGCGACGCCCTCCAGACCATGCCCGAGACCGGCGCCGGCGAGATCGTCGGCGTCGTCATCGCCGGCATCGTCCTCGTCATCACCTTCGGCTCGCTCGTCGCGGCCGGACTCCCGCTGCTCACCGCCATCATCGGCGTCGGCATCGGCGTCTCCGCGATCACCGCGCTCGCCAGCGTCCTGGACCTCGGCACCACCACGTCCACCCTCGCGATGATGATCGGCCTCGCCGTCGGCATCGACTACGCCCTCTTCATCGTCTCCCGCTACCGCGCCGAACTGGCCGACGGGCGGGACAAGGAGGAGGCCGCCGGCCGCGCCACCGGCACCGCCGGCTCGGCCGTGGTCTTCGCCGGACTCACCGTCGTCATCGCCCTCGTCGGTCTCGCCGTCGTCAACATCCCGATGCTGACGAAGATGGGCTTCGCCGCCGCCGGCACCGTCGTCATCGCCGTCCTGATCGCCCTCACCCTCATCCCGGCGCTGCTCGGCTTCGCCGGTGACAAGGTGCTCGGCCGCAAGCAGCGCCAGGGCGCCGGGGCCCCGGAGAAGTCCGGGAAGCCGAACGCCGGCACCCGCTGGGCCCGCTTCGTCCTCCGCCGCCCGCTCTTCGTCCTGCTGGCCGGCGTCATCGGCCTCGGCGCCATCGCCGTCCCGGCCGCCTCCCTGGAGATGGGCCTGCCCGACGACGGCGTGAAGCCGGTCTCCGCGACCGAGCGCCGCGCCTACGACCTGCTCTCCGACGGCTTCGGCCCCGGCTTCAACGGCCCGCTGCTCGTCGTCGTCGACGGCGACAGGGCCACCGCCGACAAGACGGCCGCCACCATCAAGGGCCTCGACGGCATCGCCGCCGTCACTCCGGTCACGCCCAACAAGGCCGGCGACGCCGCCATGATCACGGTGATCCCGAAGGACCGCCCGTCCTCCGGCGCCACCGAGAACCTGGTCCACGACATCCGCGGCGCCACCGGCGACGACGTCCTCGTCACCGGCGCCACCGCGATGAACATCGACTTCTCGCAGAAGATGAACGACGCCCTCGTGCCCTACCTGGCACTCGTCGTCGGCCTCGCCTTCGTCCTGCTGACCGTGGTCTTCCGCTCGATCCTGGTCCCGCTCAAGGCCGCCCTCGGCTTCCTGCTGTCGGTGGTCGCCGCCCTCGGCGCCGTCGTCGCGGTCTTCCAGTGGGGCTGGCTGGGCAGCCTGTTCGGCGTCGAGCAGACCGGCCCGATCATGTCGATGATGCCGATCTTCATGGTCGGCGTGGTCTTCGGCCTCGCGATGGACTACGAGGTCTTCCTCGTGACCCGGATGCGCGAGGCGTACGTCCACGGCGAGCGGCCCGGCGAGGCGATCGTGACCGGCTTCCGGCACAGCGCCCGGGTGGTCACCGCCGCTGCGGTGATCATGATCGCGGTCTTCTCCGGCTTCATCGGGATGACCGACCAGATGATCAAGATGATCGGCTTCGGCCTCGCCGTCGCCGTCCTCTTCGACGCCTTCGTCGTCCGCATGGCCATCGTCCCGGCCGTCCTCGCGCTCCTCGGCCACAAGGCGTGGTGGCTGCCGAAGTGGCTCGACCGGGCGCTGCCCAACGTGGACGTGGAGGGCGAGGGGCTCGCCGAGGACCACGCGGGCGCCGCGAAGCCGGACCTCGTGAAGGCGTGACACCCCCGTAGTCCCCGGGGCGGCCCCTGAGCGGGGGGCGCGCCCCGGACCGCGCCGGGACCTGTGGGGACGGGGAGCCGACGCGGCCGTACGCCGTCAGTGCGTCGTCAGCGACGTACCGAGGGCGTACGTGTGTTCCAGGAACCGGTTCAGGGCGACGCTGTCGAACTGGACGACGGAGACCTCGTCCTCGCCGTGGAACTCCACCACCGTCTGCGCCCGCCCGCACGGCCAGACCGCGATGTCGCCGCGGTGCGCGGGCTCCCGCAGCCCGTCCTCCAGGAGGGTGCGGGGGAAGGACCATTCGACCCCGCCGGGGAGGACGAAGCGGACGGTGGCGGGGGAGAAGCCGGGGTCGTAGCGCAGGGTCACGGGTACGGCCCGGGCGACCGGGGCGTCGCCGATCAGCCGGCCTCGGGCACGGTCCTCGACGACGGCCATCGCGGGCTCCTCACTTCGCAGGAATGCGGTCGTGGAATGCGGTCGTGTAATGCGGTCACGGGCATGCGGTCGTGTGCGTTTTGCTACTCAATGTCGCATTCTTCCCCCGTATCGGCGCGCTCACTCCCGATGTGGCCGGACAGTGGCCGGGCTCACACGTCTGCCCCGTGCGCCGGTGCCTACGCCATCTTGTGACCCGTACGCTCTTGCAAGTCGTTTGCAGGAGCGCTCATCATTCGGGTCGTGCATGTACCTGACGGATTCATCAACGCTCCCGTGTCGGCCGTCGCCGGCGTCGTCGCCGCCGGCGCCGTCGCCGTGAGCCTGCGCGGCGCGCGCAAAGAACTCGACGAGAAGGTCGCCCCGCTCGCGGGCCTCGTCGCCGCCTTCGTCTTCGCCGTCCAGATGCTCAACTTCCCGGTCGCCGCGGGCACCAGCGGGCACCTCCTGGGAGGCGCGCTCGCCGCGATCCTCGTCGGCCCCTGGACCGGCGTCCTGTGCATCGCCGTCGTCCTGCTCATGCAGGGCGTCCTCTTCGCCGACGGCGGCCTCACCGCCCTCGGCGTCAACATCACCGTCATGGGCGTGGTGACCGTCGTCACCGCCCACTTCCTCTTCCGCGGCCTGCGCCTCGTGCTGCCCCGCACCCGGGGCGGCGTCACCGCCGCGACCTTCGTCGCCGCGCTCGTCTCCGTACCGGCCTCGGCCGCCGCCTTCACCCTGGTCTACGCCGTCGGCGGCACCACGGACGTGCCGATCGGCAAGGTCCTCACCGCCATGCTCGGCGTCCACGTCCTCATCGGCGTCGGCGAGGCCGCCATCACCGCCCTCACCGTCGGCGCCGTCCTCGCCGTCCGTCCCGACCTCGTGCACGGCGCCCGCGGCCTCACCGCCCCGCTGAAGCTCCGCGTCGACGGCGAACTCGTCGACGCGGCCCCGGCCGAGGCCCCCGCCGCCCCCGCCCCGAAGAGCACGAAGAAGGTGTGGATCGGCGGTGTCGTCACCGCCCTCGTCCTCGCCGGCGTCGTCTCCTTCTACGCGTCCCAGAGCCCCGACGGCCTGGAGAAGGTCGCCGCCGACCAGGGCATCGACGCCAAGGCCGAGGAGTACGAGCACGCCACCGCCGACTCCCCGCTCGCCGACTACGGCGTCCGGGGCGTCGACTCCGCCCGCCTCTCCGGCGGCCTCGCCGGCGTGATCGGCGTCGGCCTCACCCTCGCCGTCGGCACCGGTGCCTTCTGGGCCGTCCGCCACCGCCGGCGTACGGCCGAGACCGGCGCCCGGGTCTGACATGGGAGCGGGGCACGCGCACAAGCTGTACCGGCGGGGGGACTCGCCGGTGCACGGCCTGCCCCCGCACACCAAGCTCGTCGCCGTCCTCGGCTTCGTGCTGGTCGTCGTCACCACCCCGCGCGAGGCCGTCTGGGCCTTCGCCGGCTACGCGACGCTGCTCGCCGCGGTCGCCGCGGCGGCCCGTGTCCCCGCCGGCTTCCTGCTGCGGCGGCTCGCCATCGAGATCCCCTTCGTCGCCTTCGCCCTGCTCATGCCCTTCGTGGTCCCCGGCGAGCGGACGACGGTCCTCGGCGTCTCCCTGAGCCTCCCCGGGCTGTGGGGCGCCTGGAACATCCTCGCCAAGGGCACCCTCGGCGTCGCCGCCTCCGTGCTCCTCGCCGCCACCACCGAACTCCGCGCCCTGATCCTCGGACTCCAGCGCCTCGGCCTGCCGTCGCTGCTCGTCCAGATCGCCTCGTTCATGATCCGGTACGGCGACGTCATCACCGACGAGATGCGCCGGATGTCCATCGCCCGCCGCTCCCGCGGCTTCGAGGCCCGCGGCGTCCGGCACTGGGGCGTCCTCGCCAAGTCCGCCGGCGCGCTCTTCATCCGCTCCTACGAGCGCGGCGAACGCGTCCACCTCGCCATGGTCAGCCGCGGCTACGCCGGCACCATGCCGGTCCTCGACGAGCGGCCCGCCGCCCGCGCCCAGTGGGCGACCGCCCTGGCGCTGCCGCTCGCCGCCCTCTCGATCCGCCTCCTCGCCCTCCTGGGATGACCACGATGACCACCGCCCCCTCCCTCGACGTGCGCGGCCTCGCCTACGCCTACCCCGACGGCCACCAGGCCCTCTTCGGCGTGAACCTCACCATCGGGCGCGGCGAGCGGGTCGCGCTCCTCGGCCCCAACGGCGCCGGCAAGACCACCCTCGTCCTCCACCTCAACGGCATCCTCGCCGCCGGCGCGGGCAGCGTCACCGTCGCCGGGCTGCCCGTCGGCAAGAAGCACATGGCGGAGATCCGGCGGAAGGTCGGCATCGTCTTCCAGGACCCCGACGACCAGCTCTTCATGCCGACCGTCCGCGAGGACGTCGCCTTCGGCCCGGCCGCGGCCGGACTGCGCGGCGCCGAGCTGGACGCGGTCGTGGAGCGGGCGCTGGCCCGCGTCGGCATGGCCGCGTACGCCGACCGGCCCCCGCACCACCTCTCCTTCGGCCAGCGGCGCCGGGTCGCCGTCGCGACCGTCCTCGCCACCGAGCCCGAGATCCTCGTCCTGGACGAGCCGTCCTCCAACCTGGACCCGGCCTCCCGCCGCGAACTCGCCGACGTGCTGCGCTCCCTCGACGTGACCGTCCTCATGGTCACCCACGACCTGCCGTACGCCCTGGAGCTCTGCCCGCGCGCGCTGATCCTCAGCGAGGGCGTGATCGCCGCGGACGGCCCGACCCGCGCGATCCTCTCCGACGAGGAGCTCATGGCCCGCCACCGGCTCGAACTGCCTTTCGGATTCGTTCCGGGTTCCGTCGCCTGAGACCATGGGACCCGTTCATACGAAAGGATGAGTGGGTCAGGTGGACGTCCAGGGCACGGTGGCGCCGGGCTGGGAACCGGTCGGGGCCGCGTTCCTGCGCAACTTCGAGGAGCGCGGGGAGAAGGGCGCGGCGGTCGCCGTCCACCACGACGGAGCGAAGGTCGTCGACCTGTGGGCGGGCACCAAGGACGCCGACGGCACGGAACCCTGGGAAGAGGGCACCGCGCAGATCGTCCGCTCGGCCACCAAGGGGGTCGCCGCCGCCGTCCCCCTCCTCCTCCACCAGCGCGGCCGGATCGACCTGGACGCCCCCGTCGCCACCTACTGGCCCGAGTTCAAGGCGGCCGGCAAGGACCGCGTGACGGTCCGGCAGCTCCTCGCCCACCAGGCGGGCGTCCCCGTCCTCGACCGCCCGCTCACCCTCGCCGAGGCCACCGACCTGGAGACGTCCACCGCGGCCATCGCCGCCCAGGCGCCCGTCTGGGAGCCCGGCACCGCCCACGGCTACCACGCCCACACCTTCAGCTGGCTCCTCTCCGGCCTGGTCCACCGCGTCACCGGCCGCACCCTCGGCCACTGGGTCGCGGACGAGGTGTCCGGCCCGCTCGGCCTCGACCTCTGGATCGGCCTCCCCGGCACCGAGGCCCACCGCGTCGGCCGCGTCGCCCCCGTGGAGGCCCCCGAGGACACCGGCGCCCTCCGCCTCCGCCCCAAGCGCTCGGTCACCCAGGCGTGGGAGGACCCCGGCTCCCTCACCCGCCGCGCCTTCGAGGTCATCACCCCGCGGCCCGACGAGAACGACCCGGCCTACCGCGCCGCCGAACTCCCCGGCGCGGCGGGCGTCGCCACCGCCCGCGCCCTCTCCCGCTTCTACGCCGCCACCCTCGGCCCCCTCGCCGACGGCGCCCCCCGGCTCTTCGCCCCCGCGACCCT
Source organism: Streptomyces sp. NPDC058052 (assembly GCF_042885515.1). Lineage (NCBI taxonomy): Bacteria > Bacillati > Actinomycetota > Actinomycetes > Kitasatosporales > Streptomycetaceae > Streptomyces > Streptomyces sp. NPDC058052. The sequence continues at coordinate 399,477 of NZ_JBHVRX010000004.1, read as the reverse complement.
CGCCCTGGCCCGCACCGAGGAATCGGCGGGCCCGGACCGGGTCCTCCTGGTGGGCACCCGCTTCGGCCTCGGCCACATGCTCCACGGCCCCGCCTCTCCCCTCCTCGGCCCCACCTCCTTCGGCCACCCCGGCCGCGGCGGCTCCCTCGCCTTCGCCGACCCCGACTCCGGCACCGCCTTCGCCTACGTCACCAACGGCATGCGCAAGACGGTCACCTCGGACCCGAGGGCCCAGGCCCTGGTCCGCGCGGTCCGCGCGTCCCTCGACGCCCGGAACCTCCCGCCCGGCCCGGCCTGACCGCCCGGTTCCTCCGTCACGGCGGGCCGTGAGGGTAGCCGTGGCCCCGCAGGCGGTGCTGAGATCGGAGGGTGGATCTCACGAGGCGGTACGCGGGGCGGACGGCGCTGATCACCGGCGCGGGCAGCGGGATCGGCGCGGCGACCGCGCGCCGGCTGGCGGCGGAGGGGGCGCGGGTCCTCGTCACGGACGTCGACGAGGCCGCGGCCCGGCGGGTGGCGGCGGAGCTGCCCGACGCCGCGGCCGTCCGCCTCGACATCACCGACCGCGCGTCGATCGACCGCGTGTTCCGGGAGCTGCCCGCCCTCCACGTCCTCGTCAACAACGCCTTCGTCCCCTTCGCCGACGACCCCGACGAGCACTGGCGCCGCCAGCTCGACGGCACCCTCCTCGGCGCCGTCCACTGCTCCCGCGCCGCCCTCCCGCACCTCGCGGCCGGCGCCGGGGCGGTCGTCACCGTCGGCTCGGTCAACGCCGAGGCCGACTTCGGCGACCACGCCTACAGCGCCGCGAAGGCCGCCCTGGGCTCCTTCACCCGCACCCTCGCCGGGGAGGCGGCGGCCCTCGGGGTCCGCGTCAACCAGGTCAACCCGGGGACCGTCGCCACCCCCGCCTGGGCCGGCAAGGAGACCGGGCTCGCCGCCCTCGCCGCGCGCGCCTACCCCCTGGGCCGCGTCGGCACCCCCGACGACATCGCCGCCGCCGTCGCCTTCCTCGGCTCCGCCGACGCCGGCTGGATCACCGGCACCACCCTCCGCGTCGACGGCGGCCTCCTGGCCGTGAACCGGCACTTCCGCGAGATCCTGGGCGACTGAGGCCGCTCCGGAGAATTTCCCGGCCGGGGCGCAACCCCGGGAGGTGCCGCACGTCTGGTGGGTTGAAGGCGCCCTTCAGACCGTGTCCCCTCGCCCCCTCGGGAGAACCCATGTCCACCGCATCTCCGCGCCGCCCCCGGATCCTCGGCGCCCTCACCGCCGCCGGACTCCTCCTCGGCGGCGCCTTCACCGCCCAGGCCGTCGCCGACGCGGGCCCGGCCCCGGCCCCGGCCGCGCCGAAGGCCACGGCGCCGGACCAGGCGGCCCCGGCCCCGGCGGCTCCCCAGGCGGCGCCCGCGCCGGAGGCGGCGGCCCCGAAGGCCGTGACGCCGAGGCCCGCGGCGCCGAAGGCCGTGACGCCGAGGCCCGCGGCGCCGCGTACGCCGGCGGGCGAGGCCACCCCGGCTCCGGTTCCGGCCCCCGTCTCGACCCCGGCTCCGGTTCCGGCCCCCGTCTCGACCCCGGTCCCGGTCCCGGCCCCCGTCGCCCCCGAGCGCGCGCCCGAGGTGATCCACCCGGGCGCCGGCGCCGCGAAGTAGCACCAGGCAAGGGGGAGGGGCGGGCCGGCCCGCCCCTCCCCGCCGGCACTCCGGAACGAGTCCCATGCAGTACGCGACAGCCGCAGCGCCACCGACGTGGTGGTCCCGTCTCCTCGCGCGCGTGTCCCGCGCCGAGGACGTCCACGTGCCCCGGGGCCGCCCCCTGCGCGCGCCGCCGGCGTGGCACGACGAGGGGCGACCGCCCTCCCTGACCGAGCTGTACCGGGCCTGGCGGCTCGACATGGTGCGGCTCGCGCTGTTCCTGGTCGACGACCTGCACACGGCCGAGGACGTCGTCCAGGACGCCTTCGCCGCGGTCTGCCGCGCGTACGGCACCTCGCTCGCCGGCCTCCAGGACCCCGGCGCGTACCTGCACACCGCCGTCGTCAACGCGTCCCGCTCCGTCCTGCGCCGCCGCCGCACCGCCCGCGCCTACACCCCGCCCCACCAGGGCGCCGGACCGCCCGTCGACGAGGGGCTCCTCCTCGCCGAGGAGCACCGCGAGGTCCTCGACGCCCTGGCCGGACTCACCCGCCGCCAGCGCGAGGTGCTCGTCCTGCGCTACTGGTCCGGGCTCACCGAGGCGCAGATCGCCCAGACCCTCGGCCTCTCCCGGGGCACCGTCAAATCCACCGCCAGCCGAGCCCTCGACGCCCTGGAGAAGAGACTGGAGGCGTCCCGATGACGACCCCGCGCCGCCCCGGAGGGACCCCCGCCGAGGACCGCCTCCGCGCCGCCCTCGCCGCCCGGGCCGCCCTCCTCACCCACCGGGACCTGCGCCCCGCCGCCCCTCCCGAGGGCCGCACCTGGGGCACCCGCCGTGTCTGCGGAGCCGCCTTCGCCGCCGTCGTGGTCGCGGCCGCGCTCGCGGTCCTCACCCTGCTCCCCACCGGCACCTCGCCGGCCCCCGTCCCGCCCGCCCACCGGCCGAGCCGCGACGTCACGCCGTCCGCGCCGCCGTCCCCGCCGCCGACACGGACCCCGGGCCCGGCGGCCCCGTCCGTCGCGCACCCCACCCCCGTGCCGTAGGGCGCGGGGCGGCGGCCGCCGCCCGGGCTCAGCCCATGTGCAGCATCAGGCCGATCCCCACCACCATCAGGCCGGCCGCGGCGACCCGGGGGCCGCCGAAGCGCTCCTTGAAGAAGAGGGCGCCGATGGCGGCGCCGACGATGATGGACGACTCGCGGAGGGCGGCGATGGGGGCGAGGGGGGCCTGGGTCTGGGCCCAGAGGACGAGGGCGTAGGCGGCGACCGAGAGGGCCGCGCCGAGGAGGCCGCGCGCCGCGTGCGGGCGCAGCGCGGGCAGGAGCGCGCGGCGCCGGACCGCCAGGGCGTACGCCGGGATGACCAGGCCCTCCAGGACCATCAGCCAGGCGATGTAGCCGAGCGTGGTGCCGGAGGCGCGGACGCCGACGCCGTCGACGACCGTGTACAGGGCGATGGACAGGCCGGTGGCGAGGGCCGCGAGCAGCGCCGGCCCCTGCGACGCGCCCTTGCCGCGGACGCCCCACAGGGCGAGGCCGGTCAGGCCCGCGCACGCCACGGCCACGCCGAGGAGCTGCCGGCTGTCCGGCACCTCGTGGACGAAGACGGCCGCGAGGAGCGTCACGACCAGCGGGGCCGTACCGCGCGCGATCGGGTACATCTGCCCGAAGTCCCCCAGCGTGAAGGACTTCATCAGCAGCGCGTAATAGGCGACGTGCAGCGCCGCCGAGGCGATCAGGTACGGCCACGCCCCGGCGGCGGGCACGGGGACGAAGGGGACGAGCGCCAGGCCGATCAGCGCTCCGCCGCCCGCGATGAGGGTGAAGGAGAGCAGCTGGTCCCGGATGTGGTGGGCGAGGGCGTTCCACGACGCGTGCGTGACCGCCGCGATCAGCACCACGCACGCGACCAATGGCGTCACGCCGTACGCTCACGCACGTCCGCGAGGGTCGCGCCCGCGTGGGCGATCAGTTCCTTCGGGGGCAGGGCGAAGACGGAGTGCGGGGTGCCGGCCGCCGCCCACACCAGGGCGTGGTCGAGCAGGCCCTCGTCGGCGAGGACGCGGGTCCGGGTGCGGTGCCCGAAGGGCGGTACGCCGCCGATCGCGTACCCGGTCGTCTCGCGGACCACGCGCGCGTCGGCCCGCGTGACCTCCCCGGCGCCCAGCGCCTCCCGGACCCGCTCGACGTCCACCCGCGAGGCCCCGTCCATCAGGACCAGCACCGGCACCCCGTCGGCGGCGAAGATCAGCGACTTCACGATCTCGGAGACCCGGCAGCCGATGGCGTCGGCGGCCTGCTGCGCGGTGCGCGTCTCGTCGGGGAAGCGGCGGACCTCGACGTCGAGGCCCGCCTCGGCGAGGGCGGCGGCGAACTGGGGGTGGGCGGCGGAGGCGTCGGTCGTCATGCCCGCACGGTAGCGGTAGGTGTACGAGCCATGCGACGCCTTTCCGCCCCCTGGTCACCGGGGGGGGCGTCCGGACCGGGGTTTCCTTCCGGATCCTGCCGGCCCGACCCGGAAGGAACCCGGAAGGAACCCGGAAGGAACCCGGAGGAACCCGGAAGGAAAGGCCCGGCTAGCCCGCCTTCAGCACGTCCGCCACCACCGGGCCCGCCGCGTCGCTGCCGTGGCCGCCGGCCTCGACGACGGCCGCGGCGGCGAGGTCGCCCGAGTAGCCGGTGAACCAGCTGTTGGAGGTGGACTGCGTCCCGACCTCCGCCGAACCCGTCTTCGCGCCCTTGGGCGACGGCACCCCGGTCATCGCCCGCACGGCGGTGCCGCGCGCGCCGGTGGCCGTCTCCTTCATCATCTTCCGGAGCCCGGAGGCGACCGCGTCCGGCAGCGGCTCGGCGGTGGCGAACTCCCGCCCGTCCAGGTCCTTCGGGACCAGGTACGGCTGCCGGAAGCGGCCGTCCTTCACGGTGGCGGAGACCGACGCCATGTTGAGCGCGTTCATGGTGATCCTGCCCTGGCCGATGTACGAGGCGGCGGTCTCGGTGCCGCTGGACTCGGGCACGGACCCGTCGGTGGTCTGCACGCCGACCGACCACAACTCGCCGAGTCCGAACCACTCGCGGGCGGTGTCGCCGAGCGCGGTGTTGTGGACGCCCTTGGCCTGGAGGGGCTTGATCGCCTTGATGAAGGCGGTGTTGCAGGACATGGCGAACGCGTTGGTCAGATCGCCGGAGGTGGTGAAGCGGCCGAGGTTCTGGAAGGTGGCCCCGTCCCACTGCACGGTCGCCGGACACTCGACGGGCGTGCCCGGCTGGGCGATCCCGTACCGCATCATCATCGCGGCCGACACGATCTTCATCGTGGAGCCGGGGGCCTGCTTGCCCTGGAAGGCGGTGTTGAAGCCGGAGGCGGGGTTGTTGGCGACCGCCCGGATCGCTCCCGTCGACGGCTCGACGGCGGCGACGGCCGCCTTCGGGAACCGCTTCACCGCCTTCTCCGCCGCCGCCTGCACCTCGGCGTCGATGGTCGTCCGCAGCTCGCCGGGCTTCCCGGCCGACAGCACGAGGAGCGTGCTGCTCGGCGTGCCGTTCTCGTTCTCGATCCAGGTCTCGACCCCGGCCTCGCCGCCGGCCTTCCCGCCGTACCGCTGCCGCAGCGCGTCAAGGACGGGTCCGAGGGAGGGGTACTTCTCGGGCGGCAGCGCGACGCCCTTGTGGTCGACGGCCCTCACCGCCGGGGCCTTCGCCGTGCCGGTCCGCAGCGTGGCGCCGGCGGTGAGCTTCGGGTGCAGCACGGCGGGCGCCCACCGCACCAGCGGCCGGCCGGTGGACTCGCCGCGGACCACGGCGAGCTTCGACTCGTACGTCCACGGCTTCGACACCCCGCCGTACGTCACGGTCGCCGTCACGGTGAACGGCACCGTCGCCCCGACCGGCGTCCCGGGCGTGATCCGTGCCTCCGAGACGCCGGCCCCCTCCCGGTACGAGGCGATCGCCGGGCCCGCCGTCACCGGATCGTTCGTCATCTGACCGGCCCGATCGGCCTCGCCGGCCGCCCAGGCGGCGAGGAACTCCCGCGCGGTCGCGGTGACTTCCTCCGGCGTCACCGGCCCCGTCCGCGGCGCCGACTGCGTCCCGATGTCCGTCGAACCGCCGGTGATCCCGGTCCAGAGGTTGTACCCCCCGTACCCGACGCCGCCGGCGACGACCAGGAACACTCCCCCGACGATCCCCGTTCTGACTCCACTGCGCATGACTGGGTTCCCCTCCCCGTGTGGACCATCGAGTCAAGCAGCCGCCACCGACAACTGTCGAGCGTGGTCGGGTCACACCCGCCCCATCCCACCGCAAACGGAATTTTCCCTTGCGAAGGACGTGTGAAGGCCCCGGAACCCCCGTCCCGGCGGTGGCGCCGCTCGTGTCCCTCAATAGGATGCGGTCCGGCGTTGCTACCGCATCGACGGGTCGACGAGGAGGAGCCACCATGGCGTGGGACGAGTGGAACCAGCTCAAAGCGGAGGCTTCCGGGGCGTCCTCGACCCGGATGCAGCTGAACCGGGTGCCGGACGAGCAGGACGGCAAGTCGCTCTCCACCAACAGCCAGGGCGACCTCAAGGTCGTCAACGAGCACCTCGCCAAGATCGGCGACCACGCCTTCGGCCTCTACAACCGGCTGTGGCGCGAGGGCAGGGTCGCCGAGGCCACCACCGACTCCGCCGCCTCCGACCTCTCCGGCCAGGGCTTCGACCTGGGCGGCGCGCTCAGCCACGTCTCCATCAGGTGGGCGTCCGCCCTGGCGGATCTCATGGACGCCTGCGCCCACATCTCGAACCACATGGACTACACGAAGAACGCCCACGCCGGCGACGAGATCTTCATCGAGCGGCGCATGAGCGGCATCGCCACCCTCGACGCGGGCTTCGACGAGCGGGCCTCCGAGCCCGGCAAGCCGAACGGCGTGTACGGCGAGAAGGAAGACAAGGGCGACAAGAAGGACGGCAAGTGATGGACTTCGACACCCTGCTGCACGCCAAGTTCGGCACGCTCGACACGGCGCTGACCGACTGGAACACCCTTGTCACCAACCTGGAGAAGCTGGAGAAGGACGCGAGCGAGGGCCTGAAGGGGGCCGCCGCCAAGGCCGACTGGCAGGGCGTGAACTCGCAGGTCGGGCGGAAGTTCATCGACAAGACCGCCGGCGAGTTCGGCGACGCGCACACGCAGGCCACCTCCATCCGCAACATCCTCCGCGACACCCTCGGCGAGCTGAAGAAGGCCAAGACCGACCTGGAGGGGGCCATCGCCACGGCCCGGCTCCAGATGGTCTCCGTCGTCCCCTCCGGGAAGAACTTCGTGGCCAAGGCCATGGACGGCGACGCCGGCAAGGACGTCAAGCAGAGCACCGTCGACGGCGTCCGCGACCAGATCGACCGGATCATCTCCGGCGCCGCGGAGAGCGACAGCTCCGCCGCCAAGGTCCTGCGCGCCCTGGTCGACCAGGCCGGGAAGGGCTTCGGCGACGCCAAGTACGGCGACCGGGACCAGGCCGCCGACGCGATGAGGACGGCCGAGAACCTCGCGAACCTGGCGAAGAAGGACCCGAAGAAGCTGACGGAGGCCGAGTTCGACACGCTGCTCGCCGGCCTCACCAAGTACCACGGCGACGACCTCTTCGCCTCCGCCTTCGCCCAGAAGCTCGGCGCCCGGGGCACCCTCGACTTCTGGGCGAACCTGAACGACCTGAACGACCGGGACCAGCCCGCCGACGGCAAGCGGTACGAGCAGTACAAGGACCTCCAGAAGAACCTCGGCCTGACCCTCGCCAACGCCACGCAGAGCGCGAGCCCGGACATGTCGCGGTGGAAGTTCGACATGCTCCAGGCCGTCGAGAAGCCGATCGGCCCCGGCAGCGGCGTCTCCGGCTACGTCGTGATGAGCAACCTCATGCGCTGGGGCGACTACGACGACGACTTCCTCACCAGCTACGGCAGCAACATGCTCGCCAAGGAGCAGGAGGGCGTGCGCGACGGCCGCCGCCCCGAGCAGATCTGGGGCTACTACGGCGGCGGCCTCTGGCCCCACCTGAACGCCACCGGCACCGACGCCGGCTTCGACCCGATGACCGGCTACATGAAGGCCCTCTCCAACAGCCCCGACGCGGCGACCGAGTTCTTCACCTCGGAGTTCATCGCGAAGGACACCGAGAACAACCCCTTCAAGCGCGACACCGACGGCGACGGCAACAAGGGCCACATCGGCCTCTCCAACTTCCAGTACCTCTTCGAGGAGCGGGAGTGGGTGCAGGACCAGGACTCGGAGGGCGAGAAGAGCATCTCCGGCAAGAACTACCTCGCCGCCGCCCTGGAGGCCGCCACGACGGGTCACCCGGCGGGCGAACTCCCGACCCCGGCCACGAGCACGCACTCGCCGGAACAGGCGAAGCTGTACGGCGACCTCGTCAAGTCCGTCTCCGAGGTCCCGTCCCGCCTCACCGACAACGGCTTCATGTCGGACAGCATGGGCCAGATCTCCGCCGAGTACATGGCGGACATCCACCGCGGTCTGAGCGCGGCGGAGGTCAACGTGGACAAGCTCTACCCGGTGCAGGGCGCGGTGGCGGAGCTCGGCGAGCAGGACCTCACGCGCTTCATGTACGCGGTCGGGCAGAACCCCGAGGGGTACGCCGCACTGACCGTGGGCCAGCACGCCTACACGGCGTCGGCGATGGAGTACCACTTCGCCCATCCCGAGGCGTACGTCCAGGACGACAAGTACACGCCCACGCAGAACCTGGAGCCCGCCATCAAGGACATCGCCCGGAACGCGGGCGAGATCCAGGGAACCCTGGGCGCCGGCCGGGCGTACGCGAGCGAGCTGGACGCCGGCAACAAGGACGCCGAGTTCAACGACGCCATCACGAAGGCGGGCGAGCTCGGGGAGTCCCTCGTCGGCATCGGCGTGGGCGTCGGCACCGCATCGATGGTGGGCCCGGGCGGAGTCATCGCCGGCGGCGTCGCGGAGACGGTCGCGGGCGAGATCATCGGCAGCCTCACCGAGGGCCTGATGAAGGACAGCTCGGGCGAGGTCATCTACCGCAACGGCGAGGAGATCGGCGACACCCGCGACTCCACGTTCCGCCTCGTGGAGAAGGCCGCCCAGGACGCCGGCGAGAAGTCCGGCAACCCGTCGCCCCACATCGTGTCGCTGGTCGCCACGGAGACGGAGCTGGGCTTCACCAACGCCCAGGCCGCCGTCGGAGACTTCGTCGACGGCGTGGGTGTTCCCAAGGCGCTGGAAAAGGACAAGTGATCATGAAGCTGACGAAGAAGCGCGGCATCGTCGCGCTCGTCGTCCTGGCGCTGGCCGCCGCCTGGGCGGGCATCAGCCATGCCACGAACACCCCGCCCTTCAAGAAGCCGCGGGGCACGATCGAGGCGGCCGGCCTCTGCCCCTCGTTCGGCGAGTCGCAGGAGGCGGCGGACATCCTGAACCGGATCCTGCCGTACGCGCCCTCGTACCGGATCTCCCGGGAGGAGGGCGAGCGCCGCTCCACCGACCCCCGGGACATCTACCACAGCTCCCGGTGCTTCATCCGCGGTGACGGCCGGCTGCTCACGGTCCGCACCGAGATGCAGGGCGGACCGACCGAGAAGGGGTGGGAGAAGGAGGTGCTCGACATGGTCTCCGCCGGTTCCGCGGAGCCCTTCGACGCGGGCCGCTGGGCCTTCACCACCTCCACGCCCAAGGTCGCCGCCGTCTACTCCGCGTGCCTGCCGTACTCCGACGCCGGCCTGAGCACCTCCGTCCAGCTCCGCGACCCCGTCCCCGCCGACCGGCTCGACGACCTCCGCCGCCTCGCGGAGATCGCCGCCGGACAGGCCCACGAGGCGGCCCGGTGTACGCTCCCCGCGGACACCCCCCGGAAGTAGGCGGGGAAGGAGAAGAGGGCGCGACCACCGGTCGCGCCCTCTTCTCACGTCCGCGCGGCGAGATCGGCTTTCGAGCGCGGCCCTCGCCGCTCGGCACGAGGGGGTGTCCGCCACCTGGTTCGGCCCCTCCACCGCGCTCGACGGCGCGATCGAAGAGGCCGCTAGAGGGCTCTGGGGGGAGCGTGAGTGTCAGTTGTGGCCGCGAGGAGCGTGGCCTGCGGGGTTCTGGTTCTCGGACTCCTGAGTCAGTGAACTGCCCTTGCAGGACGGCTGCTGGCCGCCGGGCTCGTGGCCCCCGTTGTTGGTGCAGGAGATGTCCACCGGCTGAATCTTGGCCTCCGCGATCGAGGCCCCACCGACGCCCAGTGCGAAGGCGGCCGCCGTGGCGGCGAGTGCGGCACCGATCCTCTTGGTCTTCGTGGTTCCGGTCATGATGTGCTCGATTCCACGGGTGCGGTACTCGTTGCCCACGTTTGTCCGGAGCACTCCATTTGTCAAATGGAGGGGCATGGATGAGCAGATGAGGTAAACCAGTTGGTTCGGAATCAACTAAAACCGTGTCCTAGGGGGCGAGACCGAGAACGGTCGGCTGACACGTGAGGCCCGTCGCCCGGCTCGTCGTCCCGGGGTGTCTGAGCAGCTAGACCCACGTGTCCAGCCACATCCGCGCCCGCCACTGGTCCATCGGGATCGGGGTCGCCGTGTAGATCGGCCAGAAGTAGATGAAGTTCCAGACGATCAGCAGGACCAGGCAGCCCGCCGCCACCGCGCCGAAGGTGCGGCGCTTCTCCGTGGCGCCCTTCGGGCCGATGATCGCGCCGATCATCATCGCGACCGCGAGGCACAGGTACGGGACGAAGACGACGGCGTAGAAGAGGAAGATCGTGCGCTCCTGGTAGAGGAACCAGGGGACCCAGCCGGCGGCGACGGCGCAGGCGATCGCGCCGGCCCGCCAGTCGCGGCGGAAGGCCCAGCGCCAGAGGACGTACACGAGGGCGAAGCAGGCGGCCCACCACAGGAGCGGGGTGCCGAGGGCGAGGATCTCCTGGGCGCACTTCTCGCCGGCGGAGGCGGGGCAACCGGCGGTGCCGGGGGCGGGGGACTCGTAGAAGTAGGAGACCGGGCGGCCGAGGACGATCCAGGACCAGGGGTTCGACTCGTACGTGTGGGGAGAGGTCAGGCCCACGTGGAAGCTGTAGACCTCGGTCTCGTAGTGCCACAGGCTGCGCAGCCACTCGGGCAGCCAGGACCAGGTGCCGCCGCCGTTCGGGAGCGCGTCCTGCTTGGCGGCCCAGTCGCGGAAGTAGCCCTTGTCGGTGACGAGCCAGCCGGTCCAGGTCGCCAGGTAGGTCGCCAGCGCCACCGGCACCACCGACACGAACGCCGGCAGCACGTCCTTCTTGATCACCGAGAGGTACGGGCGGACCGCGCCGGCCGTGCGGCGGGCGCCGACGTCCCACAGGGCCGTCATCAGGCCGAAGCCGACCATGACGTACAGGCCGTTCCACTTGGTGGCGGCGGCGAGGCCCAGCATCACGCCGGCCGCGATGCGCCAGGGGCGCCAGCCGAGCCGCAGGGTCTCGGCGATCTCCGCGTCGGGGCGGAGCACGCCCTCGTCGTCCTCGGGGAGCGCGGCGGCGAGCCGTCTCCGCGTCCGGTCCCGGTCCAGGACCAGGCAGCCGAAGGCCGCCAGCACGAAGAACATCAGCACCTGGTCGAGGAGCGCGGTGCGGCTCATCACGAAGTGCAGGCCGTCGACGGCGAGCAGCAGGCCGGCGAGGCAGCCGAGGAAGGTGGAGCGGAAGAGCCGGCGGCCGATCCGGCACAGCATCAGGACGGAGAGCGTCCCGAGGAGCGCGACCATGAACCGCCAGCCGAACGGTTCGAAGCCGAAGATCTTCTCGCCGAGGCCGATGACCCACTTGCCCATCGGCGGGTGGACGACGTAGCCGGGGTCGGTCGGGATCAGGACCGAGTCGGGGTTCGCCAGGATCGTCTTGTCGATGTCCTTGGGCCACGCCCCCTCGTACCCCTGGTTGATCAGGGCCCAGGAGTCCTTGGCGTAGTACGTCTCGTCGAATATCACCGCGTGCGGCTTGCCCAGGTTCCAGAACCGGAGCACGCCCGCGACGGCCGCGACCAGCAGCGGCCCGCCCCACGCGGCGAGCCGCCAGACCCGGTCGGCGGCGGCCGGGCCGAGCCCGAGCAGCGACGTGACGCGCTGCGAGGGCCGGGTGTACGGCGGGTCGAGCCGGTCCCTGGTGCCGATGGAGAGCGTGCCGGTGGCGGGCGGACGGTAGCCGAAGCGACGCAGCCGGAGCTGCCACGAAGAGGGCTCGGCCACGGTCTTCGCCATGGGGTGCTGGCCCTCCAGGGCCTCGGGTGCGGTTCGGGTCACCGCGCCATCGTAGGGACTGCGCCTGTGCGCGCGTAGGGACCGGGCCCGCGCAGGTCGCCCGCCCGGGGTCGGCGGGGGCCGTTGCGGGCTGGGAGGATGGGCGGGTGACAGGAACGCTGGTACTCGCAGGCACCCCCATCGGCGACATCGCGGACGCCCCGCCCCGGCTCGTCGCCGAGCTGGAGGGCGCGGACGTCGTCGCGGCCGAGGACACCCGCCGGCTGCGCGGCCTGACCCGGGCCCTGGGCGTGCACACCACGGGACGGGTCGTCTCCTACTTCGAGGGGAACGAGTCGGCCCGGACGCCCGAGCTGGTCGAGGCGCTGGCCGGCGGTGCCCGGGTACTGCTCGTGACCGACGCGGGCATGCCGTCCGTCTCCGACCCCGGCTACCGGCTGGTCGCCGCCGCCGTCGAGGCCGGCATCAAGGTGACCGCGGTCCCCGGCCCCTCCGCCGTGCTGACGGCGCTCGCGCTCTCCGGTCTGCCGGTGGACCGCTTCTGCTTCGAGGGGTTCCTGCCGAGGAAGGCGGGCGAGCGGCTCGGCCGCCTGAAGGAGGTCGCCGGCGAGCGGCGCACCCTCGTCTACTTCGAGGCGCCGCACCGGCTCGACGACACCCTCGACGCGATGGCCGAGGTGTTCGGCGCCGAGCGCCGCGCCGCCGTCTGCCGCGAGCTGACCAAGACGTACGAGGAAGTGAAGCGGGGCCCGCTGGCCGAGCTGGCGGCCTGGGCGAAGGAAGGGGTGCGCGGCGAGATCACGGTCGTCGTCGAGGGCGCCCCGGAGACCGGCCCCGAGGAGCTGGACGCGGCCGAGCTGGTGCGCAGGGTGCGGGTGCGCGAGGAGGCGGGGGAGCGGCGCAAGGAGGCCATCGCCGCGGTCGCCGCCGAGGCGGGCCTGCCCAAGCGGGAGGTCTTCGATGCCGTCGTGGCGGCAAAGAACGCGTCGTGAAAAGGCCCTGCGAACGGTAAAGGACTAATCTTTAAGGCAAAGCCGAATCCGGCGCCGGGAGTCTTCACAGGGCGCTTGGCAAGGGAACGCCCAAAACCGCTCCATGCTTTCTTCCGTGCTGATGCGCTCCGGCCCGAAAAGGCGTCCACTGGACCCAGTGGAGAGGAGCTGGCATGAGCGAGACCACCGGCACCGGAACGCCCGTCGCGCATGAGGCGTACGCCTTCGCCTGCATGAGGTGCGGGTACGGCTGGGAGCAGTCCTACGAGATCGAGCACCACACGGACGCGCGCGGTCAGGCGTTCGTCGTGTACAAGGCGGACGGGGAGCGGGTTCCTTCCCCGCTCTCGAACCCGACCTGCATGAACTGCGGCGGACACGTGGTGCGGATCATGCGCGCCGGCCAGGTGTCCACCGTGCTCGACCTGATCGCCGCGATGGAGCACCACGGGCGCGGATCCAAGGAGACCAGTCCCGTCTCGCCGGCCGGGCCGATGGGGCAGGAGCTGACCGAGGGGGACGAGGACCGGGCGCCGGTCCCGCACCACTGGCACCTCTCCGACCTGCTCCACCCCTTCCGCTCCCGCCACTGAAACCGCCGCGCGGACCCGCTCATGGCCCTCGTACGATCGGGGCCATGAGTGCCAAGGACGCCCCGCCGCCGCTGCCCGAACCCCTCCTCGTGGAGGTCGCGGACTCGCACACCCATCTGGACATGCAGTCGGGCACTGTCGAGGAGGCCCTGACCAGGGCGGCCGCCGTCGGCGTGACGACGGTCGTGCAGGTCGGCTGCGACGTGAAGGGCTCCCGGTGGGCCGCCGAGACCGCGGAGCGGTACGAGAACGTGCACGCGGCCGTCGCCCTGCACCCCAACGAGGCTCCGAGGATCGTCCTCGGCGACCCCGACGGCTGGTCCCGGCAGGGGGCCAGGGACGCGGGCGGGGACGCGGCGCTGGACGACGCGCTCGCCGAGATCGACCGGCTGGCCGCCCTCCCGCACGTCCTCGGCGTCGGCGAGACCGGCCTCGACTTCTTCCGCACGGGCCCCGAGGGCATGGCCGCGCAGGAGCGTTCCTTCCGCGCCCACATCGAGATCGCCAAGCGGCACGGCAAGACCCTCGTCATCCACGACCGCGAGGCCCACGCCGACGTGCTGCGCGTCCTCGACGAGGAGGGCGCCCCCGAGCGGACCGTCTTCCACTGCTACTCCGGCGACGCCGACATGGCCGGGATCTGCGCCGACAAGGGCTACTACATGTCCTTCGCCGGCAATGTCACCTTCAAGAACGCCCAGCCGCTGCGCGACGCCCTCGCGGTCGCCCCGCTGGAGCTGGTCCTGGTGGAGACCGACGCCCCCTTCCTCACCCCGGCGCCCTTCCGGGGCCGCCCCAACGCCCCGTACCTGATCCCGGTCACCGTCCGGGCGATGGCGGAGGTGCGCGGCATCGACGAGAACGCGATGGCCGAGGCCCTCGCGGTGAACACGGCCCGCGCGTTCGACTACTGACCGGCGGACCGGCCGGGACCGGCCGGGACCGGACACGGCCGAGCGCGACCGGAGGCGACCGGCCGGGACCCGGCGGCCGCGCATCACCGATCCATAACGGTTACGCGAGGTAGTCGCGTCGTTTTGGAGAGTGACCGTCGCCGGGGCTAGGGTCCCGGCCTCGTGAGCACTTCCCAGGGCAGTCACCGCGCCGGACGGCGGGGGGCGGCGGCCACGCTGCCCGTCCACGAGCAGCCCACCCAGGCGGCGCCCCTCGCCGTGGGGCCCTTCCCGGCCCCCGCCCCCGTCCCCGCCCCCGTCCCCGCGCAGGGCCGGGCCGCCGGCCGGCGCGGGGCCCGCCGCCGCAGGACCGCCCGCCCCGCCGGGGACGGGCTGCGCCGGCTCGTCCCGCAGGCCCTCGTCGTCGCCTTCCTGGCCGGCGGCACCACCGCCTTCGTCGCCGACGACAAGGCCGTCCGGCTCTCCGTCGACGGCGTCCCCCGCACCCTGCACACCTTCGCCGACGACGTGGAGGAGCTCCTCGCCGACGAGGGCCTGGCGGTCGGCGCGCACGACCTCGTCGCCCCCGCCCCCGGCGAGCCGCTGGCCAGCGGCGACGAGATCGTCCTCCGGTACGGACGGCCGGTCGCCCTCACCCTCGACGGGCACCGCCGCCAGGTGTGGACCACCGCCGACACCGTCGAGGGCGCCCTGCGGCAGCTCGGCGTCCGCGCCGAGGGCGCCCATCTGTCGGTCTCCCGCTCCGCCGCGATCTCCCGCGGCGGCCTCGCCCTCGACGTCCGCACCGAACGCGCGGTCACCTTCCTCGCCGACGGACGCGAGCGGACCGTCCGCACCAACGCGGCCACCGTCGCCGAGGCCCTCGACGAGGCCGGGATCACCCTCGGCGGCGAGGACACCACCTCGGTGCCCCGGGAGGCGTTCCCCCGCGACGGCCAGACGATCACCGTGCTGCGGATCACCGGCTCCACCCAGACCCGCGAGGAGGCGGTCCCCTACGCCGTCGAGCGCGTCCGCGACCCCGGCCTGTTCGCCGGCACCGAGGTCGTCGAACGGCAGGGCGTGCCGGGCCTGCGCCGGATCACGTACCACCTCCGGTCCGTCAACGGCGTCCGGCAGAAGCCCCGCCGCACCGGCGAGGAGATCGTCCGCGAGCCGGTCTCCCGCAAGGTCCGCGTCGGCACCCGCGCGCTGCCCGCCTCCGTCGCCGGCGCCGACGGCCTGGACTGGGGCGCCCTCGCCGCCTGCGAGTCCGGCGGCCGTCCGAACGCCGTCGACCCGTCGGGGACGTACGGCGGCCTCTACCAGTTCGACCCCGGTACGTGGCGCTCCCTCGGCGGCACCGGCGTCGCCCAGGACGCGCCCGCCGCCGAGCAGACGTTCCGCGCGAAGAAGCTGTACGTCCAGCGCGGCGCGGGCCCCTGGCCGCACTGCGGCCGCAGGCTCTTCGGCTGAGCGGCGGGCCCGGCCCGGCCGCCCGCCGCCGGACGGGCCCGGGCCTGTCCGGCGGACCAGCGCCGGACAGGGCCTAGGCTGTACCGGTGAGCACCACCACCGGCCCCGACGGCCCCGACGCCCTCCTCGGCCCCGCCGACATCCGTGAGCTGGCCGCCGCCCTCGGCGTGCGCCCCACGAAGCAGAAGGGCCAGAACTTCGTCATCGACGCCAACACCGTCCGGCGCATCGTCCGGACCGCGGGCGTCCGCCCGGACGACGTGGTCGTCGAGGTGGGGCCCGGGCTCGGCTCCCTCACCCTGGCGCTCCTGGAGGCCGCCGACCGGGTGACCGCCGTCGAGATCGACGACATCCTGGCCGCCGCGCTGCCGTCGACGATCGCCGCGCGGATGCCGGAGCGGCAGGACCGCTTCGCGCTCGTCCACTCCGACGCCATGCTCGTCCAGGAGCTGCCGGGCCCGGCGCCGACCGCGCTCGTCGCCAACCTCCCGTACAACGTGGCCGTGCCCGTCCTGCTCCACATGCTGGACCGCTTCCCGACCATCGAGCGGACCCTCGTCATGGTCCAGGCCGAGGTCGCCGACCGGCTCGCCGCAGGGCCGGGCAACAAGGTCTACGGGGTCCCCTCCGTCAAGGCGAACTGGTACGCCGACGTCAAGCGCGCCGGCTCCATCGGCCGCAACGTCTTCTGGCCCGCGCCCAACGTCGACTCGGGCCTCGTCTCCCTGGTCCGCCGCGCCGAACCGGTCGCGACGACCGCCACCAAGGCGGAGGTCTTCGCCGTCGTCGACGCGGCCTTCGCACAGCGCCGCAAGACCCTCCGGGCCGCCCTCGCCGGCTGGGCCGGCTCGCCCGCCGCCGCCGAGGAGGCGCTGGTGAAGGCCGGGATCTCCCCGCAGGCGCGCGGCGAGTCGCTGACGGTGGAGGAGTTCGCGCGGATCGCGGAGGCGAAGGCATGAACGGCGTGACCGTACGGGTCCCGGCCAAGGTCAACGTGCAGCTCGCCGTCGGCGCCGCCCGCCCCGACGGCTTCCACGACCTCGCCAACGTCTTCCTCGCGGTCTCGCTGTACGACGAGGTCACCGCCGTCCCCGCCGACGGGCTGACGATCACCTGCGAGGGCCCCGACGCCGACAAGGTGCCGCTCGACCGCACCAACCTGGCTGCCCGCGCCGCCGAGCTGCTCGCCGCCCGGCACGGCCTCTCCCCGGACGTGCACCTGCACATCCGGAAGGACATCCCGGTCGCCGGCGGCATGGCGGGCGGCAGCGCGGACGGCGCGGGCGCCCTCCTCGCCTGCGACGCGCTGTGGGGCCTCGACACCCCCCGTGACGTGCTCCTGGAGATCTGCGCCGAGCTCGGCTCCGACGTGCCGTTCAGCCTCGTCGGAGGCGCGGCGCTCGGCGTCGGCCGCGGCGAGCGGCTGACGGAGCTGCCGGTGGAGGGGCCCTTCCACTGGGTGTTCGCCGTCGCCGACGGCGGGCTCTCGACCCCGGCGGTGTACGGCGAGTTCGACCGCCTCACCGAAGGCGTCGAGGTCCCCGGGCCGGCCGCGTCCCCGGCGCTCCTGGAGGCCCTGCGCACCGGCGACACCGCGGCTCTCGCGGGCGCCCTCGCCAACGACCTCCAGGCCCCGGCGCTCTCCCTGCGCCCGTCGCTGGCCGCGACCCTGACGGCCGGCACGGAGGCGGGCGCCCTCGCGGCCCTCGTGTCCGGCTCGGGCCCGACGACGGCGTTCCTGGTCAAGGACGCGGAGAGCGCGGTCGCGGTCGCCGCCGCCCTCGTCGCCTCCGGCACCTGCCGGACGGCGCGCCCGGCGACGTCCCCGGCGCCCGGCGCGACGGTCCTCCGGGACGCCTAGAGCTTGTTCTTGGAGATCCTGGCCAGGAGCAGGTTCGGGTCCGGGTCCACCGTGGTGAAGAAGGCCGCGCTGTTCACGTAGACGGTCTTGGCGCGCACGGCCACGGAGGTCGGGTCGTCGAGGCCGTCCGCCCCGGTGAGCACCGTCCTGTGGGTGCCGTCGGGCCGGACGAGTTCCACCTTGTCGTCCATGATCAGCGCGGCGAGGACCGTGTCGCCGTGGCCGGTGAAGGCGAAGTCGTCGATGAAGTTCAGCCCGGTCGCCCGGGTCTCGACGGGGCCGGCGGTGCGGTCCTCGCGGACCGGGATGCGCAGCAGGGTCCCGTGGGCCGTGTTGGAGACCCAGACGGCCCCCTGGTGGACCTTGAGGCCGTTGGCGCCGAAGGGGATCTCGGCGGTCGGTTCGAGCGCGGCCCCGGTGGCCCATGCGGTGGGCTCGCCGCCGGTGACCGGGAGGCTCCACACCCTGCCGAGGCGCGTGTCGGCCGTGTAGAGGGTGCCGCACTCCTCGTCGAGGGCGAGGCCGTTGGGGAAGGCGTCGGCCGGGAAGAAGCCGATCTGCTCCGGGGCGCCGCCGGGCCGGACGCGCCAGATGCCGGTCTCCTTCTTGCCGGTGACGTACGTGACGTACAGGGTGCCGTCGTGGGCGCGGGCGATGCCGAGGACGACCGCCCCGCCGACGGGCGTCTGCGCGCCCGGCACCTCGGGGAGCGTGGCGAGGATCGTCGTGTCGCCCCGCTTCGTGACGCGGGCGACCTGGCGGGAGAAGGCGAAGGTGACGTCGGCGGAGCCGTCGGGCTCCAGGGCGATGTTCTCCGGGGTCTGCCCCGCGGCGAAGTCGAAGCGGGCGACGACGCGGGGGTCGGTCACGGTCGGGTCGCCGGCCGACGCGGGGCCGGCGGCGAGCACGGTGAGCGCGACGGCGGCGCCGGCGGCGGCGGCGAGGCGTGGGCGTCTCGGCATGGGTCTCTCCTCGGATGGGGGGGCGGGTGGTCCGAAGAGAACATGACGGCTCGTCAGCCACGGCTCCCGGCAGCCCCGGCCGCGAGGTCGCCCGCGTGGCCGACGGCATGGGGCCGGTTGGCACTGCCTCCGCCCGGGCCCGGGCCGGTACTCAGCGGCCGGCTGAGTATCCGCGCCCTGTTCCCCGCCGGGCGGGCGCGGGACCGTACCCCCATGGGAATCAGCGCACGCGAACTCGCCGCCGCCACGCCCGCGACGCGTGACCGGTACGTCGATCTGCTCCGGGTCGCCTCGCTCGCCGTCGTCGTGTTCGGCCACTGGCTGATGGCGGCCGTCGGCGCCGACGGACAGGTCGGGAACCTGCTCGCCGTCGTGCCCGAACTCCAGGTGGTGACCTGGGCGTTCCAGGTGATGCCGGTGTTCTTCTTCGTCGGCGGCTTCTCGCACGCCCTCGCCCACCGCTCCCGGCCCCAGTACGCGGCCTTCCTGCGGGCCCGGCTCCAGCGGCTGCTGCGGCCGACGATGGTGTTCGTCGGGGTGTGGGGCGTGGCCGCGCTGCTGCTCCAGCTCTCCGGTGCGGACGGGGGTCTCACCGGGGTCGCGCTGCGGCTGGTCACGCAGCCGCTGTGGTTCATCGGCATCTACCTGGCGATGGTGGCCTTCACGCCGCCGCTGCTGCGGCTGCACGAGCGCTGGGGCTGGGGCGCGTTCGCCGCGCTCGCGGGCGGGGCGGTCGCCGTGGACGTGCTGCGGTTCGCGGCGGACGTGCCCTTCGTCGAGTTCCTGAACTTCGCGTTCGTGTGGCTCGCCGTCCACCAGCTCGGCTTCCTCCGCGCCGACGGCATGATCGGCCGCCCGGCCCTGCTCGCCGGCGCGGGCCTCGCCGGCGCGACCGCGCTGGTCGCCCTCGGGCCGTACCCGCTGTCCATGGTGGGCATGCCGGGGGAGAAGGTGTCGAACATGGCGCCGCCGACCCTCGCCCTGCTCTGCCACGGCCTGTGGCTGGTCGGCGCGGTCGAGCTGCTGAAGGGCCCGGGCGCGCGGCTCGTCGCCCGCGCCGGGGTGTGGCGGACGGTCGTCGCCGCCAACGGGATCGCGATGACGGCGTTCCTGTGGCACCTGACGGCCATGCTCGCGGTGTACGGGGCGGTGCTCGGCCTCGGCGCGGACCTCCCCGCCCCGGCCTCGGGCGGCTGGTGGGCGCAGGTCCCGCTGCGGTTCGCGGCGGCCGGCGTGCTGACGGCCCTGCTGGTCGCGGTCTTCCGCCGCTTCGAGGCCCCGGTCCCGGCCGCCCCGGCGACCGGCACCGGCGGGCCGCTCGCCGCCCTCGGCATCACCCTGGCCCTGTTCGGCGTCCTCGGCCTTTCCCTGACGGGCTTCGCCGGGCTCCTCGACGGTCACTCGGCGACCCTGATAGCCGTCCCCGTCACGGCCCCGGCGGCCGTCGCCCTGGCCCTGGCGGGCTGGCTCCTGGTGGAACGGGCGGGGCGGATCCGGTCCCGGTGACGGCCGCCCGGCCTCCGCGCGGGGCGGCGGCCTCCGGGGCCGGGACCGACGACGCGAGGCCCCGGCCGCGCGGGGACGTACCCTGGGACGTCGATCGATCCCCCGTACTGGAGTCAACGTGGCCGTCAACCTGGTCAATGTCGAGAACGTCAGCAAGGTGTACGGCACCCGTGCCCTGCTCGACGGGGTCTCGCTCGGCGTCTCCGAAGGGGACCGGATCGGGGTCGTCGGACGCAACGGCGACGGCAAGACCACCCTCATCCGGATGCTCGCCAAGGTGGAGGAGGCCGACACCGGCCGCGTCACCCACAGCGGCGGGCTGCGCCTGGGCATCCTCACCCAGCACGACTCGCTCGACCCGAAGGCCACCATCCGGCACGAGGTCATCGGTGTCATGGCCGACCACGAGTGGGCCGGCAGCGCCAAGATCCGCGACGTGCTCACCGGGCTCTTCGGCGGCCTCGACCTGCCCGGCTTCGAGCAGGGCCTCGACACGATCATCGGCCCCCTCTCCGGCGGCGAGCGGCGCCGCATCGCGCTCGCCAAGCTGCTCATCGAGGACCAGGACCTGCTCGTCCTCGACGAGCCCACCAACCACCTCGACGTCGAGGGCATCGCCTGGCTCGCCGGCCACCTCCAGAACCGCCGCTCGGCGCTCGTCTGCGTCACCCACGACCGCTGGTTCCTCGACCAGGTCTGCACCCGCATGTGGGACGTGCAGCGCGGTGACGTCTACGAGTACGAGGGCGGCTACTCCGACTACGTCTTCGCCCGGGCCGAGCGGGAGCGGATCGCCGCGACCGAGGAGGTCAAGCGGCAGAACCTGGTCCGCAAGGAGCTGGCCTGGCTGCGGCGCGGCGCCCCCGCCCGCACCTCCAAGCCCCGCTTCCGCATCGAGGCGGCCAACGCGCTCATCGCGGACGTGCCGGAGCCCCGCGACACCAGCGAACTGATGAAGTTCGCCAACGCGCGCCTCGGCAGGACCGTCTTCGACCTGGAGGACGTGACCGTCACCGCCGGTCCGAAGACGCTGCTCCAGCACCTCACCTGGCAGCTCGGCCCCGGCGACCGCGTCGGCCTCGTCGGCGTCAACGGCGCGGGCAAGACCTCACTCCTGCGGGCGCTGGCGGACGCGGCCGTCACCCAGGGCGAGAAGCAGCCGCCGGCCGGCCGGATCGTCGTCGGCAAGACCGTGCGCCTCGCCTACCTCTCGCAGGACGTCACCGAACTCCCCGCGCAGCTGCGCGTCCTGGAGGCCGTCCAGCAGATCCGCGACCGGGTCGACCTCGGCAAGGGCCGGGAGATGACCGCCGGACAGCTCTGCGAGCAGTTCGGCTTCAGCAAGGAGAAGCAGTGGACGCCGGTCGGCGACCTCTCCGGCGGCGAGCGCCGCCGCCTCCAGCTGCTGCGCCTCCTCATGGACGAGCCGAACGTCCTCTTCCTCGACGAGCCCACCAACGACCTCGACATCGAGACCCTGACCCAGCTGGAGGACCTCCTCGACGGCTGGCCCGGCTCCATGGTCGTCATCTCCCACGACCGCTTCTTCCTGGAGCGCACCACCGACCGCACCTTCGCCCTGCTCGGCGACCGGGCCCTGCGGATGCTGCCGCGCGGCATCGACGAGTACCTGGAGCGGCGGCAGCGGATGATCGAGGCGGCCGCCCCGGCGCCCGCCGCCCCGGCCGCGCAGCCCTCGGGGGGCGTCTCCGCCGCCGACGCGCGCGCCGCGAAGAAGGAGCTGCAGAAGGTCGAGCGGCAGCTCGACAAGATCTCCGAGAAGGAGACGAAGCTGCACGCGCAGATCGCCGAGAACGCGACCGATTTCGAGAAGGTCGCGAAGCTCGACGCGCAGTTGCGCGAACTCTCGGGAGAACGTGAAGAATTGGAGATGCGCTGGCTCGAACTCGCCGAGAACGCATAACAAGGGCATCACGGACCGGTCCTCCCTTGGGCACAAGGGATGGACCGGTCGCTTTTGCGCCACCCCGCGAGTGGTAGAAAGAAAACCCGCTCACAGCAAGGGGGAAGCGCTGATGACCCAGCCGCCCAGCAACCAGCCGCCGGGGGGCTTCGGAGCTCCCCAGGATCCGAACCAGGGCGGCATGCCGCCCGTCCCTCCGCAGACGCCGGCCCAGCCGCCGCAGATGCCGCCGGCGCCGCCGCAGGCCCCGGCCCAGCCGCCCGCCCAGCCCCCGCAGGGCCAGCCCGGCCAGGGCTACCCGCAGCAGGCCCCGCAGCCCGGCCCGTACGGCTACCCGCAGCAGCCCCAGCAGGGCGCTTACGGCCAGCAGCAGGGTCCGTACGGCCAGCAGCCCGGCCCGTACGGGCAGCAGGCCAACCCCTACGGCGGCTACCCGGGCCAGACGCAGCCGATGTACCCGGCCGCGCCCGCCCCGGCCGGCGGCTCCGGCGGCGGCCCGTTCAAGAACCGCACCGCGCTCGTCGCGGCCGTCGCGGCGGCCGTCGTGGTCGTCGCCGCCGTCACCACCTGGGCGGTCGTCGGCAAGGGCGACGACGAGAAGCCGACCGTCGCGAACCCGACGGCGAGCACCTCCAGCGCCACCGCGGCGCCGAAGCCGACCGAGTCCGCCGACCAGGGCGACGGCTCCGGCGACGGCGACAAGGGCGGCGAGGACGACCTCAACGCGGCCCGCCAGGAGGGTGAGGCGAAGGTCAACTTCCTCACCACCAACGACGTCGACCTGCCCCGCAACGGCTCCGAGGTCCTCGGCCCCTGGATCGTCGGCGACACCGTCGTGAAGGGCATGTACAAGGGCGTCGCCGGCTACAGCCTCGCCGACGGCAGCAAGAAGTGGCAGGTCGACGTCCCCTTCCAGCTGTGCGCCGCCCCGGCCCAGCCGGGTGCCAACGGCCTGATGGTCTTCGGGTACGAGGAGAGCGCCAAGGACGGCGCCAAGTGCTCGATGCTCCAGCAGATCGACCTCAAGACCGGCAAGGCGGGCTGGAAGAAGGCCGTCCCGAAGCCGACCGGCCTCTTCGCCTTCTCCGACAACACCCTCGCCATCGGCGGCAACACGGTGACCGCCGCCGGCAGCAGCAGCGCCTACGGCTTCTCCCTCACCGACGGCCGGCAGGTCTTCACCGGCTCGACCGGCGACTGCAAGCCGTACGCGTACGCCGGCGACGCCACGAAGCTGATCGCGGCCAACCAGTGCCGCACGTCCGACCCGGCCAAGGAACAGCACACGGTCAGCGAGGTCGACCCCGCCACGGGCAAGCCCAAGTGGACCTACCGGCTGGCCGCCACCTGGGAGGTCGACAAGGTCTACTCGGTGAACCCGCTGGTCGTCTCCGCCTTCCAGCGCGAGCAGAAGAAGTGGTCGGTCGTCGCGCTCAACCCGAACGGCTCCGTGCGCTCCCAGATCGAGGGCGGCAAGGACAAGTTCGCGCCGAGCTGCGGCGGCGGCTTCGTCATCTTCGGCCGCAACCTCCAGGGCTGCACCGGTGTCGCCGCCGCCGGCGACACCTTCTACATGGCGACCGAGGCCGCCTACGGCACCGCCAACGAGGTCGTCGCCTTCGACCTGAAGACCGGCAAGCCCAAGTGGCGCTCGAAGGCGCCCGAGGAGCAGCAGATGACGCCGCTGCGCATGGAGGGCGGCGAGGTCCTGGTCTACGTCGCGCCCAAGTACGACAAGGGCGGCGCGGTCGCGACGATCGCCCCGTCCGGCGGCGCGCCGAAGATCCTCCTCAAGCACCCGGTCTCGGTCGCGCAGATCGAGAGCGGCTTCTTCAGCGCCGGCTACGCCTACGGCAACGGCACGTTCGTGGTGGCGGCCGGCCGCGTCTCGGCGTCCAGCGACGCCGAGGAGAAGGAGACCAAGACGATGATGGGCTTCAGCAAGTGAGGTACGCGGACCGATGACCCAGCCACCCCCTCCGCCGCCGAACCAGCCCCCGGGCGGCTTCCCGCCGCCGAACCAGCCGCCGGGCCCGCCCCCGGGCGGCTACCAGCAGCCCCAGCAGCCCCCCGGCGGCCACACGCCGCCGGCGGGCGGCTTCGGCGCCCCGCAGGGCCCGGCCCAGGGCCAGGGCGGCTTCGGCGCGCCGACGCCCCCGCCGCAGGGACAGCCGGGCTACGGCTACCCGCAGCAGCCCCCGCAGCCCGGTTACGGCTACCCGGAGCAGCAGCCCCCGCAGCCCGGTTACGGCTACCCGGAGCAGCAGCCCCCGCAGCCCGGTTACGGGTACCCGGAGCAGCAGCACCAGCAGCCGGTGCCGCCGCCGTACGGTTACCCGGCCCAGCCCCAGCAGCCGTACGGCTACCCGACCGCGCCGCAGCAGCAGGTCCCGGCCCCCGGGCCGGGCGGCGGGAAGAAGCTGTCGGCGCAGACGCAGATCATCATCGCGGCGGTCGTGGCCGTCGCCCTGATCGTCGGCGGCGGCATCTGGTACTCCACCTCCGGCTCGGACACGCCGGACGCCAAGCCCACCGGCGGCACCAGCCAGTCCCCGAACGGCGGCGGCGACGCAGCCGGCGGCTCCGGCGGCGGTTCCGGCCTCGGCGGCGACGGCAAGGAGAAGCCGGGCGCGAAGACCGGCGCGAGCCTGGCCTTCCGCATCGACGTGCCGAAGGTGCCCGACACCACGCCCGTCGACGGCTCCTGGCTCACCGACACGACGTACGTGAAGACGGGCGTCAACTCGGTCGTCGGCTACGACATCGCCAAGGGCACGGTCTCCTGGACCCTTCCGCTGGCCGGCCAGGTCTGCGGTGCCTCCCGGCACATGACCGCCGACCACAAGGTGCCGATCCTCTTCGAGGAGTCCAAGCGCGTCGCGCCCCGCTACTACCAGAGCTGCAACCAGGTCGGCATGGTCGACCTGAACACCGGAAAGCTGCTCTGGTCCGCCTCGGTCGGCGGCGGTGGTGACGAGAAGGCCCGCTTCAGCGAGGTGACGCTCGGCGGCGGGACCGTCGCGGCCGGCGGCACCGACGGCGGCGCGGCCTTCGACGCGGCCACCGGCAAGGTCCGCTGGAAGCCGCAGTCCAACGACCAGAACTGCTACGACATGGGCTACGGCGGCGGCGCCGGCCTCGTCGCGGTCCGCAAGTGCGGCAGGTACGGCTCCGAGACCATCCTCGTCCAGAACCTGGACCCGGTCTCCGGCAAGCCGCTCTCGCAGTTCAAGATGCCGTCGGGCGTGAAGTACGCGTCGGTCGTCTCGACCAAGCCGCTGGTCGTCGCGGCCAACGTCGGCGACGCCGCCGACGACGGCAGCAGCATCTCGGACTTCTTCTCCATCGACGAGAAGACCGGGAAGCTGCGCACCAAGATCGCGGCCAGCGCCGACCGCTACGCGGCCGAGTGCGGCGCCACCTCGGTGGAGGAGTGCCGGCAGGTCCTCGTCGGCGACGACCGGCTCTACGTGCCGACCGAGGAGCACGAGGGCTCGACCGGCGAGTACAGCGACGAGACGAACGAGATCATCGCGTTCGACCTCGCCACCGGCCGGACCGCGCCCGAGAAGGCCGACGCGGGCGACGGGTACACGCTGATGCCGCTGCGCATGGACGGCGGCGACATCATCGCGTACAAGGTGGGCCCGTACGACAAGGGCGGGCAGATCGTCTCCGTCAACGCGGGCACGATGAAGGAGACCCTGCTGATGGAGACCCCGTCGGACAAGGGGAACCGGGACATCGTGAGCAGCTTCTCGATCACGGGCGCGGAACTCCTCTACGCCGACGGCCGGTTCTTCATCTCGGCCACCTACGCGAACAAGCCGCGGGAGTCCGAAAGCTCCCTGGGCAAGAAGTACCACGCGGTGTCCTACGCCACGAAGGACTGACCCCGCGACCGCTCGCAGGAAGGGCCTCCCCGGATGTTCCGGGGAGGCCCTTCCCGTGTCCGTCCCCCGTTCGTGCCGCGGAGGTTGACGGACCGTGGGGCGGGGGAGCGTGTAGCTTGCCGGGTCAGAGGTGCCGGGGGACGGCACGCTCGGGGGATGGGGGATTTCGGGATGGGCGTTCGGCTCGTGGTCGTGGACGACCACCGCCTGCTCGCGGAGGCGCTCGCCTCGGCACTGAAACTGCGCGGGCACCGGGTGCTCGCGGCGGCCGCTCCGACGGCCGGGGCGGCGGAGGTCGTGGTGGGCCGGGCGCCGGAGGTCTGCCTCTTCGGCACCGCCGCGCCCGCCGCGCCCGGGGCCTTCGAACCGGTCGCGCGGATCAAGCGGGAGCGCCCGCAGGTGGCCGTGGTGGTGCTGGGCCCGGTCCCGTCGCCGCGCGGGATCGCGGCGGCCTTCGCGGCCGGGGCCTCCGGGTACGTCCGGCACGACGAGCGGATCGAGGGCGTCGAGCGGGCGCTGCTGAAGGCGCGGGCGGGCGAGGCCGCGGTGGCGCCGCAGCTCCTCGCGGGGGCCTTCGCCGAGCTGCTGAACCCGGCGGCGCAGCCGGACGACGAGGCGCAGCGGCTGCTGCGGCTGCTGACCCACCGGGAGGTGGAGGTGCTGGTGCGGGTCGCGGAGGGCGAGGACACCCGGCTGATCGCGGCGGGGATGGGGATCGCGCCGAGCACGGCGCGGACGCATGTGCAGCGGGTGCTCATGAAGCTGGGGGTCGGTTCGCGTCTGGAGGCGGCGGCGCTCGCGGCCCGGACGGGGCTCCTGGAGCGGGCGGTGCCGGGGCAGCGCACGCCGCGCTGAGTCCGGCTTCCGGGCGCGGCGCGGGGCAGCGCACGCCGCGTTGAGTCCGGCTTCCGGGCGGCGCGGGGCCGCGCCATTGACTCCGATGTTCGGTTGTGATTCTTTGTGCGTGGTTCTGTTTGATCCCGCCCGGAGGGCACCCCCGTGAAGAAGACCGTCACCACGCTCGCCGACGGGCGCGAGCTCATCTACTACGACGCGCGTGACGACGCCGTCCGCACCGCCGTCGACCCGCGCCCGCTCACCCCCGTCACCTCCCGCTCGGAGATCCGCTTCGACGAGCTGACCGGCGACCATGTCGCCGTCGCGTCCCACCGGCAGAGCCGCACCTACCTCCCGCCGGCCGACGCCTGCCCGCTCTGCCCGGCCCGCGACGGCCGCGAGAGCGAGATCCCCGAGGAGAGCTACGAGGTCGCGGTCTTCGAGAACCGCTTCCCCTCCCTCTCCGGTGGCGTCGGCCGCTGCGAGGTCGTCTGCTTCACCGACGACCACACCGCCTCCTTCGCCGACCTCACCGAGGAACGGGCCCGCCTCGTCCTCGACGCCTGGACCGACCGCACCGCCGCCCTCTCCGCCCTCCCGGGCGTCCAGCAGGTCTACTGCTTCGAGAACCGGGGCCAGGAGATCGGCGTCACCCTGCCCCACGCGCACGGCCAGATCTACGCCTTCCCGTACGTCACCCCCCGCACGGCCCTGATGCGCCGCCGCCTCGACGAGCACCGCCGCACCACCGGCCGGAACCTCTTCGACGACCTCGTCGCCCGCGAACGCGCCGACGCCGAACGGGTGGTCCTGGAGACCGAGCACTGGATCGCCTTCGTCCCGTACGCCGCCCGCTGGCCGTACGAGGTCCACCTCCACCCCACCCGGCGGGTGCCCGACCTGCTCGCCCTCGACGAGGCCGCGCGGACAGAGTTCCCACAGGTCCATCTGGAACTCTTGAGGCGCTTCGACCGGATCTTCGGCCCGGCGGAGCCGCCCACGCCCTACATCGCCGCCTGGCACCAGGCGCCGTTCACGGACGAGCGGCGGGAGGACTTCGGACTGCACCTGGAGCTGTTCACCGTCCGGCGCGCCTCCGGGAAGCTGAAGTTCCTCGCCGGAACCGAGTCCGGCATGGGCGCGTTCATGAACGACATCCGGCCGGAGGACGCGGCCCGGCGCATCCGAGAGGTGGCAAGCGCATGACGTCTTCCCAGAAGTACCTGGTCACCGGCGGGGCGGGCTATGTGGGCAGCGTGGTCGCCGCCCACCTCCTGGAGCGGGGCCACCGGGTCACCGTCCTCGACGACCTGTCCACCGGCTTCCGGGAGGGCGTCCCGGCCGGCGCCGAGTTCGTCGAGGGCCGGATCCAGGACGCCGCCCGCGTGCTCGACGGCTCCTACGACGGCGTCCTGCACTTCGCCGCGTTCTCCCAGGTCGGCGAGTCCGTCGCGCAGCCCGAGAAGTACTGGGAGAACAACGTCGGCGGCACCATGGCCCTGCTCGCCGCCCTGCGCGCGGCCGGCGTCCGCAAGCTCGTCTTCTCCTCCACCGCCGCCACCTACGGCGAGCCGGAGACCCTGCCGATCACCGAGTCCGCGCCGACCGCGCCCACCAGCCCGTACGGGGCGAGCAAGCTGGCCGTCGACCACATGATCACCGGCGAGTGCGCCGCGCACGGCCTCGCCGCCGCCTCCCTGCGCTACTTCAACGTCGCCGGGGCGTACGGGGAGCTCGGCGAGCGCCACGCGCCCGAGTCGCACCTCGTCCCGCTCGTCCTCCAGGTCGCCCTCGGCCGCCGCGAGGCGATCTCCGTCTACGGCGACGACTACCCGACCCCCGACGGCACCTGCGTCCGCGACTACATCCACGTCGCCGACCTCGCCGAGGCCCACGTCCTCGCCCTCGACGCCATGACGGAGGGCACCGTGCCGGCGGGCGAGCACCTGATCTGCAACCTCGGCAACGGCAACGGCTTCTCCGTCCGCGAGGTCGTCGAGACCGTCCGCAAGGTCACCGGTCACCCCGTCCCGGAGGTCGCCGCCGCCCGCCGGCCGGGCGACCCGGCCGTCCTGGTCGCCTCCGCCGAGGCCGCCCGCGAGCGGCTCGGCTGGACGCCCTCCCGTCCCGATCTCGCCGCCATCGTCACCGACGCCTGGGCCTTCGCCCGGCAGCAGGAAGGAGCCCGCGCGTGACCGTCGCCGCCGACTTCGAGGCGCTGTACGGCGCCGCCCCCGACGGTGTCTGGGCCGCCCCCGGGCGGGTCAACCTCATCGGGGAGTACACCGACTTCAACGACGGCTTCGTGCTGCCGCTCGCCCTGCCGCACACCACCCTCGCCGCCGTCTCCCGCCGCGACGACGGCGTCCTGCGCCTGCACTCCGGGTCCGCCGACTTCGGGGCCGGCGGCATCGTCCAGCTCGACGTCGACGGACTCGAACCGCTCTCCGGCGGCGGCTGGGCCGCCTACCCGGCCGGTGTCGTCTGGGCGCTGCGCGAGGCCGGACACCCGGTCGGCGGCGCCGACATCCACCTCGTCTCCACCGTGCCGACCGGCGCCGGGCTCTCCTCCTCGGCCGCCCTGGAGGTCGTCACCGCCCTCGCCCTGAACGACCTCTTCGGCCTCGGGCTCACCCGCCCCGAACTGGCCCGGATCGCCCAGCGCGCCGAGAACGCCTTCGTCGGAGTGCCCTGCGGGGTCATGGACCAGATGGCCTCCGCCTGCGCGGTGGAGGGCCACGCCCTCCACCTGGACACCCGGGACCTGTCGTTCCGTCAGGTGCCCTTCGACCTCGCCGCCGAGGGGCTGGCGCTGCTGGTCGTCGACACCCGGGTGAAGCACGCGCTCGGGGACGGCGCGTACGCCGAGCGGCGCGCCGGCTGCGAAGCGGGTGCGCGGGCGCTCGGGGTGCGCGCCCTGCGCGAGGTCGACGCCGCGCATCTGCCCGCCGCCCTCGGCCGGCTGAGCGACGGGACGGTCCTGCGGTACGTCCGGCACGTGGTGTCGGACAACGACCGGGTGGTCCGGGTGATCGCCCTCCTCGACGCCGGCGAGACCCGCGCGGTGGGCCCGGTCCTCACCGAGGGCCACGCCTCGCTCCGGGACGACCTGCGGGTCTCCTGCCCCGAGCTGGACCTGGCGGTCGAGGCGGCGAACGCGGCCGGCGCGCTCGGCGCCCGGATGACCGGCGGCGGGTTCGGCGGCTCGGCGGTGGTCCTGGTCGAGGCGGACCGGGCGGAGGAGGTCGGCGAGGCGGTCCGGAAGGCGTTCGCCGGCGCCGGGTACGCGGAGCCGGGGATCTTCCCGGCCGTGCCCTCGGCGGGCGCCCGCCGCCTCTGACGTCGCCCGTACGTGATCCTTCAGGTCACACGTACGGTCGACTTCGGACACTTCCGCCAATCGGCCCCCACGGCGCCGCCCCGCCCCTACTCTGTGGGGCAGCGCCGGTGGGGGCCGGCGCCGTTCAGGGGGCGAGACCCGTCGGGTACGGCGCCGGGAGCGGGGTAGCAGTCAGGACACGGCGGCGGCCGTGCGCCCGACGGACCCGCCCCCGGCGCCGTACCGCGCCGGTCTCTCCTCGACACTTGGGGGTGTCCGTGGCACGAATCCGGGTCCTGGTGGTGGACGACCACCGCGTCTTCGCCGAGTCGCTGGCGGCCGCGCTCGCGGCCGAGCCGGACGTCGACGTCGCCGCGGCGGGCAGCGGTCCCGCCGCCCTGCGCTGTCTGGACCGGGGGGCCGCGGAGGGCCGCCGCTTCGACGTGCTGCTCGTCGACGCCGACCTGGGCGCGGTGCCCGCGGCCCCGGCGGCCGTACCGTCCGGACCGGAGGGGGAGCCCGCCGTGGACGGGATCTCGCTGGTCGCGGGGGTGCGGAAGGCGATGCCCGCGGTCCGCGCGGTGGTGCTCGCCGAGCGGGACGACGCCCGCAGGGCCGCGCTCGCGCTCCAGGCGGGGGCCTCCGGCTGGGTGGCGAAGGACTGCTCGCTCCAGCGGCTCCTCGCCGTGGTCCGGGGGGTGCTGCGGGACGAGACGCATCTGCCGCCCGCGCTGCTCACGGGGGTGCTGCGGGAGCTGACGGCGGCCCGGAAGCACCGGACGGAGAGCGAGCGCCTGGTGGAGTCGCTGACCCCGCGCGAGCGGGAGGTGCTGCGCTGCATGGTGGCGGGTCTCGGCCGGAAGGCGGTGGCGGAGCGGCTCTTCCTCTCCCCGCACACGGTCCGTACGCACATGCAGAACGTGCTGGGGAAGCTGGGCGTCCACTCGACGCTGGCGGCGGTGGCCCTGGCCCGGCGCGCGGGCGTGGGCCCGGCGCCGCTGCCGGAGCTAGCCGGGGACGTTGTCGAACGGGGCGGTCAGCCGGCGTAGCAGGGCGGCGAGTTCGGCGCGCTGCGGGCGGGAGAGCTGGGCGAGGATGGCCCGCTCCTGGGCGAGCAGCCCGGCGAGCGCCTCGTCGGCGCGGTCACGCCCCTCGGGGGTGAGCCGGACCAGGACCCCGCGCCGGTCGCTGGGGTCGGGCAGCCGCTCGACGAGGCCCTTCTTGGTGAGCCGGTCGATGCGGTTGGTCATGGTGCCGGAGGTGACCAGGGTCTGGGTGAGGAGCTGGCCGGGGGAGAGCTGGTACGGGGCTCCGGCGCGGCGCAGCGAGGTGAGGACGTCGAACTCCCAGGGCTCCAGCTGGTGCTCCGAGAAGGCGAGCCGGCGGGCGCGGTCGAGGTGCCGGGCCAGCCGGGAGACCCGGCTGAGGACCTCCAACGGCTCCACGTCGAGGTCCGGGCGCTCTCGGCGCCATGCAGCGACCAGCCGGTCGACCTCGTCCTCCATGTGATCAGTGTAGTGGGTCTGTTGACATAAAGTCTCTTGCATTCGAGTTTCTTGATGTCATGAATCTTGACATCAAGATATAGTTGGCGGGGCAACGGGGAAGGGACCCGGCCGGAACCGGTTCCGTTTGGCCGACTATCGCCTGCAAGGGGGCTTCGAACATGTATTCCGCGCACTCCGTCGCCGCACCGGTATGGGACCCGCAGCAGTACCTCCACCACTCCACCCACCGCACCCGCCCCTTCCTCGACCTCCTCCACCGAATACCGCGGCTCCCGGACCACGGACGCCCCGCCCGCATCGCCGACCTCGGCTGCGGCCCCGGCAACGTCACCGCCCTCCTCGCCGACCGCTGGCCCGACGCCCACATCACCGGCTACGACCTCTCGCCCGAGATGCTCGAACAGGCCGAGAAGGACTGGGCCGGCACCACCTCCGGCGGCGGCTGGCTCGACTTCCGCCCCGCCGACGCCGCCCACTGGACCCCCGGCGAGCCCTACGACCTGATCGTCTCCAACGCCGCCCTCCAATGGGTCCCCAACCACCCCGAGTCCTTCGCCCCCTGGATCGACGGACTCCGCCCCGGTGGCACCCTCGCCTTCCAGGTCCCCGGCAACTTCACCTCCCCCAGCCACGCCCTCCTCGGCGAACTCTGCGCCCTCCCCGAGTGGCGCGCACGCCTCGGCGACCAGGGCCGGCGCTTCGTCCACATCCTCGACCCCGCCGACTACCTCGCCCGCCTCACCGCCCTCGGCTGCGCCACCGACGTCTGGGAGACCGTCTACTGCCAGCTCCTCCAGGGCGAGGACGCCGTCCTCGACTGGGTCAAGGGCACCGCCCTGCGCCCCGTCCTCACCACCCTCGGCGACGACCGGCACGCGGTCGACGCCTTCCTCGCCCAGTACCGCGCCCTCCTCCACGAGGCGTACCCCCCGGGCCCCGGCGGCACGGTCTTCCCCTTCCGCCGCGTCTTCGCGGTCGCCCGCAAGCCGGGATGACCGCCCGTCCGGAAACGCGGCCGCCCCGCACCGGACGGATCCGGTGCGGGGCGGCCAGGGGTGCCGGGAGGCGTCAGCCGATCCGGTTGTAGATCTGGAAGCCGGTGCCGATCTTGGCGGAGGCGAACTTCGACGGGGCCGTGTTCAGGTAGCGGACCAGCTCGCCCGCGCCGTTCACGGCGATGAGGTCGCCCTTGCCGTCCGCGTTCAGGTCGCCGGGGGAGGCGAGCTGCTTGAAGGCGCCCCAGCCGGAGCCGACCTTCACGCGGGTCTTGAACGGGACGGTGGCGCTGCCGGTGCCCGGGTAGACGTACAGGTCGCCGCCGGTGGTGCGGGCCACGATGTCCGTGAGGCCGTCACCGGTGTAGTCGCCGGCGCCGACGATCTTGTTGTAGATCTGCCAGCCGGTGCCGACCTTGACGCGGGTCGCCAGGGCGGTGCCCAGGCCGTTGCCCTTGTACAGGTACAGCACGCCGTTCTTGTCGCGGGCGAGGATGTCGCCCTTGCCGTCGCCGGACAGGTCGCCCGGGCCGACGATGGAGTTGTAGATGCCCCAGCCGGCGCCGATCTGGGAGCCGTCGATGAAGAAGTAGCCGTTGACGACGTGACCGAGGTCGGACGCGCCGTCGTCGTTCATCGAGGAGAGGCCGAAGAGGTTCTGGCCCGCGAACGAGTTCTGGTCGTCGATGGTCAGACGCGGGGCCAGCTTGCCCGTGGTGGTGTTCTGGTACCAGTACCAGGAACCGCCCGGGGTCAGCGCGTGGACGCCTTCGCGGCCCAGGTACGGGATGCTGCCGGCGTTGGCGATCTGGGCGGCGTCCGACCAGGCGCCCGCGTCGCCCACCCGCACGCGGGGGGCCAGGGTGCCGTTGCCGTTCGGCGCGTAGCCGTAGAGCGTGCCGTTGAGGTCGCGGCCGAGCAGGCTGCCGTGGCCGCCGGCCACGATCTGGGTGTAGGTGTTCCAGCCGCCGCCGATGGCCTTGCGGGTGGTGAACGGCTTGTTCTTGTCACCGGTGCCCGTGTACCACCACAGGGTGCCGGTGGTGTCGCGGGCGTACAGGTCGCCCTTGCCGTCGCCGTTGCCGTCGCCGAGACCCACGAGCTGGTCGTACGCGCCCCAGCCGGAGCCGACGAGGATGCGGGTGCCGAGCGGCTTGGTGAGGTCGCCGGTGGCGATGTAGACGTACAGCTGACCGGCCGGGGTGCGGGCGATCACGTCGGCGCGGCCGTCGTTGTTCACGTCACCGGGCGAGGCGATCTTGTTGTAGATCTGCCAGCCGCCGCCCACGCGGACGCCGGCCCGCGGTTCGCCCGCGGCGTCGACGCTGCCGGTCTCGCTGTTGTCCTTGAACAGGGTCAGCGTGCCGTTCGTCGAGACCGTGAGCACCTCGGGCAGCGCGCCGCCGCCCTGGTTGCCGATCGGGACGACGTCCAGCGGCGCCGGGGCGCTCCAGTCGCCGAACGGCCAGGTGATGTCACCGACGACCGCGTTCAGGAACCCGTCCGCGTCGCGGTAGATGATGTCCTCGGCGCCGTCGTTGTCCAGGTCGGACAGGAGCGGCGAGACGGCCTGGGCGGCCTGGGCGCCGGCGCGGGTCGCGCCCGGCTGCGGCAGGCTCTTCTTCGGGCCGTCGGTGGCCGTCTGGCGCTTCTCGGCGAAGGAGCGCGCCGGGTCGGTGTCGGCGGACGCCGGGGTCGCCAGCAGCATGCCGGCGGAGAGGGCGAGAGCGGTGCACGCGGCGACGCGGCGGCCACGCCCGGAGAACACGGAACGCAAAAGATCCCCCCCTGGGGAACGAAAGAGAATGGGACCCGGACGGGTTCGCGGCGCCTTCGCACGTGTTCTGACGTGCGAGGGGCGAACATCCCCCCGGATATGTGCGTGAGTGTAACCCGCTCCGCCGACAACGAGGCGAACGGATTTCGAACAGGGTGCCCCGCACCGGAAATCCGGCGCGGGGCACCCCTTCCGGGCCCGGAGGGCGTCAGGAGAAGGTGTTGTAGACGCCGAATCCGGTCGCGAGCTGCTTGCGCGGGGCGAACTTGCCCGGCGCCGTGTTCGTGTAGCGGTACAGCGTCCCGCCGCCCGTCACGGCCAGCAGGTCCGCCTTGCCGTCGGCGTTCAGGTCGCCGGGGGCGGTGATGTGCTTGTAGCCGCCCCAGCCGCCGCCGATCTTCACCCGGCCCTTGAACGGCGCGCTCGCGGTGCCCGTGCCCGCGTACAGGTACAGGTCGCCGGCCTTCGAGCGGGCCAGCAGGTCCGCGCGGCCGTCACCCGTGTAGTCGCCGGCGCCGACCAGCTTGTCGTACGCGCTCCACCCGTCGCCGACCCGGACCCGGGAGGCGAACGCGGTGGCGTGGCCGTTGCCGCGGTACAGGTACAGGACGCCGGAGCGGTCCCGGGCCAGCAGGTCGCCCTTGCCGTCGCCGCTCAGGTCGCCGGGGCCGACCAGCGCGTCGTAGACGCCCCAGCCCGAGCCGATGACGTTGTCGCCGAAGAAGAGGCGGCCGTCGTAGACGACGCCGAACTCGCCGAAGTTGTCCGCGTCGAGGGAGGAGGCGTGGAAGATGTTGATCCCCGCCCACCCGCCGTCCTCGGTCAGCTGGTACCGGGAGCTCAGGAAGCCCCGGGTGGTGTTGCCGTACCAGAACAGGTTGCCGGCGGTCGTGCGGGCGTAGACGCCCGACTTGCCCGTGTGCGGCAGGCTGCCGGAGTTCGCGAACTGCGCGACGCCCGCCCAGCCGCCCGTGTCGCTGGCCTTGCGGCGCGCCGACAGGGTGCCGTCGCCCCGCGGGTCGTACAGGTAGATCGTGCCGGTGTTGTCGCGGGCCGCGAGGGCGCCGCTGCCCGCCCACATGATCTGGTTGTACGTGTTCCAGCCCTGGCCGATGGCCCGGCGGGTGGCGAACGGCCGGCTCATGTCCCCCGTGGCGGCGTAGAACCACAGGCGGCCCGTGGTGTCGCGGACGTACAGGTCGCCCTTGCCGTCGCCGTTGGCGTCGCCGGCGCCGACGAGCTGGTCGTAGACGCCCCAGCCGCCGCCGACCCGCTTCCGGGTGGAGAGCGGACCGGTCATGTGGCCGGTGCCCAGGTACACGTACAGCTCACCGGCGTGGGTGCGGGCGAGGACGTCGGCGCGGCCGTCGTTGTTGATGTCACCGGGCGAGAAGACCTTGTTGTAGACCTGCCAGCCGGCGCCGACGGTCCGCTCCACGTCGTAGCTGTCCCGGTGGGCGTCCTGGTACATCGTCAGGGTGCCGGTCTCGGAGAGCACGAGCACCTCGGGACGGATCGAGTTGCCGCCCTGGTTGCCGATCGGGATGACGTCCTTCGCGACCTCGGTGCGGGTCGCGAGGAACTCGCCGCCGCCGCCGTCGGACAGGGACGAGTACAGCTCGCCGTCCATGGAGCGGAAGACGACGTCCTCCCAGCCGTCGCTGTTCAGGTCCGCGAGCGGCCGGGTGTCACCCGTCGCCGCGGCGGACGCGGCACGGCCGGCCTGCGGCAGGATGAAGGAACGGCGGGGCAGCTCGGCCGAGACGGACGGCCGCTCCACCGAGGGAAGCGGCGCCGGCGTGTCCGCCGACGCGGGGGTCGCCAGCAGCATGCCGGCGGAGAGGGCGAGCGCGGTGCACGCGGAGACGCGGCGGGCGTGCGAGGAGATGGCGGTACGCAAAGTGATCCCCCCCTGGGGAACGTGAGAACAGGCATCCAGGGCAGGGCTCCGCACCACCTCCGCACGGCACACGAGGGCCACGTGCGGAGGGCGAACACCCCCCCGGATGTGGGGGGATCATAGCGCTGACCGTTGAGACGGCAACGAAACTTTCCGTCTTCCGTCACCTCGGGCCCGGCGGACACCCGCCGGACCCGGCCGCACGCTCAGTTCTTCCGGTGCCCTATCAACCGCGGCTTCTGCTCCAGACCGTCCAGGCCGTGCCACGCCAGATTCACCAGGTGCGCCGCCACCTCGGCCTTCTTCGGCTTGCGGACGTCCAGCCACCACTGGCCGGTCAGCGCCACGCTCCCGACCAGCGCCTGCGCGTACAGCGGCGCCAGCTTCGGATCAAAACCGCGCGCCTTGAACTCCAGGCCCAGGATGTCCTCGACCTGCGTGGCGATGTCACTGATCAGCGACGCGAACGTCCCCGTGGACTGCGCCACCGGCGAGTCCCGGACCAGGATCCGGAAACCGTCCGTGTAGTTCTCGATGTAGTCCAGGAGCGCGAAGGCCGCCTGCTCCAGGAGCTCCCGCGGATGGCCGGCGGTCAGCGCCCCCGTCACCCCGTCGAGCAGCTGCCGCATCTCCCGGTCGACCACGACCGCGTACAGGCCCTCCTTGCCGCCGAAGTGCTCGTACACCACCGGCTTCGAGACCCCGGCCTTCGCCGCGATCTCCTCCACCGACGTGCCCTCGAACCCCTTCTCGGCGAAGAGCGTCCGGCCGATGTCCAGGAGCTGCTCCCGGCGCTCCGCACCGGTCATCCGCACCCGGCGGCTCCGCCGGGGCTTCGCTCCGGTACCGCCCGTACCGCTGGTGCTGCTGGAAACGCCGTCGATCGCCACGTCTTCCATCATGCCGCGTCGGAGGAGGCTGCCTGGCGCCGGGCGTCGATACGGGACTGCGCCGGCCACCGCACGTCGCTCGCCCAGCCCGCCAGCTCGAACCAGCGGATCAGCCGCGCGCTGGAGTCCACCTGCCCCTTCAGCACCCCGTGCCGCGCCGACGTCGGGTCCGCGTGGTGCAGGTTGTGCCACGACTCGCCGCACGACAGCACCGCCAGCCACCACACGTTCCCCGAACGGTCGCGCGACTTGAACGGACGCTTGCCCACCGCGTGACAGATCGAGTTGATCGACCACGTCACGTGGTGCAGCAGGCAGACCCGCACCAGCGAGCCCCAGAAGAACGCCGTGAACGCGCCCCACCACGACCAGGTCACCAGACCGCCCACCACCGGCGGGATCGCCAGCGAGACGATCGTCCACACCACGAACTGGCGCGAGATCCGCCGGATCGCCGGGTCCTTGATCAGATCGGGCGCGTACTTGTGCTGCGGCGTCCGCTCCTCGTCGAACATCCAGCCGATGTGCGCCCACCACAGGCCCTTCATCAGCGCCGGGACCGTCTCCCCGAACCGCCACGGCGAATGCGGGTCGCCCTCGGCGTCCGAGAACTTGTGGTGCTTGCGGTGGTCCGCCACCCAGCGCACCAGCGGCCCCTCGACCGCCAGCGAGCCCATGATCGCCAGCGCGATCCGCAGCGGCCGCTTCGCCTTGAACGACCCGTGCGTGAAGTAACGGTGGAAACCGATCGTGATGCCGTGGCAGCCGATGTAGTACATCGCCGTCATCAGCCCCAGGTCCAGCCAGCTCACCCCCCAGCCCCAGGCCAGCGGCACCGCCGCGAGCAGCGCCACGAACGGCACCACGATGAACAGCGCCAGCGCGAACTGCTCGACGGAACCCTTGCTGTCACCGCCCAGCGTGGCGGAGGGCAGGTCCTGGACCGGATCGGTCGCCTCGGACGCCGAGGTGACCTCGGGGCTGATGGTCATGCGTGTCCCCTGGGGGGTGAGGGTGAGGGTGCGTACGGAAAAGAATCGGGCCGAGGCTACGGCTGCGTAACCTACGGCGACGTAAGTATGGCAGCGCGGCGGCACGCGGCAAGAGGGCACAAGCGGGGGGCTGCCCGATGTCCAGGGATTGGACACCTATCCTGGGGACGCCGGACAGCGCGGTCCGCAAGCCTCCAGAACCCTCCAGACGTGCTTGAACACTGCAAGGAGCCGCACCTGTGAGCAGTGCCGACCAGACTCCCACCACCAACGCCGAGCTGCGCGCCGACATCCGCCGACTGGGCGACCTGCTCGGCGAGACCCTCGTGCGCCAGGAGGGCCACGAGCTCCTCGACCTCGTCGAGAAGGTCCGCCGCCTCACCCGAGAGGACGGCGACGCCGCAGCCGAGCTGCTCCGCGGCGTCGAACTGGAGACGGCCGCCAAGCTCGTCCGCGCCTTCTCCACCTACTTCCACCTGGCCAACGTCACCGAGCAGGTCCACCGCGGCCGCGAGCTCCGGGAGAAGCGCGCCGCCGAGGGCGGCCTCCTGGCCCGCACCGCCGACATGCTCAAGGACGGCGACCCCGCGCACGTACGCGAGACGGTCAAGAACCTCAACGTGCGCCCCGTCTTCACCGCGCACCCCACCGAGGCCGCCCGCCGCTCCGTCCTCAACAAGCTCCGCCGCATCGGCGCCCTCCTGGAGACGCCCGTCATCGAGGCCGACCGGCGCCGCCACGACCTCCGGCTCGCCGAGAACATCGACCTCATCTGGCAGACCGACGAACTCCGCGTCGTCCGCCCGGAGCCCGCCGACGAGGCCCGCAACGCCATCTACTACCTCGACGAGCTCCACGCCAACGCCGTCGGCGACGTCCTGGAGGACCTCGCCGCCGAGCTGGAGCGCGTCGGCTACGAGCTCCCCGCCGGCACCCGCCCGCTCACCTTCGGCACCTGGATCGGCGGCGACCGCGACGGCAACCCCAACGTCACCCCCCAGGTGACCTGGGACGTCCTGATCCTCCAGCACGAGCACGGCATCACCGACGCCCTGGAGCTCATCGACTTCCTCCGCGGCCTGCTCTCCAACTCCATCCGCTACACCGGAGCCACCCAGGAACTCCTGGACTCCCTCCAGCGCGACCTGGACCTCCTCCCCGAGATCAGCCCCCGCTACAAGCGGCTCAACGCCGAGGAGCCGTACCGCCTCAAGGCCACCTGCGTCCGCCAGAAGCTCCTCAACACCCGCGAACGCCTCGCCGCCGGCACCCCCCACCAGGACGGCCGCGACTACCTCGGCACCGCCGAGCTCATCCGCGACCTCACCCTGATCCAGACCTCCCTGCGCGAGCACCGCGGCGGCCTCTTCGCCGACGGCCGCATGGACCGCACCATCCGCACGCTCTCCGCGTTCGGGCTCCAGCTCGCCACCATGGACGTCCGCGAGCACGCCGACGCCCACCACCACGCCCTCGGCCAGCTCTTCGACCGCCTCGGCGAGGAGTCCTGGCGGTACGCGGACATGCCCCGCGACTACCGGCAGCGGCTGCTCGCCAAGGAGCTCCGCTCCCGCCGCCCGCTGGCCCCCACCCCCGCCCCGCTCGACGCTCCCGGCCAGAAGACCCTCGGCGTCTTCCACACCATCAAGGAAGCCTTCGAGCGCTTCGGCCCCGAGGTGATCGAGTCCTACATCATCTCGATGTGCCAGGGCGCCGACGACGTCTTCGCGGCCACCGTCCTCGCCCGCGAGGCCGGCCTCATCGACCTGCACGCCGGCTGGGCCAAGATCGGCATCGTGCCG
The DNA here is from genome assembly GCF_042885515.1 of Streptomyces sp. NPDC058052. Classification (NCBI taxonomy): domain Bacteria; kingdom Bacillati; phylum Actinomycetota; class Actinomycetes; order Kitasatosporales; family Streptomycetaceae; genus Streptomyces; species Streptomyces sp. NPDC058052. The sequence goes on along the minus strand of NZ_JBHVRX010000004.1, from coordinate 359,482 downwards.
CTCCTGGAGACCACCGACGAGCTCCGCGCCGCCGACGTCATCCTCAACGACATGCTCGCCGACCCCTCCTACCGACGCCTCGTCGCGCTCCGCGGCGACGTCCAGGAGGTCATGCTCGGCTACTCGGACTCCTCCAAGTTCGGCGGCATCACCACCTCCCAGTGGGAGATCCACCGCGCCCAGCGGCGGCTGCGCGACGTCGCCCACCGGTACGGCGTCCGCCTCCGCCTCTTCCACGGCCGCGGCGGCACCGTCGGCCGCGGCGGCGGCCCCTCCCACGACGCCATCCTCGCCCAGCCCTGGGGCACCCTGGAGGGCGAGATCAAGGTGACCGAGCAGGGCGAGGTCATCTCCGACAAGTACCTCATCCCCTCCCTGGCCCGGGAGAACCTGGAGCTGACGGTCGCCGCCACCCTCCAGGCGTCCGCCCTGCACACCGCGCCCCGCCAGTCCGACGAGGCCCTGGCCCGCTGGGACGCCGCGATGGACGTCGTCTCCGAAGCGGCCCACGCCGCCTACCGGGCCTTCGTCGAGGACCCCGACCTGCCGACGTACTTCCTCGCCTCCACGCCGGTCGACCAGCTCGCCGACCTGCACCTGGGCTCGCGGCCCGCCCGCCGCCCCGGCTCGGGCGTCTCGCTCGACGGCCTGCGCGCCATCCCGTGGGTCTTCGGCTGGACCCAGTCCCGCCAGATCGTCCCCGGCTGGTTCGGCGTCGGCTCCGGCCTCAAGGCACTGCGCGAGGCCGGCCTCGACGCGGTCCTCGGCGAGATGCACGAGCAGTGGCACTTCTTCCGGAACTTCCTCTCCAACGTGGAGATGACGCTCGCGAAGACGGACCTGCGGATCGCCCGCCACTACGTCGACACCCTCGTCCCGGACGAGCTCAAGCACGTCTTCGAGACGATCGAGGCCGAGCACGCGCTCACCGTGGAGGAGGTCCTCAAGGTCACCGGCGGCGAGAAGCTGCTCGACTCCCACCCGGCCCTCCAGCAGACCTTCGCCATCCGCGACGCCTACCTGGACCCGATCTCCTACCTCCAGGTCGCCCTCCTCGCCCGCCAGCGCGCCGCCGTCGAGACCGGCGAGGACCCGGACCCGCTGCTCGCGCGGGCCCTGCTCCTGACCGTCAACGGCGTGGCGGCGGGCCTCCGCAACACCGGCTGACGGCCCCGGAACCGAGAAGTGCCCCCACGGGAGTCCCGTGGGGGCACTTCGCTTGCGCGGGGGGGCGTCAGCTCTGCGTGGCCTTGCGGCGGCGCATCACCAGGAAGCCACCGGCGGCCGCGAGCGCGGCGGCGACGCCGGCCAGCACGCCGATCGGCGCGCTCGAACCGGTCTCCGCGAGGTTGCCCTCCTCGGAGCCGCCCTTGGTGTCGGTCTCGTTGCCCGCGGCGGTCTCGCCGGAGGTGGCACCGCCGGTCGCGGTCGTCTCGCCCGTGGTGGCACCGCCGGTGGCGGTCGTCTCGCCCGTGGTGGTCTCGCCGGTCGTGGTCTCACCGGTGGTCTCACCGGTGGCGGTGGTCTCGCCCGTGGTGGTCTCACCAGTGGTGGTCTCACCCGTGGTGGTCTCACCGGTCGTGGTCTCACCGGTGGTGGTCTCGCCGGTCGTGGTCTCACCCGTGGTGGTCTCACCCGTGGTGGTCTCGCCGGTGGTCTCGCCCGTGGTGGTCTCACCGGTCGTCTCGCCGGTGGTCTCACCCGTGGTGCCGCCGGTCTCCTCCGCCGCGCACGTGTGCGACAGGTTGAAGAAGCCCTGCTTCACCTTGCCGTCGACGATCGCGACGGCCGAGGTCAGCTCGGCACCGGCCTCGGAGGCCACGTACGCGTGGTCGTTCTTCGGCGGGCCGAAGGTGGTGACCTCGATCGGGGTGCCGTTGTCGAACGTGACCGTCAGCTTGACGAAGTCCACGCCGTTGCCGGGGATCACGAAGTGCCACCCGTCCTGGTCGGCGGGGATCGTGTCGGGGCAGTCGCCCTGCTGGAAGTCCGCCGCCTTGATCGGCGTCGGCTGGTGCAGGGGGAGCTCGTACTCGCCGCCACCCGTCGCGGAGGCGGTCGGCGCCAGGATCAGAGAGCCCGCCATGGCCGCGACAAGCGTGGCGGCGGGAATCAGGGAGCGTCGCATGTGCAGTCGTCCATCTGTGGGATGAGGGATGCCGTGGGAGGTGGCTGGGGCAGCCTATCCGTCGCTTTAAGCCACGCTTAACCCAGAGGCATATAACGATCCCGCCAGGAACTGGTGGAATCCGGCCATACCCCGGGACCTGTCACAGCGTCACGAACGCCGCCACCCACAACCCCGCCCCCGCGCCCGCCAGCCCCCACGCCGTCCGCCGCAGCCGCAGACCCCCCGCCACCAGCGGCGCGGCCAGCACCAGCGCCCCGCCCAGCGGCAGCCACGCGTGCAGCCCGCCGCCCCAGCCGGCCCGCACGCCCTCGTCCGTCCCCGGCTTCACCACGACCGGGATCACCGACCCCGGACCCGCCGCCACGGACCGCCCGATCGTCAGCGTCCGCCGCGGCGACTCCGTCTCCCGGGGCACGTAACTCCCGCTGCACCGCTCGTCCGTGCACCCCGTGACCGTCAGCGTCCCGTGCTCACGGCCCTTCGCCAGCAGGACGTGCTGCGCCGACCCCCACGACGCCCACACCCCCGCCACGACGAGCAGGACGGCGACGAGGACCATGGCGGCGTTCCGGACGTGCGTCATGACCCGCGATCGTACAGTCGTACCGCGAAGGGCCGGCGGCCCAGGACGCCGTCAGGAGTTGTACGCCGACTGCGCCCGCTCCAGCCCCTCCGTCACCAGGCACTCCACCGCGTCCGCCGACCGGTCCACGAACCAGTCCAGCTCCTTGCGCTCCGTCGACGAGAAGTCCTTCAGCACGAAGTCCGCCACCTGCATCCGGCCCGGCGGACGCCCGATCCCGCACCGCACCCGGTGGTAGTCCGGCCCCATCGACTTCGTCATCGACTTCAGGCCGTTGTGCCCGTTGTCCCCGCCGCCCAGCTTCAGCCGCAGCGTCGCGTAGTCGATGTCCAGCTCGTCGTGGATCGCCAGCACATGCGCGGTCGGCACCTTGTAGAAGTCCCGCAGCGCCGTCACCGGCCCCCCGGACAGGTTCATGTACGACATCGGCTTCGCCAGCACCACCCGCCGGTTCGCCGGACCCACCGGCCCCAGCCGGCCCTCGACGACCTGCGCCTGCGCCTTCTGCGCCCGCTTGAACTTCCCGCCGATCCGCTCCGCCAGCAGATCCACCACCATGAAGCCGATGTTGTGGCGGTTGCCCGCGTACTCCGGCCCCGGATTGCCCAGGCCGACGATCAGCCAGGGCGCGTTCGCGTCGTCGGTCATCGCCATCTCCTTGTTCACTGGGAAAGTTCGCTGGGAAAAGAGAAACGGGGTGACGGGCCGCACGGCCCGTCACCCCGTCACGTCGGACAAGAGCCTACGGCTCAGGCCTCGGCGGCCTCGTCGCCCTCGGTACCCTCGGCGGCCGGCTCCTCGGCCTGGGCGGCCAGGACCTGGAGGACGACGGCGTCGGCGTCGGTCACCAGGGTGACGCCCTTCGGCAGCGCGATGGCGCCGGCGGCGACGGAGGCACCGGCCTCCAGGCCCTCGACGGAGACCGTCACGGACTCGGGGAGGTGGGTGGCCTCGGCCTCGACGGAGAGGGTGTTGAGGACGTGCTCCAGCAGGTTGCCGCCGGCGGCCAGCTCGCCCTCGGCGACGACCGGGACCTCGACGGTGACCTTCTCGCCGCGCTTCACGAGGAGGAGGTCGACGTGCTCCAGGCTGCCCTTCAGCGGGTCGCGCTGGGCGGCCTTCGGGATGGCCAGCTCGGAACCCTTGCCCTCGATGTCCAGGGCCAGCAGGACGTTCGGGGTACGCAGCGCCATGGCGGTGTCGTGGGCCGGGAGGGTCAGGTGGATCGGGTCCGAGCCGTGGCCGTAGAGGACGGCGGGGACCTGGGCGGCACGGCGGATCTTGCGGGCGGCGCCCTTGCCGAACTCCGTGCGGACGGTGACGGCGAGCTTGACCTCGGACATGTGCACTCCTCGTAGTGGTGGTGACGATGGCGGCTGTCACCCGGCCGCCGACTGGCGATGGCCTGCTACGAAGAGCGCGTCGATAACGGAGCGCCGACCCTGGAACGGGCACGGCCTCCCTCGCCGAGCAACCCCAGCAGTCTACCCGCCCGCCCCCGGCCCCCCAAATGGATCACACCCGGGGGAACGGCCGAGGGCCGCCTCCCCCGAACGGGGAAGACGGCCCTCGGAACGAATCGGGGCTCAGTGCTCCTCGAAGAGGCTCGTCACCGAACCGTCCTCGAACACCTCGCGCACCGCGCGCGCGATCGTCGGCGCGATCGACAGCACCGTGATCTTGTCCAGCTCCAGGGAGCCCGGCACCGGCAGCGTGTCCGTGAAGACGAACTCGCTCACCTTGGAGTTCTTCAGACGGTCCGCGGCGGGACCCGACAGGATGCCGTGCGTGGCCGTCACGATGACGTCCTCGGCGCCGTGGGCGAAGAGCGCCTCGGCCGCCGCGCAGATCGTGCCGCCGGTGTCGACCATGTCGTCCACCAGGACACAGACGCGGCCCTTCACGTCACCCACGACCTCGTGGACGGTCACCTGGTTGGCGACGTCCTTGTCACGGCGCTTGTGCACGATCGCCAGCGGCGCGTCCAGGCGGTCGCACCAGCGGTCGGCGACCCGCACGCGGCCCGCGTCCGGGGAGACGATCGTCAGCTTCGAGCGGTCGACCTTGCCGCCCACGTAGTCCGCGAGCACCGGCAGCGCCGACAGGTGGTCCACCGGACCGTCGAAGAAGCCCTGGATCTGGTCCGTGTGCAGGTCCACGGTCAGGATGCGGTCCGCGCCGGCCGTCTTCATCAGGTCCGCCACCAGGCGGGCCGAGATCGGCTCACGGCCGCGGTGCTTCTTGTCCTGACGGGCGTAGCCGTACGACGGCACGATCACGGTGATGCTCCGGGCCGAGGCCCGCTTCAGAGCATCGATCATGATCAGCTGCTCCATGATCCACTTGTTGATCGGAGCCGTGTGGCTCTGGATCAGGAAGCAGTCCGCGCCGCGCGCCGACTCCTGGAAGCGGACGTAGATCTCACCGTTGGCGAAGTCGAACGCCTTGGTCGGAACGAGACCGACACCCAGCTGGTGTGCGACCTCCTCGGCCAGCTCGGGGTGGGCGCGGCCGGAGAAGAGCATGAGCTTCTTCTCGCCGGTCGTCTTGATCCCGGTCACAGCACTGTCTCCTCAGACGTGTTCTCTGGCCGCAAGACCCGCGCTCCCGAGCGCGTGTGCGAACCAGCCGAATTTGTGTGCACGTATCACGGTACGCCTCGATCGACGTACCTGTTTCCGGTCAGCTTTCGCCGGCGGATCCTTCCGAGGCCGCCTCGGCGGCCTGCGCGGCGGCGCTGCCGGGCCGCTTCCGGGCGACCCAGCCCTCGATATTCCGCTGCTGGCCCCGGGCCACGGCCAGCGCACCCGCCGGCACGTCCTTCGTGATCACGGACCCGGCGGCGGTGTAGACGCCGTCCCCGATGGTGATGGGAGCCACAAACATGTTGTCCGACCCGGTCCGGCAGTGGGACCCGATCGTGGTGTGGTGCTTCGCCTCGCCGTCGTAGTTCACGAAGACGCTCGCCGCGCCGATGTTCGTGTACTCGCCGATCGTCGCGTCGCCCACGTACGACAGGTGGGGGACCTTCGTGCCCTCGCCGAGCGTCGCGTTCTTCATCTCGACGTAGGTGCCGGCCTTCGCCTTCGCGCCGAGCTTCGCGCCCGGACGGAGGTAGGCGTACGGCCCCACCGAGGCGCCCTCGCCGATCTCGGCCGAGACCGCCACGGCGTTGTCCACCCGCGCGCCCCGGCCCACGACGGTGTCCGTCAGGCGCGTGTTCGGCCCGACCTCGGCGTCCTCCGCGATGTGCGTGGTGCCCAGCAGCTGCGTACCGGGGTGGATCACGGCGTCCGGCTCGAACGTCACGGTCACGTCCACGACGACGGAGGACGGGTCGACCACGGTCACGCCGGCCGTCATCGCGGCCTCCAGCAGCCGCTGGTTCAGCAGGGCGCGGGCCTCCGCGAGCTGCACCCGGTTGTTGATCCCGAGGATCTCCCGGTGGTCGGCGGCGACGGACGCGCCGACGCGGTGTCCGGCCTCGCGCAGGATCGACAGCACGTCGGTGAGGTACTCCTCGCCCTGGCTGTTGTCCGTCCGCAGCTGCTTGATCGCCCGGGCGAGCAGCGCGCCGTCGAAGGCGAACACGCCGGAGTTGATCTCGCGGATGTCCAGCTGGCCCGGGGAGGCGTCCTTGTGCTCGACGATCGCGGTGACGGCCCCGGTGGCCAGGTCCCGCACGATCCGCCCGTAGCCGGTGGAGTCCGGCACCTCGGCGGTCAGCACGGTCACCGCGTTGCCGTCGCCGGCGTGGGTCTCGGCGAGCGCCCTCAGGGTCGCCCCGGACAGCAGCGGCGTGTCGCCGCACACCACGACCACGGTCCCCTCGGGCGTCGCCCCCAGCTCCTCCAGGGCCATCCGCACCGCGTGGCCGGTCCCGTTCTGCTCCTCCTGCACGGCGGTACGGGTCCCCGGGTACACCTCCTCCAGGTGTCCCCGGACCTGCTCCCGCGCGTGCCCCACGACCACCACGAGGTGCTCGGGCTCCAGCTCGCGCGCGGCGGACACGACGTGCCCGACGAGGGACCGTCCGGCGATCTCGTGCAGCACCTTCGGGGTCTTGGACTTCATGCGGGTGCCCTCACCCGCTGCGAGGACGACGACGGCTGCCGGGCGGTTGGCGCTCACGGATATGCCCTTCGGCTTTGGGTGGTGGACGCACGAAGGATACCGGGGGGTCGGGGGGCGGACATGAGCAAGGGCCCTGACCTGCACGGTCAGGGCCCGGAACGGCGTGTGGGTGTCATGGCTCCCCTGCCAGGACTCGAACCTGGAACATATCATCCAAAGTGACATGTGTTGCCGATTACACCACAGGGGATGGCATTATCGGTCAAAACGGACAGTCCGTTAGTCCGTCGACGCGACCGCCCCCACTATGCCGTACCAGGCGCCCTCGATGCGACGGTACGAGTCGGTGCCCCCGGCCCGGCGGAGCCCCGGTGCGCGGGGGTGTCGGCGCCCTGCGGATTTCGTCGGGGGCGACCGTAGGGTGGGGGCATGACCGCAACGGGGGCAGACCGGGACGCGCCGGGCGCGCGGACCATGGGGTGGTGGGCGCGGCGGCGGAGTGCCGTGCTCGATGTCGGGCTGGCGCTGGTGTCGGCGGTGGAGTGTGCCGTCGAGGGCGTGCAGTTCGCGGGGAGGGCGGGGGCTCCGGAGGCGCTGGGGGCGCTGTTCGGGCTGATCGTGGGATCGGTGCTGGTCGTGCGGCGGCGGTGGCCGATCGCCGTGGTGCTGGTGTCGATCGCGGTGGCGCCGGCCGAGATGGGCTACCTGATGGGGGTCGTCGGGCTGTACACGCTCGCCGCCTCCGAGGTGCCGCGGCGGTACACGGCGGTGCTGGCGGGCATGGCGACGGTGGCCGTGTTCGTCGTGACGGCCGTGGAGCTGCGGCGGGACATCGCGGCGCAGGCGGACGATTTCGATCCGAGCACCTGGTACGTGCCGGTGATGGCGTTGCTGATGACGCTGGGGCTGAACGCGCCTCCGGTGCTGTTCGGGCTCTATATAGGGGCGCGGCGGCGGCTGATGGAGAGCCTGCGGGAGCGGGCGGACTCGCTGGAGCAGGAGCTGTCGCTGCTGGCGGACCGGGCGGAGCAGCGGGCGCAGTGGGCGCGGCAGGAGGAGCGTCGGCGGATCGCGCGGGAGATGCATGACGTGGTGGCGCACCGGGTGTCGCTGATGGTGGTGCACGCGGCGGCGTTGCAGGCGGTGGCGCTGAAGGACCCGCAGAAGGCGGTGAGGAACGCGGCGCTGGTGGGTGACATGGGGCGCCAGGCGTTGACGGAGCTGCGGGAGATGCTGGGGGTGCTGCGGGAGGAGCCGGCCCCGGTGGCGTCCGGCGTGGTGCCGCTGGCGGCGGTGGGACGGGCCGCGGCGGCGGCCGCGGAGGCGGCGGCTTCGGGGGAGGGGCCGGTGTCGGGCGAGGGTCCGGGGCTGGGGGCGCTGGAGGGGCTGTGCGAGCAGTCGCGGCTGGCCGGGGCGGTGGTGGAGCTGGTGGAGCTGGGGGAGCCGGGGGCGTATCCGGCGGAGGTGGAGCGGACCGGGTACCGGGTGGTCCAGGAGGCGCTGACCAACGTGCACAAGCACGCGCCCGGTGCGGAGGTCGTGGTGCGGCTGGCGCACCGGGGGTCCGAGGTGGCGATGCAGGTGGAGAACGGTCCGTCGGACGCGGGCGCGGCGGACGCGGGGCTGCCGAGCGGGGGGAACGGGCTGGTGGGGATGAAGGAGCGCGTGGTCCGGCTGGGCGGGGCGTTCGTCTCGGGTCCGACGGAGGCCGGCGGTTTCAAGGTGTCGGCGGTGATCCCGGTGTCCGAGGGGGCCGCGTAGCCGGTGGTGGTTCCGGTGGCGGAGGGGTTCTCTAGCCGGCGGTGAGGCGGGTGGGCTGGGTGCCGGTGACGAGGGTGGCGAGGGCGGCGTCGATGTCGCGGCCGAGGTACCAGTCGCCGGCGTGGTCGAGGCTGTAGACGCGTCCTTCGGCGTCCATGGCGAGGACCGCCTGGTGGTCGCCCTCCTCGCCGAGGGGGGCGATTTCGGTGCCCAGGGCGCGGCCGAGGTCGGCGAGGGTGCGGGCGAGGTGGAGTCCTGCCAGGGGGTCGAAGCGGAGGGTGGCGGGCGCTATCTGGCGTCCGTGGCCGGGGGCGGTGAGGCGGAGGCCGCCGAATTCGGCCCACGCCTCGACGACGGCGGGGAAGACGCTGTGCCGGTGGCCGGCGGGGGAGACGTGGGCGCGGAGGGTGTCGGCCCATTCCTCGGCGAGTTTGATGTCCCAGCGTCCGGGCTGCCAGCCGGCGTCGCGGAGGGCGGCGTCGACGTTGACGGGGAAGCGGGTGGTGTCGGACATGGGGTGGGGTCAGCCGTTCTGGGCGGGCGTGGCGGGGGTCGGGTCGATGGTGCGGACGCCGAAGTGGTCGAGGAGGGCGGCGCAGGAGCGGCAGGGCGCGGCGTAGCTGCCGTGCAGGGGGTCGCCGTCCTCGCGGATGCGCCGTGCGGTGATCTTGGCGTGTTTGAGGCTGCGGCGGGCCTCGCCGGAGGTGAGGGGTTTCCGCTGGGCACGCTTGGAGCGGCTGTTCTCGGCGGCGGTGAGGTGCCGGGAGAGCAGGATGGCTTCGGGACATCGTCCGGTGAAGCGTTCCCGCTGGCCGCTGGTGAGCGTGTCGAGGAAGTCCTGCACGAGGGCGTGGAGGACCGGCGGGGCGTCTCCCCGGCCCGCGGTGCAGGTGAGGGTCTCGCCGCGTACGGACAGGGCGGCCCCGACGGCGGGGAGGATGCCGTCGCGGCGGTGGAGCAGTAAGGGGGCGCGACCGTTGTCGGTGTCGCTGCTCCAGTTGAGGCGTGGGTCACCCTGCGTGGGCGTCGTGCTGGCGTACATGGTGCTCGTCTTCCCCTCCTGCAATCCCCCGAGTTGCGGTGCACAGCCTGCCAAATAGGGAGCCATATGGGGAAGCTGGGTGGGGGTTTCGACATGCCGGTGTGTCGGAGCCGTGGTCGGCTCGTCATGGGTTCGTGACGGTTGGTGACGGTGCGTGTGCGGGGTGGTCCGGCGGGGGCGCGGGCCGGTTCGTGGTCTTGTGGCAGCGCATAGGCTGTGCGGGATCGGTCGGGCGCGGCTGCGTGCAGTGGCGTCCGGCAGCAGGAGCTAGCAGTAGCAGCCAGTGACGCCATGCAGGGGGCAACCGCCATGACGACAGGTCGGCTCGGGCAGTCCACCGCGCCACCGAACGCGGCCTATGCCGGGCAGGTCGTGCGTTTCCCGGATCCGGTGCGCGCTTCGCGGCATCCGAGAGGGGTGCGCGTGGACGAGCGCGGTTTCCCGGACTTCTCGCCGTACGCGCGTGCGGCGGCGGAGATCGCGGAGCCGCCGGAGGGTTTCGGCGTCGACGAGCTGCGGCTGACGGACTACGTGTCGGCGAACGCGGCGATGGCGGCGACCGGTCATGAGCTGTGGGACACCATTCCGGCGGTGGCGACGCCGCACGGCTGGACGTGGCACCACGTGGCGGGGTCGCGCCGCCTTGAGCTGGTGCCGGTCGAGGTGAAGGCGCTGCTGCGGCATCACGGTGGTGTGGCGACGGCGGCGGTGGACCACTCGAAGCGGGGTACGCGACCGCTGCAGGAGACGCGTCCGGTGCACTTCGGGCTGCCGAAGAGCGGGATGTCGGTGTCGGAGCAGCAGTTGCAGGGCGTGGAGGAGGATCTGGGCTACCGGCTGCCGGGGGCGTACCGCTCGTTCCTGAAGGTGGCGGGTGGCTGTGCTCCGGTGGGGGCGGCGCTCGACGCGGAGCTGGGGCTCCTGGTGGATCAGCCGTTCTTCACGGTGCGCGAGGAGGCGGGGGTCAACGACCTCGTCTACGTCAACAAGTGTCTGCGGGACCACCTGACGAAGGACTACCTGGGGGTGGCGTTCGTGCAGGGCGGTCTGGTGGCGGTGAAGGTGCGGGGTTCCGGGGCCGGTTCGGTGTGGTTCTGCGCGTACGACGACGCGCGGGATTCCGGCGAGGAGGCCGCGGGCTGGTCGGTGAACGAGCGGGCGGAGCGGTTGCTGCTGCCCTGTGGTGTGGACTTCGACGCGTTTCTGCTGCGCCTCGCGGGCAATCCGCCGGAGTTGGAGACGGTCGCGAACCTGATGGTGGACGGCGGCTTCGCGCGCGCCGTGCCCGTGGCCCCGGTGGGAGGGTGAGCCGGCTGTGGTGACGTTCGCGCAGGCGCAGGAGCGCGCCGAGGAGTGGATCAACGGCGATCTGCCTCCGTATCAGCACCAGGAGGTGCGGGTGCGGGAGTTCGCGCTGGGTTTCGTGGCGTGGGCGGAGGACCGCGAGGGCGGTCCGACGGCGGACACGGGCCGGCAGCGGCTGGTGGTCGCGCGGGACTCGGGTGAGGCCACGCTGTGGCCGGGGCTGCCGGTGGGTGAGGTGATCCGGCGGTACGAGGAGGAGTACGGGGTCGCCGAGGAGTCGGCCGAGCCGGTTCCGTCGGTGCCGCCGGCGCGGATCGATCTGAACCAGACGTCGTTCCTGCTGAGTCCGCCGGAGTGGCTGCAGGACGCGGCGGACAAGATCGGGCTGCCGCAGCGGCCGAACGCGTCGCAGGAGGAGCGGGGCGAGGCGGAGCCGGAGTCCGAGCCGGACACCGGTGCGGTGGCGGGTTCGGTGTCGTCGGCGGAGTCCGGGGCGTCGGAGGGACGCGCGGTGTCGGCGGGGTCCGAGACGCCCGCGACGCCGACGCCGCTGTCGGCCGTGCCGTCGTCCTCGTCCGCCTCCTCGTCCCCTTCGTCCTCCTCCCTTCCGTCGTCCTCGGTGTCGTCCGAGGAGTCGGACGCGGAGTTCGAGCCGACGGCCATGGACGGGGTCCCGGCGTCGCCGGGCAGTCCGTGGGTGGACGCCAACGCGAGCTCCGGCGGGGTGGAGGGCGTGCCGCTGCCGGCGACGGTGTTCGCGCCGCCGCTGTCGGGGGCCGACGACGAGGACGCGCCGGTGCCGGTGGTGGGCGCGGACGCGCCGACGGCGCTGATGCACGGCGGGAGCGCGTTGCCGAAGACGGCCGTGGCGCCGCGGCTGGACCCGGCGGCGCCCGCGCCGCCGGGTGCGACGCCGCCGCCGGTGGTGCCGGGTGCGACGCCGCCTCCTCCGGCGGCTCCGCCGGCGGTCGCGGGGGCCGGGGACATCGCGGACGCGGCGACGAGCAAGGCGACGCTGCCGCCGAAGAAGGCGGCCCGCGGGCCGGTGGCGCCGCCGCCTCCGCCGGGGGTGCCGGGGGTCCCGGGCGCGTCGTCCGGTGGGTCCGCGTCCGGGTACGTGCCGACGCAGCTGATGGCGCAGACGCCGCCGCCCGCGCCCGCTCCGGCGGGGCAGCCGGGGACGCCTCCGCCGCCGGCGCCGCCGGGTCCGGTGACGCCTCCGCAGCCGGTGCACCACGCGGCGACGATGCTGGCGCATCCGGGGCCGGCCGGTCCCGGTGGTGGTCCGGCCGCGCCGCCGCCTCCGCCTCCGCCGCCGGGTGCTCCCGGTGGTCCGGGGACGCCGGCGCACGGGATCGAGCACGCGCCGACGATGCTGGCCCAGCCGGGTCCGGCGGGTCCGGGGGCGCCGGTGCCTCCGCCGGGGCCCGCTCCGGCGGCGCCGCAGCCGCCCGGCCCGGCTCCGACTCCCGTTCCGGGGCCGGGTGCTCCGGGGCCGGCCCCGGCGTACGGGTATCCGCAGCAGCCGCCGGCCGGGGTGCCGACGGTGGGTCCGGGGTACCAGGCGGTGCTGCGGTACCGGGCTCCGGACGGTTCGGAGCAGCAGATCATCCGGCGTTCGGCGCCGGGCACCCCGCATCCGGAGTGGCAGATCCTGCACGAGCTGCGCGGGCTCGGTGTGCCGCCGCAGCAGGTGCTGGAGCTCCACACGGAGCTGGAGTCCTGTGAGCTGCCCGGTGGTTACTGCGCGCGGATGATCCGTGAGACGTGGCCGCAGGCGCGGATCACCAGCATCGCGCCGTACGGCCGGGATCACGCGGGCCGTCAGCAGGGGATGCGTCAGCTTCTGACCCACCAGGGCGAGTTGCACCAGGTGGCGGACGGTCCGGCGCGTCCCGCGCCGGTACGGGCGCCGCTGCCGCAGGTGCAGCCGGCGCCGCCGGTTCCGCCGGAGGGCGTGGCGCAGGAGCTGGCGGGTGCGTTCGGGCCGGGGATCCTCCGGTTCGACCAGCGGGCGGTGTCCCGTCAGGGGGTGCCGGAGCTGGTGGCGGTGACGCTCATGTGGGCGGGGCTGCCGGCGGACTTCGGGCCGTTCTTCTGGGCGCAGCCGGCGATGCCGGTGGTACCGACGCTGGCGGAGCTGGCGCAGCAGCGGCAGGTGCAGGCGTCCGCGGACGCGAGTTCGTACCTGGTGCTGGGGTCGGACTTCGGCCGGGCGATCTGTGTGCAGTACGGGACCGCGCACATCGTGGCGGTGCCGGTGGAGGCGGGTCCGGGCGGGGCGTCGGTGCCGCCGCAGTTCGTGAACACGGGTCTGCCGGAGTTCACGCGCTCGATGGCGCTGCTCGGCCGGATGTGGCGGCTGCGGTTCGGGCTGACGCCGGAGCAGGCGGGGCGCTGGACGGTCGATTTCCAGGCGCAGCTGGCGATGCTGGATCCGGCGGCGCTGTCGTCGCCGGAGAACTGGTGGTCGGTGCTGCTGGAGCAGATGTGGGACGGTCTGCTCTGACGCCGGTCCGGCGGTGTCTCTGATGGCATGTCAGAGCAGAATGTGACGAAGGGCGCTCGATGTGTGATCACGTCGGGCGCCTTTTGTCCGTTCTTATGGCGCATCCTGGAAGGGACCGTAGGAAGGGGCGCCAGGGATGAGTTTCGCCGTCGGACGGGGTCGGGGGTACCGCCCGGAGCAGGTCGACCTCCACCTCGCCGCACTGTCCGAGGACCGGGACGAGGCATGGGAGCGGGCCGCACGGCTCACCGTCCTCGCCCAGGAGGTGGAGGCGGAGCGGGCCGCGCTGCGGGAGGCCGTCGCGGCGCTGAAGCCGCAGCGGTACGAGTCCCTGGGCGAGGCGGCCCAGCAGATCCTGAAGCTCGCGGAGCAGGAGGACGAGCGGCTCGTCCGCGCTGCGGAGGCGGAGGCCCAGGCCGTCGCGGAGGCGGCGGACGCGGCCGCCCGCGAGGCCCGCGAGTCGGCCGGCGCCTACGCGGAGGGGGTGCGGTCCGCGGCCGAGGCGCAGGCCCGAGCGGCCCTGGAGACCGCCCGCGAACGGGCCGACGAGCTCGGCACGGTCGCCCGCCGCGACGCCGAGGGCGCCCGGGCGGCGGCGACGGAGGCGTACGAGGAGACCGGGCACCGCGCGGCCGAGCTTCTGGCCCACCAGGCCGAGGAGCACCGCACCGGCCGCACCGAGGCGGACCGCGCCGCCGACGCGGCCGCCGCCGCCCTCGACGCCCGCCACGCCGCACAGGTCGCCGAGGCTGAGGCCCGCCTGGAGGAGGCCCGCCGCGCCCTCGCCCGCACCGAGGAGGAGGCCCGGCACGGCCAGGAGGACGCCGACGCGAAGGCCGGGGAGCTCCTGGCGGAGGCCCGGATGAAGGGCGAGCGGGTCGAGCGCGAGACGGAGCGGGTGCTGCGCGAGCACGACGAGGCGCGCGACGAGATCCACTCCCACATGGAGCACATCCGCAACTCGCTGGCGGCGCTGACCGGCCGCCCGGTGGCGGCGTCCCCGCAACCCGGACCCGACAAGGCCGGGGAGACGGACAAGGCCGGGGAGACCGACGGGGCGGGGGAGACGGACGGGGCGGGGGAGACCGGCAGGCCCGGGGGCGGCGAAAACCCCGGGACCGGGACGCGGGCCGACACCTAGGCTCCCGCCCATGCAGATGCGACTCACGGCCGTGAACCTCGACTGTCCCGACCCGCTCGCCCTCGCCGCGTTCTACGCGAAGGCGACGGGCCTGCCCCTGCACGAACGCTCCGACGCCGGCTTCGCGGGGCTGGTGGGTGAACACGGCCTGGTCCTCGGCTTCCAGCGGGTCGAGGACCACCGCCCCCCGACCTGGCCGGACGGCGCGGTCCCGCAGCAGCTCCACCTCGACTTCGACGTGGACGACCTCGACGAGGCGGTCGCCGGACTGACCGCCCTCGGCGCCACGCTCCCCGCACCCCAGCCCCGCCCCGACCGGTGGCGCGTCCTCCTGGACCCGGCGGGCCACCCCTTCTGCCTCTCGGTCAGGCCCCCTCGGCAGGCGTGAGCGGCGGGGAGGCGGACCTGGCCCGGGAACGGCACCGCCTTCTGGCCCGCCGCGCTACTCCGCGGGGGCCCAGGGTGCCGCCAGCAGGTCGGCGACGCTGCGGCGGGTGCGGTGGGACGGCGGGGGGCCGGCCGGGGCGCCCAGGGCGATCATGGAGACGACGGCCCAGCCGGGGGCGGGCTCCAGTTCCTTGGTGAGGCCCTCCAGGTCGAAGGCGCGGAACTGGTGGGAGGCCAGGCCCAGGGCCTGGGCCTGGACGGTCATGTGGGCGATGGCCTGGCCGAGGTCGTAGTCGGCGAACTCGGAGTACAGGAGCTCCGGGTCGCCGGTGTGGCGGCGCGTCAGCGTGACGACGAGCAGCCCGGCGTCCGGCGCCCACCGGGCCGAACTGGGCGCGAGGTGGCGGACCAGCCGTTCGTGCTCCGGCTCGCCGGGCCGGGCGGGGAGGAAGCCCCAGGGCTGGGAGTTCCCGGCGGACGGCGCCCACCGGGCGGCCTCCAGCAGCAGGTGCAGGGCGTGGTCGTCGACGGCGGCCGCCGGGTCGAACCGGGAGGGGCTGTACCGTCCCGCCAACAGGGGGTGAAGGGCGCCGTGCGCTCCCGGGTCGCGTCGCATGACCCGCTCCAACTCCCCGCCGCCCGACCGTATTCCGCCCGGCCGGACGGCGGCGCCGCCCGGCTCCGTCACCGTTCCGGCGGCGTGCCCGGTCCGTGTCGCTCCGGGTTCTCCGCCGCGGCCGTCCGCGGCTTCGGGTCCTCGGCCGCGGTCCGCCGGGGCTCCGGGTCCTCCCCTCGCTCCGGGTCCTCCGGCGCCGTCTCCTGGAGCACCGGGAAGCGGCGGGGGGCCAGGGTGAGGAGGGCCAGGAGGGCGAGG
Source organism: Streptomyces sp. NPDC058052 (assembly GCF_042885515.1). Classification (NCBI taxonomy): domain Bacteria; kingdom Bacillati; phylum Actinomycetota; class Actinomycetes; order Kitasatosporales; family Streptomycetaceae; genus Streptomyces; species Streptomyces sp. NPDC058052. Next base: position 343,675 of record NZ_JBHVRX010000004.1, on the reverse strand, counting down.
GCCGCGGCGCCGGCCGCGCCGAAGTAGACCCAGTCCACGGCCGCGTCGACGGCGCGGCGGATGGCGTCGGTGGTGTCGAGGGAGCGGGCCAGGGCGTCGAGGTCCGCGCCGGCGCCGAGGCGGGCGGCGAGGACGCCGTTGGCGACCGCGCCGAACGCCGCCGCGCCGACGCTCTGCCCGACCTGGCGGCAGAAGAGGACGGACGCGGTGGTGGTGCCCCGTTCCTCGTACGGGACGGTGGACTGCACGCCCACGACGAGGGGGAGCTGGAAGAAGCCGAGACAGCCGCCGAGCAGCAGCATCAGGACGGCCGGCTGCCACGCCTCGCCCGGATAGGGCAGGAACGGGAAGGCGAGGAGGCAGACGAGGGCGCCCGAGATGCCGAGGACGGCGGTCAGCCGGAAGCCGATGCGGGTGTAGACGCGGTTCGAGAACGCGGCCGTGATCGGCCAGCTGAGCGTCCACGCGGAGAGGACGAACCCGGCGGCGATGGGCCCGAGGCCGAGCACGGACTGGGCGTACGTCGGCAGGAAGACGGTCGGGGCGACCATGAGGAGACCGAGCGCGCCCAGGGACACGTTGACGGCGGCGATCGTGCGGCGCCGCCACACCCAGCCGGGGATCATCGGTTCCGCCGCCCGGCGTTCGACGGCCACGGTGGCGGTGGCGAGCAGCGCCGCGCCGCCCAGCAGCCCCAGCGACGGGGCCGACAGCCACGGCCAGGCGACGCCGCCCTGCACGAGGGCGGTGAGCAGCAGCGCGCCGGTCGCGAAGACGCCGAGCGCGCCCGGCCAGTCGATGCGGACCGGGGTCGTGCGGGGGGCCCGGGCGGGTTCCCCGAGGTGGCGGACGATCAGCCAGAGGGCGAGGCCGCCGACCGGAAGGTTGACGAGGAAGATCCAGCGCCAGTCCGCGTATCCGGCGAGGAGGCCGCCGACGGCCGGGCCCGCGACGGCGGAGGTGGCCCAGACGGAGGAGAGCCTCGCCTGGATCCTGGGGCGTTCCTTGAGCGGGTACAGGTCGGCGGCGATGGTCTGGACGGTGCCCTGGAGGGCGCCGCCGCCGAGGCCCTGGACGACGCGGAAGGCGATGAGGGCGGCCATGTTCCAGGCGGCGGCGCAGAGCAGCGAGCCGACGAGGAAGAGGATCGTTCCGGCGACGAGGACCGGCTTGCGGCCGAAGGTGTCGCTGAGCTTGCCGTAGACGGGGAGGGTGACGGTGACGGCGAGGAGGTAGCCGGAGAACAGCCAGGAGAAGACGGAGAGTCCGCCGAGGTCGCCGACGATCTGGGGGACGGCGGTGGCGACGATGGTGCCGTCGAGGGCGGCGAGCGCCATGCAGAGCATGAGGGCGGCGACGACGGCGCCGCGGCGGCGGTCCGCGGGCGGCTTCTCCTGGGCGGTCCGTCCCGGGGACGTGCTCCCGTCCGTCACCACGCGGCCCTTCCTTTCTTCGTACACCTAAATGTGCGGGCCCAGAGTCTCACTCCGACCACGGGCGGAGGAACCCCTAGGGGAACCTCCCCCATGCGAGCCAGGGGACGGTCGTCCCGGCGGAGGACGAGAAGGGGCGGGGGAGGTTCTTAGCTTGTTCTTATACGGCGGTCCTGGGCCCACCGGCCGCGCCGCCGTCCGCACCGTCCCATGCGCCATTTCTTTCGCCGTCCCACACCATCCCTAGGAGAAAACCGTGACCACGGCTGTGACCATCCCCAGGCACGGGGGTACTGGAGGGCGTACGGCCGTCGCCGCGCGGGCGCGACAGGTCGTCAAGGCGTACGGCTCGGGGGAGACCCGGGTCGTCGCGCTGGACCACGTCGACGTGGACATCGCCCGCGGCCAGTTCACCGCGATCATGGGCCCCTCGGGGTCCGGCAAGTCGACCCTGATGCACTGCCTCGCGGGTCTCGACACCGTCACCGGCGGGCAGATCTTCCTCGACGAGACCGAGATCACCGGGCTCAAGGACAAGAAGCTCACCCAGCTGCGCCGGGACCGGATCGGCTTCATCTTCCAGGCGTTCAACCTGCTGCCGACGCTGACCGCCCTGGAGAACATCACGCTGCCGATGGACATCGCCGGCCGCAAGCCCGACCGGGCCTGGCTGGACCGCGTGGTGGACACCGTCGGGCTCGCCGGGCGGCTGAGCCACCGGCCGACCGAGCTGTCCGGCGGGCAGCAGCAGCGGGTCGCCGTCGCGCGGGCGCTCGCCGCCCGTCCGGAGATCATCTTCGGGGACGAGCCGACCGGAAACCTCGACTCGCGGGCCGGCGCCGAAGTCCTCGGCTTCCTGCGGCAGTCGGTGGACGAGCTGGGGCAGACGATCGTCATGGTCACCCACGACCCGGTCGCCGCCTCGTACGCGGACCGCGTGCTGTATCTGGCGGACGGGCGGATCGTGGACGAGATGGAGCGTCCGACCGCCGAGGCCGTCCTCGACCGGATGAAGGACTTCGACGCGCGCGGGCGGACGTCGTGACCGTCTTCCGCACCTCGCTGAGAAACCTCCTCGCGCACAAGGGCCGGATGGCGCTCTCCGCCGTCGCCGTGCTCCTCTCCGTCGCGTTCGTGTCCGGCACGCTGGTCTTCACGGACACGATGAACACGACCTTCGACAAGCTCTTCGCCGTCACCGCCTCCGACGTGACGGTCTCCCCGAAGCAGGCCGACCCGGAGGACGAGACCCCGGACACCGGCCGCCCCGAGTCCTTCCCCGCCTCCGTCGTCGCCGACGTGCGGAAGGCGAAGGGCGTCGCCGCGGCGCAGGGCTCGGTCACCTCGCTCGGCATCACCGTCGTCGACAAGGACGACAAGAACGTCGGTCCGACCAGCGGCGCCCCGACGATCGCCGTCAACTGGAGCCCGTACGAGCTCCGTTCGGTGCAGCTCGCCGAGGGCCACGAGCCGCGCGGCCCCACCGACGTCGTCGTGGACCGCGGCACCGCCGACAAGCACGGCCTGACGCTCGGTGCCACCCTCCGGACGATCTCCGCCGCGGGCGACTTCACCGCGAAGATCTCCGGCATCGTCGAGTTCAAGGTCACCAACCCGGGCGCCACCGTCGTCTACTTCGACACCGCCACCGCGCAGCGTCAGCTGCTCGGCGAGGAGGGCCTGTTCACGCAGGTGATGGTGGACGGGAAGCCGGGCGTCGCCGACGACACGCTGAAGGCGGACGTCGCCGCGGCGCTCGGGGACGGATACAAGCTCCAGACCGCCGCCGAGGCCGCCGACGCGGGCCGCGAGGACGTCGCCGGCTTCCTCGACGTCATGAAGTACGCGATGCTCGGCTTCGCCGGAATCGCCTTCCTCGTCGGCATCTTCCTCATCGTCAACACCTTCTCCATGCTGGTCGCCCAGCGCACCCGCGAGATCGGCCTGCTGCGGGCCATCGGCTCCAGCCGCAAGCAGATCAACCGCTCCGTGCTCGTCGAGGCCGTCCTGCTCGGCGTGATCGGCTCGGTCGCGGGCGTCGCCGCCGGCGTCGGCCTCGCCGTCGGCCTGATGAAGCTCATGTCCTCGATGGGCATGGACCTGTCCACCCGCGACCTCACCGTCGCCTGGACCACCCCCGTCGTCGGCCTCGCCCTCGGTGTCCTCGTCACCGTCCTCGCCGCCTACGTCCCGGCCCGCCGGGCCGGCAAGGTCTCCCCGATGGCCGCCCTCCGCGACGCCGGCACCCCGGCCGACGGGCGCGCCGGACGGGTCCGCGCCGCCCTCGGCCTGCTCCTCACGCTCGCCGGCGGCGGCGCGCTGTGGGCGGCGACCCAGGCCGAGAAGGCCGGCACGGGTTCCCTGTGGCTCGGTCTCGGCGTCGTCCTGTCGCTGCTCGGCTTCGTCGTCATCGGCCCGGTCCTCGCGGGCGGGGTCGTGCGGGCCCTCGGCGTCGTCGTCCTGCGGATCTTCGGTCCGGTCGGCCGGATGGCCGAGCGGAACGCGCTCCGCAATCCGCGCCGCACCGGCGCGACCGGCGCCGCCCTGATGATCGGCCTGGCGCTCGTCGCCTGCCTCTCCGTCGTGGGCTCCTCCATGGTCGCCTCGGCCACCGAGGAGCTGGACCGGTCCGTCGGCGCCGACTACATCGTGCAGAACCAGATGGGCGCGCCGATCGTGCCGCAGGCGCAGGCCGCGGTGGAGAAGACCGCGGGTCTCGACCACGTCACCGAGTACCGCCCCGTCGACGTACGGATCACCGACGCGCGCGGCGCGGTCTCCAAGGAGTGGCTGGCGGCGACCGAGCCGTCGTACCCGGGGGACCTGAAGCGCGAGGTCGCCTCCGGTGACCTGGCGGCCGCCTACGGCCCGGGCGCGATGTCCGTCGGCAGCGACTACGCGACGGCGCACGGCGTGAAGGTCGGCGACACCCTGACCGTCGCCTTCGCCCACGGATCGACGGCGAAGCTGAAGGTCGCGGCGATCACGGTGGACGGCGGCAACGTCGACAACGGCGCCATGTACACGAACGTCACCACCGCCCGCGCCCATCTGCCGGCCGAGCGGATGCCGGCCAGCGCGCTGCTCCTCGCGAGCGCGAAGGACGGGCAGGAGGAGGCGGCGTACGAGGCGCTGAAGAAGGCGCTCGCGCCGTACCCGCAGTACAAGGTCTCCAACCAGGCCGACTACAAGGAGGCCCTCCAGAAGCAGGTGGGCCAGCTCCTGAACATCGTCTACGGCCTGCTGGCGCTGGCGATCGTCGTCGCGATCCTGGGAGTCGTGAACACCCTGGCCCTGTCGGTGGTGGAGCGCACCCGCGAGATCGGTCTGATGCGGGCGATCGGTCTCTCCCGCCGCCAGCTGCGGAGGATGATCCGGCTGGAGTCGGTGGTGATCGCCCTCTTCGGTGCCCTGCTCGGCCTCGGCCTGGGCATGGGCTGGGGCACGGCGGCCCAGAAGCTCCTCGCCCTGGAGGGCTTCGGCGTCCTGGAGATCCCGTGGCCGACGATCGTCACGGTCTTCGTCGGCTCGGCCTTCGTGGGTCTCTTCGCGGCCCTGGTCCCGGCCTTCCGCGCGGGCCGCATGAACGTCCTGAACGCCATCGCGAGCGACTGATCCCGCGAGGCGGCGCACGGCCCCGGAGCGGCTTTCCGCACCGGGGCCGTACGGCTGTCCGGACGGCCGGGACCGGCGCGCGGGGGAGGGGACCGGCGGAGCGGGCGATCCGCCCCGCCGGACGGGTGCGATCCCCCGCGCCGGGGGCCCGGCGCCGTCGTAGGGTGGAGGCCCCGGCCCGTGCGACGTGTCGGGTCGTTCGCGTTGCCTGTTCGTCAGCCTGTCCGCTTGTCCGTTCACCCTCGTACGTACCGGGATGGAAGCCCCATGAGCCTGCACGGTCTGCTCGACCTCGTCGTCAAGGACGCGGCCCTTGAGGAGGCGATGACGGCCGCTTTCGACGGGAACCGCCCGCACGTGGACCTGGTCGGGCCCGCCGCCGCCCGGCCCTTCGCCGTGGCCGCGCTGGCCCGGGACTCGGGGCGGCCGGTGCTCGCGGTGACGGCGACCGGCCGGGAGGCCGAGGACCTGGCGGCGGCGCTGCGCTCCCTCCTCGACCCGGACACCATCGTCGAGTACCCGTCCTGGGAGACCCTGCCGCACGAGCGGCTCTCGCCCCGCTCGGACACCGTCGGCCGCCGCCTCGCCGTGCTGCGGCGGCTCGCGCACCCGAGCCCGGACGACCCGGCCGCGGGGCCCGTCAGCGTGGTCGTCGCGCCGATCCGGTCGGTGCTCCAGCCGCAGGTGAAGGGGTTGGGCGACCTGGAGCCGGTGGCGCTCAGGTCGGGGCGGACGGCGGACCTCGGCGAGGTCGTCGCGGGGCTCGCGGCCGCCGCGTACTCCCGGGTCGAGCTGGTCGAGAAGCGCGGCGAGTTCGCGGTCCGCGGCGGCATCCTGGACGTCTTCCCGCCGACCGAGGAGCACCCGCTCCGGATCGAGTTCTGGGGCGACGACGTCGAGGAGATCCGGTACTTCAAGGTCGCCGACCAGCGCTCCCTGGAGGTGGCCGAGCACGGCCTGTGGGCGCCGCCCTGCCGTGAGCTGCTGCTGACGGACGAGGTGCGGGGGAGGGCCGCGGCCCTCGCCGAGGAGCACCCGGAGCTCGGCGAGATGCTGAACAAGATCGCCGAGGGCATCGCGGTCGAGGGCATGGAGTCGCTGGCGCCGGTCCTCGTGGACGACATGGAGCTGCTGCTCGACGTCCTCCCGACCGGGTCGATGGCCGTGGTCTGCGACCCCGAGCGGGTCCGCACCCGGGCCGCCGACCTCGTCGCGACCAGCCAGGAGTTCCTCCAGGCGTCGTGGGCGGCGACGGCCGGCGGCGGCGAGGCGCCGATCGACGTCGGCGCGGCCTCCCTGTGGGGGATCGCGGACGTCCGGGACCGGGCGCGGGAACTCGGCATGATGTGGTGGTCGGTGTCGCCGTTCGCGGCCGGCCTCGACCAGGAGGCCGACACCCTCACCCTGGGCATGCACGCCCCGGAGACGTACCGCGGCGACACGGCCCGCGCGCTCGCCGACACCAAGGGCTGGCTGGCCGACGGCTGGCGGACGGTGTACGTGACGGAGGCCCACGGCCCCGCCTCCCGCACGGTCGAGGTACTGGGCGGCGAGGGCATCCCGGCCCGTCTGGCGGCCGACCTGGAGGACGTCGACCCGGCGGTCGTCCACGTGGCCTGCGGCTCGATCGACTTCGGCTTCGTGGACCCGGCGCTGAAGCTCGCCGTGCTGACGGAGACCGACCTGTCCGGCCAGAAGGCGGCCGGCAAGGACGGCCAGCGGATGCCGGCCAAGCGCCGCAAGACGATCGACCCGCTGACCCTGGAGGCGGGCGACTACATCGTGCACGAGCAGCACGGCGTGGGCCGCTACCTGGAGATGGTGCAGCGGACGGTGCAGGGCGCCACCCGCGAGTATCTGCTCGTCGAGTACGCCCCCGCCAAGCGCGGCCAGCCCGGCGACCGGCTCTACATCCCGACCGACCAGCTGGAGCAGGTCACCAAGTACGTCGGCGGCGAGGCGCCCACCCTGCACCGGCTCGGCGGCGCGGACTGGACGAAGACGAAGCAGCGGGCGAAGAAGGCGGTCAAGGAGATCGCCGCCGACCTGATCAAGCTGTACAGCGCCCGGATGGCGGCCCCCGGCCACGCCTTCGGCCCCGACACCCCGTGGCAGCGGGAGCTGGAGGACGCCTTCCCGTACGCGGAGACGCCCGACCAGCTCTCGACGATCGCCGAGGTGAAGGAGGACATGGAGAAGACGGTCCCGATGGACCGGCTGATCTGCGGCGACGTCGGCTACGGCAAGACGGAGATCGCGGTGCGGGCCGCGTTCAAGGCGGTCCAGGACGGCAAGCAGGTCGCGGTCCTGGTGCCGACGACCCTGCTCGTCCAGCAGCACTACGGCACCTTCTCCGAGCGGTACGGCCAGTTCCCCGTCAACGTCCGCGCCCTCTCCCGCTTCCAGACGGACACCGAGGCCAAGGCGACCCTGGAGGGGATGCGGGAGGGATCGGTCGACGTCGTCATCGGCACCCACCGCCTCTTCGCCTCCGAGACCAAGTTCAAGGACCTCGGCCTCGTCATCGTCGACGAGGAGCAGCGCTTCGGCGTCGAGCACAAGGAGCAGCTGAAGAAGCTCCGCGCCAACGTCGACGTCCTCACCATGTCCGCGACCCCGATCCCCCGGACCCTGGAGATGGCGGTGACGGGCATCCGCGAGATGTCCACCATCACCACCCCGCCGGAGGAGCGGCACCCGGTCCTCACCTTCGTCGGCCCGTACGAGGAGAAGCAGATCGGCGCGGCGATCCGCCGCGAACTGCTCCGCGAGGGCCAGGTCTTCTACATCCACAACCGGGTGGACTCGATCGACCGCGCGGCGGCCCGGCTGCGCGAGATCGTCCCCGAGGCGCGGATCGCGACGGCCCACGGCCAGATGAGCGAGAGCGCCCTGGAGCAGGTCGTCGTCGACTTCTGGGAGAAGAAGTTCGACGTGCTCGTCTCGACGACGATCGTCGAGTCCGGCATCGACATCTCCAACGCCAACACGCTGATCGTGGAGCGCGGTGACAACTTCGGCCTCTCGCAGCTGCACCAGCTCCGCGGCCGCGTCGGCCGGGGCCGCGAACGCGGCTACGCCTACTTCCTCTACCCGCCGGAGAAGCCGCTCACGGAGACCGCGCACGAGCGGCTGGCGACCATCGCCCAGCACACCGAGATGGGCGCGGGCATGTACGTGGCCATGAAGGACCTGGAGATCCGCGGCGCGGGCAACCTGCTCGGCGGCGAGCAGTCGGGCCACATCGCGGGCGTCGGCTTCGACCTGTACGTGCGGATGGTCGGCGAGGCCGTGGCGGACTACCGCGCCTCGCTGGAGGGCGGGGTGGAGGAGGAGCCGCCGCTGGAGGTCAAGATCGAGCTGCCGGTCGACGCGCACGTCCCGCACGACTACGCGCCGGGCGAGCGGCTGCGCCTCCAGGCGTACCGGGCGATCGCCTCGGCGAACTCGGAGGAGGACGTCAAGGCGGTCCGGGAGGAGCTGACCGACCGCTACGGCAAGCTGCCCGAGCCGGTCGAGAACCTGCTGCTCGTGGCCGGGCTGCGGATGCTGGCCCGGGCCTGCGGGGTCGCCGAGATCGTCCTCCAGGGCCCGAACATCCGCTTCGCCCCGGTGGAGCTCCGAGAGTCGCAGGAGCTGCGCCTGAAGCGGCTCCACCCGAAGTCGGTGATCAAGCCGGCCGTCCACCAGATCCTGGTGCCGCGCCCGGCCACCCGCCCGATCGGCGGCAAGCCGCTCGTCGGGCGCGAACTGCTGGCGTGGACCGGGGAGTTCCTGACGACGATCCTGGACTGACCGGCCGGGTTCAGGGACTCGCGGGGGCGTTCCCGGGGTCTGTGACGGGGTCTCCGGGGTTCGTGACGGGGGCTCCGGGGGGCGCGGTGAGGTCTCCGGGGGGCGTGGCTGTGTCCCCGGGGTCCGAGACGGGGCCCCCGGGGTCCGTGAGGAAGCCCGTCAGCGAGGCGAAGTACTCCTCCGGGGGCAGGGTGCCCACGGCCGCGTCCACGTTGTGCGTGAGGTACAGCGTGGCGAAGCCGTGGGCCAGCGACCAGGCGGCGATGCCGGTGGCGCGGGCGTCCCGGCCGGGGAGGGCGGTGACGCCGGCGCGGAGTTCGGCGCCGGCCCGTTCGCGGGCCGCCGTGAGGTCCGGGTCGCCGGCGCGCAGCAGGCCGGGGGCGAACATGACCTGGAAGTGGGCCGGGTGGCCGGCCGCGAAGCGGACGTAGCGGCGGCCCCGGTCCGCCAGGGTGGCCCCGCCCGCCAGCGCGTCGGCGAGCAGGCCGAAGCCCTCGGCGGCGATGGCGGTGAGGAGGCCCGTCCGGTCGCCGAAGTGGTGGGCGGGGGCGGCGTGGGAGACGCCGGCCCGGCGGGCCAGGTCCCGCAGGCTCAGGGCGCCGGGGCCGTCCGCCGCGATCACGTCGAGGGCGGCCGACAGGACCGCCTGTCGCAGGTCGCCGTGGTGGTAGCTGTTCCGCTCCGTGCTCCGCGATGTCATGGCAGCAGCCTAGCCCGCATCTAGTCATTGACAAGTTCCCCCGTCCGGGAGCAGTCTTGTCAGTGGCTAGATTCGCGCCCGCCGTCCCGGAGGTCCCCATGGACACCGCTCGCGTACGACAGATGTGGCACCTGCTCGAACCGCTCCACGCCCTGCACTACTACGCCCCCGAGGTCTTCGAGGAGGCCGCCGCGCTCGGATACGACACCGGCGAGCGCTGGCCCTCCTACTTCGCCTGGCGGGCCGCGCCGCTGGGGGCCGTCGGGCCCGCCCGGGTCGCCTCCGCCTTCTACAGCTTCAGCCCGGCCATGGTCGCGCGGTACGTGCCCGCCGCCTGGGAGGTCGCCGCGCCCGGGGAGGTGCTCGCCGCGCGGCTGCGGGGCGTGGACCGGGCCTACCGGGGGCTGCTCGACGTCTCCGGGCCCGGCGGCTCCGGGCTCGGCGAGGCCGCCGCGCTAGCGCGCCGCGCCGCCGAGGCCGCGGACACCGCCGGCCGGCCGCTCGCCGCCGCCCATGCCGAACTGCCCTGGGCCGACGCGCCGCACCTCGTGCTCTGGCAGGCCGCGACCCTGCTCCGCGAGCACCGGGGCGACGGGCACGTCGCCGCGCTGCTCACGGCCGGCCTCGACCCGGTCGAGGCGCTGGTGTCGTTCGCCGCCGTCGGGGCCGCGCCCGAGAGCGTCTTCGCGAGCCGCGGCTGGAGCGAGGAGGAGTGGGCCGCCGCCCGGGAGCGGCTGGCCGCGCGGGGGCTGGTCGACGCCGGCGGAGCCGCCACGCCGGCCGGGCGGGAGCTGCGGGCCGAGGTCGAGCGGCACACCGACGAACGCGCCGCCGCTCCCTGGGAGGCGCTCGGCCCCGACGCCGTCGGGCGCCTCTCGGAGCTCCTCGGCGGGCCCTGGCTCGCCGCCATCGGCTCGGGGCTGCTGCCTTCGGACAACACGCTCGGGATCGGCAAGATCTGATGAAATGATCACTATCGGCGTCTTTGCGCCTAGGATTCCCGGGTGCTGATACGCCGAAGGCTCCACCCCGCCGCCGTGCCCGCCGCCCTGCTGTCCGGGCTCGTCCTCCTCTCCGGGTGCGCCCTGCCCGGCGACGCCGGCCAGGAGTCGTCCGGAGGCTCCGCGTCCGGCGCCCGCGTCACGAGCCCCTTCCGGAACCCGGACGGCACGCGGCCGGGCCTCGCGGCGGTGACGGCGGAGGACGAGCGGGCGCGGGCCCGGACGCTCATCGACGGGCTCGCCACCAAGGGGCGGGGGCCGCGCACCGGGTACGCGCGGGACGAGTTCGGGCACGCCTGGCTGGACAGGGCCGACGGCGTGCCGTTCGCGCGGAACGGCTGCGACACCCGCAACGACCTGCTCCGCCGCGACGGCCGGGAGCTCCGCTTCCGGGACGGCTCGGACTGCGTGGTCGTGGCGATGACGCTGGACGACCCGTACACCGGCACCACCATCGACTGGCGCAAGCAGAAGGCCGCCGAGGTCCAGATCGACCACGTCGTCCCGCTCTCCTACGCCTGGCGGATGGGCGCCTCCCGCTGGTCCGACGCGCAGCGCGAGCGGCTCGCCAACGACCCGCTCAACCTCCTGCCGGTGCAGGGCCGCGCCAACTCCGCCAAGGGGGACTCCGGTCCTGCCTCCTGGCTGCCGCCGGCCAAGGGCATCCGCTGCGCCTACGCGGTCCGCTTCGCGCAGGTGGCGGAGAAGTACGAGCTGCCGGTGACCGCGGCGGACCGGACGACGATGCTGCGCCAGTGCGGCGGATGAGCCGGTCCGATAATCGGTTGGCTGGTTGTCGAGGCGCCTCTAACCTGCGGCTATGGACCAGGAACTGACGATCACCACACTCGCGGAGCGCCCCGGACTCGAAGGGGCGATGTGGTCCATGAAGGACCTCTGGCCGGCGTTCACGATGTACGACCCGGTCAGCTGGTCGTACATGGGACAGGTCGTGCGGGAGTTCCCGGAGCACGTGCTCGTCGCCACCGACGCGGACGGCGCGGTCGTCGCCCGCGGCTTCAGCGTGCCCTTCCGGCTGGACGAGAAGGGCCGGGGCACGCTGCCGGCCCGGGGCTGGGACGAGGTGGTGCTGTGGGCCTTCTCCGACCTGCGGCACGGCCGGAAGCCCGACACGGTCAGCGCGCTGGAGATCACCGTCGACACCGGCATGCTCGGCAAGGGCGTCTCGCACGCGATGCTCTCCGCCATGCGGGAGAACGTGCGCCGGCTCGGCTTCTCCGAGCTGGTCGCGCCGGTCCGGCCGAACGGCAAGCACCTGGAGGCCGCCGCCTCCATCCACGAGTACGCCTTCCGGACCCGGGAGTCCGACGGACTGCCGGCCGATCCGTGGCTGCGGGTGCACGTCCGCGCGGGCGGCCGGATCGAGGCGGTCGCGCCCGCGTCGATGACGATCTCCGGCTCCCTGGAGCAGTGGCGGCAGTGGACCGGGCTGCCCTTCGACACCGAGGGGCCGGTGGAGGTCCCGGGCGCGCTGGTGCCCGTCCACTGCGAGGCCGCGCGCGGGTACGCGGTCTACGTCGAGCCCAACGTGTGGGTGCGGCACCCGGTCTCGGCCGGCTGACCCTCCGGCACCCCTCCGCCCGTCCCGCCGCGGGCGGTGTGCGGCGCGGCGGCGTCAGGACGTCTTGGTCCAGTCGCCGCAGCCGACCGACTTGAAGTAGCCGTCCGTGGCGGAGACCTTCACGATCGCCGTCCCCGTCACGTTGTCGTTCGCGAGGATGCCGTTCACCCCGTGGCCGGCGTCCTTCGAGCGCTCCCAGTAGCACTCGGCGTCCTTGTTGCCCGTGGACCTGTAGGTGCCCGGCGCCACGTCGACGCCCACCTTGAACATGCCGCCGTCGCCCTTGAGCGTGCCCTTGGGCGTGCCGGTGGCCTTGGGGTCCACGGCCTCCCAGGCCGAGCAGCCCGTGGACTTGAAGAACTTGTCGCTCTTCTTGATCTCGACGTAGGCCGTGCCCGTCACGTTGTCGTTCGCGAGGATCGAGTCGAGCTCGCCGGTCGCGTCCTTCGAGCGCTCCCAGTAGCACAGGGCGTCCTCGTTGCCCGTCGTGCGGTAGAGGCCCGGCTTGACGTCGGAGCCGACCTCGAAGTCGCCGTCCCCGTCGATCGTGACGGCCTTCTTCTCCGGCGCCTTCGACTCCGGGGCCTTCGCGCCGGACTCCGTCGCCTTCCCGCCCGAGGACGCCGTCGCCGAGGGCTTCGCCTCGGTGGTGCCCTCGTCCCCGCCCCCGCCCATCGCCGCGCCGATGGCGACGACGACCACGACCGCGCCGGCGGCGGTGAGGATCTTGTGGCGGGCGAACCAGCTGCGCTGCGACTTCGACATGGGTGTGAACACCTTTCAGGTGTCGAGGGATTCCTGTGGACTCCGTGTTTCGATGACGTAATCACAGCAGAGTCTGTGAACCGAGTCAACAGTGTTCACGAGGATCGTCTCGGCTCACGCCGTGAACGCCTGCGATCGGTATGCTCGTCGTTCACGAGTCGTACGAGCGGGAGGACGGAGGGTCCTGGTGCCCGAGGACAGCGCTACAGAGGTCACCGCCGCCGGCATCGCCCGGCTCGCGGGCGTCGGCAGGGCCGCCGTCAGCAACTGGCGCCGCCGCCACACCGACTTCCCCAAGCCCGTGGGCGGCACCGAGACCAGCCCCTCCTTCTCCCTCGCCGAGGTCGAGCGGTGGCTCCGCGAGCAGGGCAAGCTCGCCGAGGTCCCGCTCCGCGAGCGCGTCTGGCAGCAGCTCGCCGGCCACCCCGCCGGCACCCTCACCGGCCTCGTCCACACCGGCTGCGTCCTGCTGCTCCTGCGGGAGCGGCCCCCCGGCACCGCCGCGCTCGCCGCCCTCCCCGACCCGCGCTTCGCCCAGGCCCTGACCGGCGCCCTCGAAGAGGTCCTGACCCTCCGGTTCGGCGTCCCCAGGGCCGTCCCCACCCCCACCGCGGGCGACCTCGCCCCCGCCGTCCCGCTGCTCCGCGCCGCCGTCGAGCTCGCGGCCGAACTGGGCGGCCCCCGGCAGGCGTTCGAGTTCCTCCTCGGCCGGCACCTGGACGCCAACCCCCGCCAGTACACGCTCACCCCGCCGCCGCTCGCCGAGCTGATGGCCGCCCTCGCGGCCGCCGCGACCGCGAGCGCCGGCGACCCGCCCGCCGGCGTCCTCCTCGACCCGGCCTCCGGTACCGGCGGCCTCCTCCGCGCCGCCGGCCACCCCGCCACCCTCGCCGTCCAGGACGCCGACCCCGGGCTCGCCGCGCTCTCCGCGCTCCGCCTCGCCCTCCACGGCGACGCCGACATCCGCTCCGCCGCCGGCGACACCCTCCGCGCCGACGCCTTCCCCGACCTGCGCGCCGACACCGTCCTCGCCCACCCGCCGTTCAACGAGCGTGCCTGGGGCCACGACGAACTCGCCTACGACCCCCGCTGGGAGTACGGCTTCCCCGCCCGCACCGAGTCCGAGCTCGCCTGGGTCCAGCACGCCCTGGCCCGGCTCCGCGACGGCGGCACCGCCGTCCTCCTCATGCCCCCCGCCGTCGCCTCCCGCCGCTCCGGCCGCCGCATCCGCGCCGACCTCCTGCGCCGCGGCGCCCTGCGGGCCGTCGTCGCCCTCCCGGCCGGCGCCGCGCCCCCGTACGGCATCCCGCTCCACCTCTGGGTCCTGGTCCGCCCCGCCGCCGACCGCCGGCCCCCCGCCGAGGCCCTCTTCGTCGACACCGCAGGGCTCGTGCCCGACGCGGGCCGCGACAAGCTCCCCTGGACGGCCCTGCAGAACGCGGTGCTCGACGCCTGGGCGGGCCGCGCCGTCGACGACACCCTCGCCCGCGCGGTCCCCGTCATCGACCTCCTCGACGACGAGGTCGACCTCGCCCCCGCCCGCTACCTCACCGCCCCCGACGCGGGCGGCTCCGCCGCCGAACTCGCCGCCGTCCGCGAGCGCCTGGACGCCACCCTGCGCCGCACCCTCACCCTCGCCCCCGTCCCCGAGTCCGCCCGCCCCGCGCCACGGCCGCTCACCACCGTCGGCGAACTGGCCCGCACCGGCGCCCTCCAGCTCCGCACCGGCGGCCAGGGCGCCGCCCCCGCCGGCCGCGAGGTCCCCGTCCTCACCGAGCACGACGTCCTCACCGGCGGCGTCCCCTCCGGGACCCTCCCGGAGGCGCCCGACGGCCAGGCCGAGGACCCCGTCCTCGTCCGCGAGGGCGACGTCGTCGTCCCCGTCCTCGGAGGCGGCCCGTCCGCCCGGGTCGTCGACGCCGCCACCGCCGGCGCCGCCCTCGGCCGCAGCCTCCAGCTGCTCCGCCCGGACCCGGACGCGCTCGACCCCTGGTTCCTCGCCGGCTTCCTGCGCGGCACCGCCAACAACCGGCAGGCCAGCAGCTTCGCCTCGACCGCCACCAGGCTCGACGTCCGCCGCCTCCAGCTGCCCCGGCTGCCCCTCGCCGACCAGCGCCGGCACGGCGCGCGCTACCGCTCCCTCGCCGAGTTCGAGGAGGCCCTGCGGCTCACCGCCAGGCTGGGCGAACAGCTGGTCCAGGGCCTGTACGACGGGCTCGCGGACGGAAGCGTTCAGCCGGGGTGAGGACGGGGCTAATCTCGTAGCCTGAACAGCCGTCCCTGGGGGGAATTCGCATGTACGGACAGATGCCTGCCGCTCCCGCGCCGAGACCCGGCGGCCGCCCGTCCGCCGGGACCGTCGCCGTCCGCGCGCTCGTGACGGCCGCCGTCGTGCTCTCCCTCGGCCTGCTCGCCTGGGTCGCGATGCTCCGCCTCGCGATCATGCGCCGGACCGTCCGCGACTGGGCCCTCTTCTGGACCCAGCTGGCCGCCACCATCGGCTGCTTCGTCCTCCTCCAGGAGCAGTTCGCGAACTCCTGGAAGAGCGACGTCGGCGCGGGCCTGATCCTCGCCATGGGCGCCGGCGTGGCCTGGTACTACCTGGCCACGGACATCCGCCACCACCGCGCGGCCGCGGCGCCCGGCCCGTACCCCGCGCCCCACGCGCCCGCGTACGGCTACCCGCCCGTGAACCCGGCGACGGCCGTCACCGCCCCCGGCCCCCACCCGTACGCGCCGCAGGGACCGGCCCCCGCCCCCGTCCCCAACCCGTACGCGAGCACCCCGCCGCCCCCGGCCGCCCCCGCCGCCCCCGTGAACGCCCCCGTGAACGCCCCCACACCCCCGCCCTCCCCCCGCATCGACCAGGTCCGCGCCGAACTGGACGAGCTCAGCGACCTCCTCCGCAAGGAGGGCGAGAAGTGAACGGACGGGTCGTCGGCGGGCGCTACGAGCTCGCCACCGTCATCGGCCAGGGCGGCATGGGCCAGGTGTGGACCGCGTACGACACCCGCCTCGACCGCCGCGTCGCCGTCAAGCTCCTCAGCCCCGCCGCGCTCACCGGCCCCGCCACCGCCGCCGACGAACTGCGCCGCCGCTTCGTCCGCGAGTGCCGGGTCACCGCCCACGTCGACCACCCCGGACTGGTCACCGTCCACGACGCCGGCAGCGACGCCGACGACCTCTACCTCGTCATGCAGTACGTCGACGGCGCCGACCTCGCCGACCACCTCGCCGAGCACGACCCCTACCCCTGGGAGTGGGCGGTCTGCGTCGCCGCCCAGCTGTGCGCGGTGCTCGCCGCCGTCCACGCCGTGCCGATCGTGCACCGCGACCTCAAGCCGCGGAACGTGATGATCCGCCCCGACGGCACCGTCACCGTCCTCGACCTCGGCGTCGCCTCCGTCCTCGACTCCGACACCACCCGCCTCACCCACACCGGCGAACCCATCGGCAGCCCCGCCTACATGGCGCCCGAACAGGCCATGGGCGGCGCCGTCGGCCCGCAGACCGACCTGTACGCCCTCGGCGTCCTGCTCCACGAACTCCTCTCCGGGAACGTGCCGTTCGCCGGCTCCACCGCCCTCGGCGTCCTCCACCGCCACCTGTACGAGCCGCCCCTCCCGCTCCGCCAGGTGCGCCCCGAGGTCCCCGAGCTCCTGGAGGCCCTCGTCCTGCGCCTCCTCGCCAAGGACCCGGCCGCCCGCCCCTCCGGCGCCCACGAGGTGTACGAGGCGCTGCTGCCGCTGCTCCCCGCCCGCGGCACCCCCTC
Source organism: Streptomyces sp. NPDC058052 (assembly GCF_042885515.1). Classification (NCBI taxonomy): domain Bacteria; kingdom Bacillati; phylum Actinomycetota; class Actinomycetes; order Kitasatosporales; family Streptomycetaceae; genus Streptomyces; species Streptomyces sp. NPDC058052. The sequence goes on along the minus strand of NZ_JBHVRX010000004.1, from coordinate 327,012 downwards.
GGGCCCCATGGACCCCACCCGCCCGTTCCTCCGCCCGCACGCCCCCTGGCCCGCCGCGCCGCGCCCGGCCGCCCCCGTCCAGGCCGCCCGCCCGGCCGCCGCCGACCCCCGGATCGCCGTCCCGGCCCAGCCCCCCGTCCCGGCCCACGCGCCCCGGAGCACCGACGTGGCCGGCGCCGTGGAGGAGGTGAAGCGGCTCCTCGGCGAAGGAGCCCTCACCCAGGCCGTCGACATGCTCGGCGGCATCCTCCCGGCCGCCGCCGCCGCGCACGGCGAGGCGTCCCCGATCGTCCGGATCCTGCGCAAGCAGTACGCCTCCACCCTGCTCGACGACGGGCAGTACCGGCGCGCCCTGCCCGAACTGCGCCGGCTCTCCGCCGACGACCCGGGCAACGCCCAGTTCCGCTACGACATCGCGCTCTGCCTGGAGCAGCTCGGCGAGACCGCCGACGCCCTCGCCGCCTTCCGCGCGGTCCTCCCCGCCTTCGAGCAGGGCCCCGCGCAGGACCCCGGCCGGGCCTTCGACATCCGGCGCCGCACCGGCCTGCTCCTCGTCGCGACCGGGCAGCACGAGGAGGGCCGGGCCGAGCTGCACCGGCTCCTCCTCGACGCGGAGCGGCTCTACGGCCCCTACCACCCGCTCGCGGCGGAGCTCCGCCGCGCCCTGGAGCACCAGCGTCAACTCGGCCGCCACGCCTGACCGGTGCGGGCGCCCGTGACGGGGAGCCGGACCTTCCGGTGACCGCGCGGGTCCGCACCGGGACGGACGGCCGTACGACCCGGTCCGGCCCGGCCGGCCCTCGACCACGCCCCGCCCCCGACCCCGCCCGTCCCAGACCCGACCACGCCCCGCCCGGCTCCGCCGGACCGACCGGGAGACCGCCCGTGAGCCGTACCGCCACCGAAGTCCTGCGCGCCGCCGCGTTCGGCTGCGCCGCCGTCGCCCTCGTCCTCTCCCTGGCGCACGACCGGGCCGACGGTCCCCGCTGGGACGTGCTGGCCGCGCTCGTCGCGGGCGCCGCGTGCGCCGGCGCGTGGGCGCTCGCGACCCGGGGGCGGCCGGTGCCCCGGCCGGCGCCGCGGCCCTGGCCGGGACTGCCGTCCGTGCTGCACCGCGATCCGGTGGACTGGTACGCGGTCGTGAGCACGTCGCTCGCGGGGATCACGCCCTTCGCGGCGTACCGTTTCGCCTCCTGGGGCGAGGTGGGCGACGCGTGGATGGTCCTCTGGGCCCTCCCGCTGGTCCTCTGGGCCCTGCTGACCCTGCCGGCGCTGTGGAGGGCGCTCGTCCGCCCGTTCCCCGAACGGCACCGGTTCCTGGCCCAGGACGCCGCGGCCGGCCAGGTGTACGCCGTCCGCTTCGTGCTGGAGTCCGGCCAGTGGGTGCGGATCATCGACGAGGACCACCGCAAGCTCGTCGACCCGACCCCGTCGGTCGTCCAGATGCTGAGGCTCCGCGACGAGCACGGCGCGTACTACGGCACCCAGCCGCTGAGCGAGGGCGCCTTCGGCCCGAGCGGGATCGGCCCGTTCTCGCGCTTCGCCGCCGCCTCCCGGGGCGAGCACGTCTGGGTCATGTGGCCGGCGCGCTGGGAGACGGTCCTCGCGGTCGCCCGCCGGAAGGGCCGGCCCGCCTACCCGGTGGCCATGGTCTCCGAGACCGGCGCGATGGTCTGGGGCTGGGCGGCGCTCGACCACACCGACCGCTACCTCACCGACCCGGCCCACCTGCGCCCCACCGTCCCCGGCCTGGCGGCCCGTCCGCTCCGCCCGCTGCCCGCCTTCCGGCCGGAGGTCCACGGCCGCATGTTCCTGAGCCTGGCGGTGGCGCTGGCGGCCCTGACCCCGGTCCTCCTGGACGTGGTCTCCGGCGCGGTGAGCGGCGGCCTCGGCCTGCTGGCCGCCGCGGCCCTCGTCCACGCGCCCCTCACCGCGTCGAGCGCCAACAGCCGGACACCGGACACCGACCGCTTCGACGTCCCGCCGGTGCAGGACTTCCGCGTCAGGGGCTGAGTCGGAGAGCGGCGCGCGGCGCGGACGTCGAGGTCCGGGCCCCGGGCCGGATCGCCCTCGACGGCACCCGGACCCACGTCCTCGGGCCGACCGGCGAGGAGCGGGACGACCGCTGGTGCGGTGCGTCAGGCGGCGCCGGGCCTGCGCCGCCACCCCGCCGCCACCAGGACCAGGACCGCCGCCCCGGCCGCCGCCAGGCCGGGGGCGAGCCCCGGCGGGCGGAAGGAGCAGCTCACGGTGGCCGCTCCGCCGGCCCGGACGGCCAGCAGGCCCGCGTACGACTCCGCCTCCCGGCCCCGGCAGGTCCAGCCGGGGATCGCGGGGGCTGCGACCACCACCGTCCCGGTGGCGCCCTCCGGCAGGCGGGCGGTGAGGCCCGAGGAGGTGGTCTCCACGGAGACGGCGGCCCGGTCCCGCAGGGCCGTCACCGCCGCGCGGAGGCGGTCGTGGTCCAGGCAGCCGGCCTCGGCCGGCCCCTTTCCCGGCGGGAGTTGCGGGCGGGCGTCCGGGGCGCGTTGCGTCCCCAGGGAGGTCATCGCGGCCCGCCGCCCGGGTCCGCCGCCGAGGAGGCGGACGGGGGCGCCGCCGCCGAGACGGGCCTCGCCGGTGCGCTCGGGGGCCCAGAGGAAGACCTCCGTGCCGGCCGGGCAGGCACCGGCCCCCGCCGGGCGGACGTACACCTCGGCGCCCAGGAGGAGTTCCTGGTTGCGGAAGGGGTCCGGGCCGAGGGCGGGCGCGGCACCCGGCGGCCGGACGGTCACGAGCGGCAGCCGCACCTCCGTGCGGACGACCTCGCCGTCCCGCCACCGCGCGCCGACCGCGAACAGCGCGTCCACGACCGGGTTGTCGAGGCTCTGGAGGTTGCGGCCCCGGGAGGTCCAGCCGCCGCCGAGGGCGGTGAGCAGGCCGGTGAGGACGGCGGGGGTGTGGCTGCTGTAGTAGGCGGCGCCCTGGCCGCCCAGGAGCAGCGGGTCGTTGCCCGCGACGCGGGGGAGCCCGGGGTCGGTGCGGAAGGCGGGCCAGCCGTCGGCCGCCGCGAGGGCCGCCGCCCGGCGCTCCTGCTCCGGGCCGTACGGCGGGTAGTCGTCGAGGTGCGCGGGGCGCCTGCGATCGGCGTACGCCGTCGTCGCGGCGGCCTGGCCGAGGAGCGTGCCCGTGACCAGCAGCGCGGCGAGGACGGCGTACCGGCGGCGGCGGGGGAGCGCGAGGGCGCCCGCCGCCGCGGCGAGGCCGGCGACGGCGAGGAGCAGCGCGGGGCGGGTGGCGAGCCCGCTGGGGAGGGCGCCGGCGGTGAGGGCGAGGACCACCGCGCAGCCCGCGGCGAGCGGCCGCCGGCCGGGCGCTCCGTGGGCGAGGCCGGTGTACGCGGCGACGACGAGGAGGCCGGCGAGGACGAAGGTCTGGCGGTACGGGCTGCCGTTGGGCGTGGCGAAGAGGTGCCACACCAGGTGGGTCGGGCCCCACTGGAAGGAGGCGGCCGCGCCGAGGACGAGGCCGGTCCACACCCACCGCTCCCGGTCCGGCACGTCCCGCCGGAAGGCGAGCGTCGCCGCCAGCAGCAGCACCGGTGCGGCGACGAACGCGGCCGGCGTCGAGAAGCCGTACGTCCCCGGCAGCAGCCGGGCCAGCACGTCCGCCGCCCCGGCCGGATCGAACTCCCGCACGACGCCCGGGTGCGCCTGCCGGGTCGACAGCAGGACGGGGGCGAGCACGGGCGCGGCCAGCCCCACCCCCAGCACGGTGGATCCGGCGGCCCGGAGCAGGGCGCGCGGGCGGAACGGGCCGGTCGTCGCCAGACGGGCGAGGAGGAAGAGGCCGGCGCCCAGGGTCGCCATGTACGCCGTGTAGAAGTTCGCCGTCCAGCAGACCGCCACCGTCAGGACGGACAGCAGGGGACGGACGCCCTCGCGGGCCCACTCGGCGACCAGGCACAGCAGCGGGAGGGCGATCAGGCCGTCCAGCCACATCGGGTTGTACGTGCCCTCCACCAGGGACCAGCCGCACAGGGCGTACGCGGCGCCGAGCACGGCCGGCCACCACGGGGCGGGGGCGGTGGAGATCCGGCGGAGGAGGAGCGCGGTCGCGGCCGCCGCCAGGGCCGTCTTCAGGAGGGTCAGGGCGTAGAGGGCGTACTCGATGTCCGCGCGCGGGGCGAGCGCCACCAGCGGGGCGAGGGGGCTGGAGAGATAGGTGCCGAGGTCGGGGAGGAAGCTCGTGCCCCCGCCCGCCCGCCAGTTCAGCAGGAGCCCGCCGTCGGCGCGGCCGTGCAGCAGGTCCCACAGGTGGGCGTGGAAGGGGACGAACTGGTTCGCCAGGTCGTTCACCGACCGGTGGCGCGGGCCGAAGGGGAAGGTCCGGGCCGCCGCGTCCCCGGCACAGACGGCGGCGACGGCGAGCAGCCCCGCCAGCGCGCAGACGGCGGCCGTGGCGCGGCGCGGGGACCCGGGCGCCGGGTCCGGCGGGGGCGTGGACGGCGGGGCGGTTCGCAGGGCAGTTCGCATGGCGGGTCGAATATCGCAGCGCCGGAGGGGCGGAGGGCGGCCGCCGAGGGGCAGTTCACGCAATGGTCGCCCCGTCGTCACCCCGGCGGGGCGGGAGGGTCACCGGCCTGCCTTTGGGTGTCGGATGTGCTGCTCTCTCTCGTCGTCCCCTGCTTCAACGAGGAGGACGTCCTCGCCCGCTTCCACGCCCATGTGACGAAGGAACTCGACGCCCTGGAGGGCGACTTCGAGATCGTCTACGTGGATGACGGAAGCCGCGACCGGACCCTCCCGATCCTGCGGGACCTCGCCGCCGCCGACCCCTCGCGGGTCCGCTTCGTCTCCTTCAGCCGCAACTTCGGCAAGGAGGCCGCCATGCTCGCCGGGCTCCGGCACGCGGCCGGCGACGCCGTCGTGATCATGGACGCGGACCTCCAGCACCCGCCCGAGCTGGTGCACCGGATGGTCGCGCTGCACGCCGAGGGGTACGACCAGGTCGTCGCCCGCCGCACCCGCGAGGGCGACCGGGTCACCCGCACCCTCACCGCCCGCCTCTACTACCGGGCGATCAACCGGCTCGTCGACGTCGAACTCGTCGACGGCGTCGGCGACTTCCGGCTGCTCTCCCGGCGCACCGTCGACGCGATCCTCGGCCTCGGCGAGTACAACCGCTTCTCCAAGGGGCTCTTCTCCTGGGTCGGTTTCCGGACGACGACCTTCGCCTACGAGAACGCGGTGCGCGAGGAGGGCCGGTCCAAGTGGACCTTCGGCAAGCTCCTCAACTACGGCCTCGACGGACTCCTCTCCTTCAACAACAAGCCGCTGCGCGCCGCCGTCTACCTCGGCCTGCTGCTCGTCTCCGTCGCCCTCGCCTACGCCGGCTGGATCGTCGCCGACGCCCTCGCCCACGGCGTCGACACGCCCGGCTACGTCACGCTCCTCGTCGCCGTCACCGCCCTCGCCGGCGTCCAGATGGTCATGGTCGGCCTGATCGGCGAGTACGTCGGGCGCATCTACTACGAGGTGAAGCGCCGGCCCCACTACCTGGTCGCCGAGACGCACACGGGCCGCGAGAAGGACGGCGGGCGGACCGACACCCGGGCGGCGGGTGCCTCGTTGTGGGAGACGGTCGTCCGGAAGTGACCTCCGTGACGCGGTGACGGGCAAGTTGTCTCTGCGAAGTAGTGGCTACGGTCCCGGCGACTCCCTACCATCGATCACCGCAAGGTCGTCCAACTGACGCACGACCAGCCCGGGAGGCTCCTTTGCACCGCCGCGACCGCCGCCACGACAGCCCCGCACGCCGCCGCACCGCGCTTGCCCTCTCCGCCGCGCTCCTCGCCGCGGCCCCGCTGCTCACCGCGTGCGGCGGCGACGCCCATCCGGGGGCGGCGGCCGTCGTCGGGGGCGAGCGCATCGACGTCTCCAGCCTCCAGGCCCAGGTGAAGTCGGCCCGCGACGCCCAGTCCGCGTCCCCGCAGTCCGCCCAGCTGATCGCCGCCACCGGCGACCTCGGCCGGCAGAAGCTCAACGGCATGATCTTCGACCGGATCCTCGGGGAGGTCGCCGCCGACCAGGGCGTCACCGCCAGCCGCGCCGAGCTCCAGGAGACCCGCGAGGCGTTCGTGCGCGACAACGGCGGCGAGGAGGGCCTGGAGGCCGTCCTGCTCCAGCAGCAGGGCGTCGCCCCCGACCAGATCGACGACGTCGTCCGGCGCAACGTCCTCATGACGAAGATCATCGAGAAGCAGGGGATCACCGAGACCCCCGAAGGCCAGCAGAAGCTCCAGGAGCTCTTCACCGCCGCGTCGAAGTCCCTCGACATCGACGTGAACCCGCGGTACGGCGCCTGGGACGACACCAAGGTCCAGCTCGACACCAGCGCCGACACGGCTCCCTGGCTGGTCGAGGTCGCGAAGGACCCGGCCGCCGGAGGGGCGGAGCAGCTTCCGGGGTGACCCCGCGCGCGGGGTAGGTTCGAGGGGTGACTTCCGTGAACCCCGGCCGCGTCGTCCTGCTCACCGCCAGCCACCGCGTGGCGCCCGGACTGCTGTCCTGGCCCGCCTGGCAGGCGCTGCGCGGCGCCGACCGGGTCCTCTGCCCCGACGAGCGCCACCCCCAGCTGCCGTACCTGCGGGAGGCGGGCGTCGCCGTCGAGCACGTCCGCCCCACCGCGGAGGAACTGGTCGCCGCCTGCGCCGGCGGCCGCACCGTCGTCGTCCTCCCCTCCGGCGAGGGCGACGGGGCCCTCACCGACGGGCTCGCCCGGCTCGCCGGCTCCGGCCGCACCGCCATGCCCGACCTGGAGCTGCTGCCCGGCTCGTACGACCTGCCCGGGGCCCGCCTCCTCGACCTCGTCCAGGTCATGGACGTCATCCGCCGCCAGTGCCCGTGGTCCTCGCTCCAGACGCACCGCGGCCTCGCCAAGTACGCCATCGAGGAGGCGTACGAACTGGTCGAGGCGATCGAGGCCGGGGACCGGCACGAACTGCGGGAGGAGCTCGGCGACGTGCTCCTCCAGGTCGTCTTCCACGCGCGGATCGCCGAGGAGGACGCCGAGGAGCCGTTCTCCGTCGACGACGTGGCCGGCACGCTCGTCGAGAAGCTGATCCAGCGCCACCCGCACATCTTCGGCGACGAGACGGCCGAGACCCCCGAGGACGTGCGCGCCCACTGGCTGCGCGCCAAGGCCGTCGAGAAGGGCCGGGAGTCGGTGACCGACGGGGTGCCCGTGGGACAGCCCGGCCTCGCGCTCGCCGCGAAGCTCGCGGGCCGCGTCCGCACGGCGGGTCTCGGCGTGCCGCTCCCGGCCGGCGACGGCATCGGCTACGAACTGCTGGCCCTCGCCGTCCGCGCGGAGGCCGCGGGCGTGGACCCGGAGGCGGCGCTGCGGGCGGCGGCCCGGGCGTACCGGGACGCGATCAGAGGGGCGGAGGGGGTGTGAGCCGCGCCCGCCGCGCCCTGCGCTGGTGGTTCGCCGACCAGTCGGACAGACCGGGGTACACGCTCCTCATGATGCTGGCGTTCGTCTCCTGGGCGTCGGGTGACGACACCCCGCTCTGGGTGCGGATCGCCCTGCTGGTGTCCGCGGCCGCGTGCGCCGCGGAGTTGATCCGCGTCGCCGTCGAGCGACGGAGGGGCCGCCGCGCGGAAGGAACGGCCTAGTCCGTGTGCGGGGCCCGGGCCGCCGGGTCGTGCCAGCGGACGGCCGGGGGGCCCAGGAGCCATTCGGCGCGGGAGGCGGGGCGGGTGGTGAAGCGGCCGGCCGGGGGGAGGACGTCGTGCCGGATCCGGTCCGGCCGTGCGCCCAGGTCGTCCAGGACCTCGGAGACCTCGGCGAGGAAGCCGGGCGGACCCGCCAGGTAGACGTCGTGGTCCGGCCAGCGGCCGCAGGACCGCAGCGCGGTCAGGAGGCGTTCGGTCGCCTGGTCGCGGGGGTGGCGGGGGGCCGAGGTGATGTAGGTGACGCTCAGGCCGGGGAGCCGGGCGGCCAGCCGGTCCAGCTCCTCGCGCCCGTACAGGTACTCGCGGGAGCGGGCCACCGCGAAGATCCGGCCCTCGGCCTCCGGGTCGGAGCCGGCCGCCTCCTCCAGGAGGGCCTTGACCGGCGCCCAGCCCGTACCGGCGCATATATAGGTACGGAGCGCGCCCGGCGCCGTCCGGCAGGTCGCCGCGCCGCCGGCGGCGCTCAGCCGCAGCGTCTCGCCCGGGCGGACCCGGTCCACCAGGGCCGTGCTCATCGCCCCGCCCCGGATGCGGCTCACGTGCAGGTCGAGCGTGCCGTCCGGGCGGGGGGCGTTGCCGAGCGAGTACGTGCGCCAGACGCGGGGCACCCGGAGCGAGCTGACGCCGGCGTACTGGCCGGGGAGGTAGGGGTAGGGGCGGCGGGGGCGGAGGGTCAGCACGGCCAGGTCGTCGCCGTGCCGCTCGTGGCCGACGACGTCGGCGTCCCACCAGGGCGGCTCCCCGTCCGCCGCGGACTCCTCCGCGCCCCGCAGCATCAGGTCGGAGACCACCCCGTACGCCTCCGACCACGCCTTCTCCGCCTCGATCGTCCATGTCGACCCGGCGGCGTGCGCGAAGGCGGCGAGCAGGCTCTCGCCGACGGCCGCGTAGAGGGCGGGGGTGGCGAGGAACTTGCGGTGGTCGCGGCCGAGGCGGCCCAGATAGGCGGGGAGCGCGGGGTCGTCGAGGGTGGTCACCACGTGGGTGAGCGCGGCGAACAGCCGGTCGCGCTGCGGGACCATGTCCTCGGGGAAGAGCTCGCGCACGCCGGGGTTGCGCCAGAAGAGGTGCGAGTAGAAGTACGTGACGGCGTGTTCGGCCCGTCTCTCGACGACCGCGAACGTGCTTCTGAGCAAGGGGAGGTCCACGCGGGAAATGTAGGGCACGGGCCGTCACGGTGTGGTCACCGGCGGGTGATCACGTCAGGTCGGCCGGAGGGGCGCCGGGGGCCGGACGGTACGGTCGGGGAGTGAGTGAAGGACCCGCCCCGACGCCCGAGACGACCGATACGCCGGGAACATCCGGTACGAGCCCCGTGCCGGCCTCCTGCCCCGTCACCGGCGCCGCCTCCGGGCCGGTGCCCGAGCTGTTCAGCTGGGAGTTCGCGAGCGACCCGTACCCGGCGTACGCCTGGCTGCGGGAGCACGCCCCGGTGCACCGGACCACGCTGCCCAGCGGGGTCGAGGCGTGGCTCGTCACGCGGTACGCCGACGCCCGGCAGGCCCTCGCCGACCAGCGGCTGTCGAAGAATCCGGTGCACCACGCGGAGCCGGGCAAGACCGGCATCCCCGGCGAGCGCAGCGCCGGGCTGATGACCCACCTCCTCAACATCGACCCGCCGGACCACACGCGGCTGCGGCGGCTGGTGTCGAAGGCGTTCACCCCGCGCCGCGTCGCCGCCTTCGCGCCGCGCGTGCAGGAGCTGACCGACCGGCTGATCGACGACTTCGCGGCGCGGGGGAGCGCCGACCTCATCCACGAGTTCGCCTTCCCGCTGCCCATCTACGCCATCTGCGACATGCTCGGCGTGCCCGCCGAGGACCAGGACGACTTCCGGGACTGGGCCGGGATGATGATCCGGCACGGCGGGGGCCCGCGGGGCGGGGTGGCGCGGTCGGTGAAGAAGATCCGCGGGTACCTGGCGGAGCTGATCCACCGGAAGCGGCAGGAGCTGCGGCAGGACGGGGACGACGACCTCATCTCGGGGCTCATCCGCGCCTCGGACCACGGCGACCACCTCACCGAGGCCGAGGCCGTCGCCATGTGCTTCGTGCTTCTGTTCGCGGGTTTCGAGACGACCATCAACCTGATCGGCAACGGCACCTACGCCCTGCTGCGCGATCCGGGGCAGCGGGCCCTCCTCCAGCGCTCGCTCGCCGCCGGGGAGACCGGGCTCCTGGAGACCGGCGTCGAGGAGCTGCTGCGGTACGACGGGCCGGTCGAGCTGGCGACCTGGCGGTACGCGACCACCGGCCTCACCCTCGGCGGGCAGGCGATCCCGGCCGGCGACCCGGTCCTCGTCGTCCTCGCGGCGGCCGACCGCGACCCGGACCGCTTCGGCGCGCCGGACACCCTCGACCTCGCCCGCAGGGACAACCAGCACCTCGGGTACGGGCACGGCATCCACTACTGCCTGGGTGCGCCGCTCGCCCGTCTGGAGGGGCAGACCGCGCTCGCCACCCTCCTGACCCGCCTCCCGGACCTGCGACTTGGCGCCGATCCGGACGAACTGCGGTGGCGCGGAGGGCTCATCATGAGGGGATTGCGCACGCTTCCGGTGGAGTTCACCCCATCCGCACCCCCGCAGCGCGTGTGACGACGTGTCAGAAATGTGATCTTCACGTGATCGGGCAGCCATCGACTTGTGACGGACGTTCGAATGCGGCTACCTTCGCGCCAGCGTTCGGCCGGAACCCGGCCGTCCCTGCCGTCCCCGCCGTCACGCGAAAGGCCCCGACATGCTTTCCGGAAACGGACGACACCGTCGACCCCGTCAGGCTCCCGCGATCGTCGTCACCGCAGGAGTGGCCGGATCCGCCATGGCACTGCCGCTGCTCGCCGCCGGCTCCGCCTCCGCCGCCGACGCGGCCACCTGGGACCGGGTCGCCGCCTGCGAGTCCGGCGGCCAGTGGAGCGCCAACTTCGGCAACGGCGCCTACGGCGGCCTCCAGATGACCCAGGAGGCGTGGGAGCGGCACGGCGGACTCGCCTACGCCCCCAGCCCCGACCTCGCCAGCCGCGCGCAGCAGATCGCCGTCGCCGACAAGGCGCTCTCCTCCGGCAGCACCGACTGGGCCACCTGCGCCCCCATCGCCGGTCTGACGAACGACGGCAGGGCCACCGGCGTCCAGCCGGGCCCCGCCGTCCAGGAGGAGGACGAGGGCGGCGTGGCCCCCGAGTCGAACTGGACCGGCGGCTCGTCCGCCTCCGCCCCCACCGCGCCCGCGAAGGCGCCCGGGGTGGGGGAGAAGGAGGAGAAGGCCGCGGAGAAGAAGGAGGCCGTCACCGCCCCGGCGACGCCGGCCGCCCCCACGACGCCCGCCGGCTCCGCCACGCCCGCCACGCCGCCCTCCGCGGGCACCGTCACGCCGCCGCCGTCCGCCGTCACCCCGGACGTGCCCGCCGACACCGCCCCGGACGCCCCGGACGCCTCCACGGGCACCCCGGTCGCGCCGGGCACGCCCGGCACCCCGGGCACGCCGCCGGACGCCTCGGAGACGCCCGTGGCGCCCGGCACCCCGGTGACCCCCGGTGCGGACGGGTCTGACGTGTCGTCGGACACGCCCGGGACGGGCAAGCACCGGGGCGAGGCCGCACCGGAGGAAAGCGACAAGACGGACACGGAGCAGGATTCCGGACGTCATGCCGCAGCTTCGGACAAGGTCACCTCAACCCCCGTCAACTCGGACGCAAGCGACGCTTACACCGTGCGCCCGGGTGACAGCCTGTCGGAGATTGCGCAGGAGAACGACCTCCCCGGCGGCTGGGACGCCCTCTACGACGCCAACCGCCAGACGGTCGGCATCGATCCGGATCTCATCCTCCCTGGTCAGAGCCTTGAGCTGACGGTCCCTTCATCGGAGAAGTGAGGCCGTTTCAGGGCTTTATGTCCGCTTTTGGGAAAGTGAGACATGGGTCTCTTCGCCCCAACTGGCGTGTCACGTCCGCAAACTTTGCTCCCGTCAGCTCTCACCTGCGCAAACGAGGTCTGACGGGATGCAAGTAAGGGCGATTTGTCCGTCGTAAGGCCCTTTGAACTTCAAGCGGGTGTGTGTCTACGGTCGACACCGCTCGCCACCGCGGGCCCCGTCGACCGAAACGCCGAGTCCTGCCGTCGGCCGCCGGGAATGTCGTCGCGAAAGCGCCGTAGGCAGGAGTGGGGGACCCAAGGTTTGCGCCGGTCCCGGCCGTCGAGAGACGGCCGATCGACCGGCTTGGGGTGAAGCCGCGTGCAAGGACACGCGGCCGGGCGCACTCTTCAAGCCCGAACCCGACAGCTCACCTCACAGGCGTCGGTGAAGAGGAATCTCCATGCTGTTCTCCGGCACGGGCAAGCGTCGTCGTCCCTCCAAGGCCACTCGCGTCGTCGCCCTCGTCGGCGTCACCGGTGCGGCCGTCGCCGCCCCGCTGATGGCCGCCGGCACCGCCTCGGCCGCCACCGCCTCCGAGTGGGACCGCGTCGCCCAGTGCGAGTCCGGCGGCAACTGGTCCATCAACACCGGCAACGGCTACTACGGCGGCCTCCAGTTCTCGGCCTCCACCTGGGCCGCGTACGGCGGCACCGCCTACGCCTCCACCGCCGACCAGGCCAGCAAGTCGCAGCAGATCGCCATCGCCGAGAAGGTCCTCGCGGGCCAGGGCAAGGGCGCGTGGCCGAGCTGTGGCGTGGGCCTCTCCGGCGCCTCGTACGACGGCGGCTCCGCCGAGGCCGCTCCGCAGCAGCAGAGCACCCAGCAGAGCGCCCCGCAGCAGAGCGCCCCGAAGCGCTCCGCCGAGCAGCCCGCCAACCGCAGCGAGCAGCGCCAGGCCCCGAAGCGGACCGCCGCCCAGGCCGCCCCGCAGGCCGCCGCCAAGAAGACCGTCACCACCCCGACCGGCAAGAAGGTCAAGAAGGGCGACGGCGAGTACAAGGTCACGGCCGGCGACACCCTCAGCAAGATCGCCGCGGCGCAGGGCGTCGAGGGCGGCTGGGCGAAGCTCTTCGAGCTCAACAAGGACGTCGTCGAGAACGCCGACCTGATCTACCCGGGCCAGCAGCTCCACCTGAAGTGAGCCCCGCGGCACCCGTGAGTCCGGCGGCTCACCGGTGCCCTGCGACCCTCCCGCGGTGACCACCCCGGTCCCGAGCCCCCTTCCCCCGTGGGCCCGGGACCGGGGTTCTGCCGTTACTGTCCAGTAGATCCCGGGGCTTTCGTCCTTCGATGCGTGCTCTTGGGCCCTTTTTCGTCCCAGGGGACGGGCGGTCGGCTGGCCGGAGCGCCGGAGCCGGTTAGGCTCATGTCGCAAGGCGAACGAGACCTTGCGACCCATGCGCCACACCTAGCGTCACATCCCAGAAGGAGATGCTCGTGCCGTCCATCGACGTCGTCGTAGCCCGGGAAATCCTGGACTCCCGAGGCAACCCCACGGTCGAGGTCGAGGTCGGCCTCGACGACGGCAGCACCGGCCGTGCTGCCGTTCCGTCCGGTGCCTCCACCGGTGCGTTCGAGGCCCTGGAGCTCCGCGACGGTGACCAGAACCGCTACCTCGGCAAGGGTGTCGAGAAGGCCGTCCTCGCCGTCATCGAGCAGATCGGCCCGGAGCTCGTCGGCTACGACGCCACCGAGCAGCGCCTGATCGACCAGGCCATGTTCGACCTGGACGCCACCCCGGACAAGTCGTCGCTCGGCGCCAACGCCATCCTCGGCGTCTCCCTCGCCGTCGCGCACGCCGCCTCCGAGGCCAGCGACCTCCCCCTCTTCCGCTACCTCGGCGGCCCGAACGCGCACCTGCTGCCCGTTCCGATGATGAACATCCTCAACGGTGGGTCGCACGCCGACTCCAACGTCGACATCCAGGAGTTCATGATCGCCCCGATCGGCGCGGAGTCCTTCTCCGAGGCCCTCCGCTGGGGCACCGAGGTCTACCACACCCTCAAGTCCGTCCTGAAGGCCAAGGGCCTCTCCACCGGCCTCGGCGACGAGGGCGGCTTCGCCCCGAACCTCGGCTCCAACCGCGAGGCGCTCGACCTCATCCTGGAGGCCGTCAAGCAGGCCGGCTACGTGCCCGGCAAGGACGTCGCCCTCGCCCTGGACGTCGCCGCCTCCGAGTTCTACAAGGACGGCAAGTACCTCTTCGAGGGCAAGGAGCGCTCCGCCGCCGAGATGACCGAGTACTACGAGGAGCTCGTCTCCTCGTACCCGCTCGTCTCCATCGAGGACCCGCTGTTCGAGGACGACTGGGCCGGCTGGAACGTCATCACCGAGCGCCTCGGCGACAAGGTCCAGCTCGTCGGCGACGACCTCTTCGTCACCAACCCCGAGCGCCTGGCCCGCGGCATCGAGGAGAAGTCCGCCAACGCCCTCCTGGTGAAGGTCAACCAGATCGGCTCGCTGACCGAGACCCTCGACGCCGTCGAGCTCGCCCAGCGCAACGGCTTCAAGTGCATGATGTCCCACCGCTCCGGCGAGACCGAGGACGTCACCATCGCCGACCTCGCCGTCGCCACCAACTGCGGCCAGATCAAGACCGGCGCCCCGGCCCGCTCCGAGCGCGTCGCCAAGTACAACCAGCTGCTGCGCATCGAGGAGATCCTCGACGACGCCGCCGTCTACGCCGGCCGCAGCGCCTTCCCGCGCTTCAAGGGCTGAACCTGCCCGGCACCGTAGTTCCGTCCGTCCCCGCACCCGGTCCCGTACCGTGTGCGGGGACGCACGTTTGAGGGACACCGGAGACAGGGGAGGCGACACGACATGGCCGTGAAGGACCGGGACCGGTTCTCCACCGCGACCCGGATCAGGCTGCTCGGCGAGCAGACCGCCGCCCGTGTCTACCGCTCCCAGACCCGGCGCCAGGCCCGGCGCTCCCGGCTCACCGGCCGCGCCGCCTTCCTCGCCCTCGTCGTCTGCTCCCTCGTCGTCGCCCTCGCCTACCCGATACGGAGCTACGTCTCCCAGCAGGGCGAGATCGCCGAACAGGAGCGCAAGGCCGCCGAGGCCGCCCGGCGGGTCGAGGAGCTGCGGGACGAGAAGGCCCGCCTCCAGGACCCCGCCTACGTCCGCCGCCTCGCCCGCGAGCACCTCCACTACGTGCTCCCCGGCGAGACCGGCTTCACCGTGAACGACCCCGGGGCGGCCGACCGCCCCCGCGCCGACCAGGGCACGGCCGACCGCCCCTGGTACGACAACCTGTGGGACGGCGTGGACCACGCCGACCGTCCCTGACGACGCCCGACACGACCCCACGAGCAAGGCAGACATGGAAACGCCCCCTCCGCAGACCGAACGCACCGAGCCCACCGAGGCGGACGTCGCCGCCTTCGAGGCGCAGCTCGGACGGCCGCCCCGCGGCCTGCGCGCCATCGCGCACCGCTGCCCCTGCGGCAACCCGGACGTCGTCGAGACCGCGCCGCGGCTGCCCGACGGCACCCCCTTCCCGACCACGTACTACCTCACCTGCCCCCGGGCGGCCTCGGCCATCGGCACCCTGGAGGCCAACGGGGTCATGAAGGAGATGCAGGCCCGGCTCGCCACCGACCCGGAGCTCGCCGCCGCCTACCGCGCCGCGCACGAGGACTACCTCGCCCGCCGGGACGCCATCGAGGTCCTGGAGGGCTTCCCCAGCGCCGGCGGCATGCCCGACCGCGTGAAGTGCCTGCACGTCCTCGTCGGCCACTCGCTGGTCGCCGGCCCGGGCGTGAACCCCTTCGGCGACGAGGCCCTCGCGATGCTCCCCGAGTGGTGGGCCAAGGGCCCGTGCGTCACCCCCTGCGCGGACGAGAAGGAGCCCGCGGAATGACCCGGGTCGCCGGAATCGACTGCGGCACCAACTCCATCCGCCTCCTCGTCGCCGACGTCGACCCGGAGACGGGCCACCTCGTCGAGCTGGACCGCCGGATGCTGGTCGTCCGGCTCGGGCAGGGCGTGGACCGGACCGGCCGCCTCGCTCCCGAGGCGCTGGAGCGGACCTTCGCCGCCTGCCGCGAGTACGCCGCCGTCATCGAGGAGTTCGGCGCCGAGCGGATCCGCTTCGTCGCCACCTCCGCCTCCCGCGACGCCGAGAACCGGCAGGAGTTCGTCGACGGGGTCGTGGAGATCCTGGGCGTCGAGCCCGAGGTGATCACCGGCGACCAGGAGGCCGAGTTCTCCTTCACCGGTGCCACCGGCGAGCTGCCGGACTCGGAGACGTACCTCGTCGTGGACATCGGCGGCGGCTCCACCGAGTTCGTCACCGGCGACCGGCACGTCGAGGCCGCCCGCTCCGTCGACATCGGCTGCGTCCGGCTCACCGAGCGGCACGTCCGGCACGACCCGCCGACCGCCGAGGAGGCCGAGGCGATCCGCGCCGACGTGCGCGCCGCCCTCGACCTCGCCGCCGAGACCGTGCCGCTCGACACGGCCGGCACCCTCGTCGGCCTGGCCGGCTCGGTCACCACCATCGCCGCCATCGCCCTCGGCCTGCCGGGGTACGACTCCGAGAAGATCCACCACGCCCGGATCCCCGCCGCGCAGGTCGCCGAGATCGCCGGACGGCTGCTCGCCTCCACCCACGACGAGCGGGCCGCGATCCCCGCGATCCACCCCGGCCGGGTGGACGTCATCGTGGCGGGCGCGCTGGTCCTCCAGGAGATCGTGGAGCGGGTCGGAGCCGCCGAGGTCGTGGTCAGCGAGCACGACATCCTCGATGGGATCGCCCTATCCGTGGCATAGCGGGCAGCTATCGAGGCATCCGGCGACACCCTGCCGGAGAAGCTTCGTGAAGTTCTTCACAAGGAAAAGGGCCCTGATGGCGCCGGAGGGAGGTCTTTGGGCCTTCCGAGGGGGTCCTCAGGGCCCTTTCGCAGGTCCGGAGGCCACTTCGCTCGAAGTTTCCATCGTGTGAACGCGTCCGCTGGTTCGGCGTTAACGAAGGCTCTCCGGGCCAGTTCAGTAGGGGTGAACAACGTTCACCACTGCATTCCGGTTCCTTTGCACGACCATGACGTGGATCACGTGGGCGGCGGAGTGTAGCAGAGCACTCCCGGAAGCTTGTGAAGGGGCGCACGAGGTGACCCCCCCGAGTGGGTGGATACTCGATGCCATGAGCACCACGGAGCGTCCCAGGATCCTCATCGTAGGCGGCGGGTACGTTGGCCTGTACGCCGCGCGGCGCATCCTCAAGAAGATGCGTTACGCCGAGGCGACCGTCACGGTCGTCGACCCCCGGTCGTACATGACCTACCAGCCCTTCCTCCCCGAAGCCGCCGCCGGCAGCATCTCGCCGCGCCACGTCGTCGTCCCGCTGCGACGCGTCGTGCGCGGAGCCGAGGTGCTCACCGGCCGGGTCACCACCATCGACCAGGACCGCAAGGTCGCCACGATCGCGCCGCTCGTCGGCGAGGCGTACGAGCTGCCCTTCGACTACCTGGTCATCTCGATGGGTGCCGTCTCCCGCACCTTCCCGATCCCCGGCCTCGCCGAGCAGGGCATCGGCATGAAGGGCATCGAGGAGGCCATCGGCCTGCGCAACCACGTCCTCGAGCAGCTGGACAAGGCCGACTCGACCACCGACGAGGAGGTCCGCCGCAAGGCCCTGACCTTCGTCTTCGTCGGTGGTGGCTTCGCCGGCGCCGAGACGATCGGCGAGGTCGAGGACATGGCCCGCGACGCCGCGAAGTACTACCAGAACGTCTCGCGCGAGGACATGCGCTTCGTCCTGGTCGACGCCGCCGACAAGATCCTCCCCGAGGTCGGCCCCAAGCTCGGCCAGTACGGCAAGGAGCACCTGGAGTCCCGCGGCATCGAGATCTACCTGGAGACCTCCATGGACTCCTGCGTGGACGGCCACGTCGTGCTCAAGAACGGCCTCGAGGTCGACTCCAACACCATCGTGTGGACCGCCGGCGTCAAGCCGAACCCGGCCCTCGCCCGCTTCGGTCTGCCGCTCGGCCCCCGCGGCCACGTGGACTGCAACGAGAAGCTGCAGATCAACGGCCTCGACTACGCCTGGGCCGCGGGCGACAACGCCCAGGTCCCGGACATGGTCGGCCGCCGCGCCGGCAACCCGAACGCCTGGTGCCCGCCGAACGCCCAGCACGCGCTGCGCCAGGCCAAGGTCCTCGGCGACAACGTCGTGTCCGGCATGCGCGGCTTCGAGCAGCGCGAGTACAGCCACGCCAACAAGGGCGCCGTGGCCGGCCTCGGTCTGCACAAGGGCGTCGCCATGATCGTCATGGGCAAGGTGAAGATCAAGCTCAAGGGCCGTCTCGCCTGGTACATGCACCGTGGCTACCACGGCATGGCGATGCCGACCTTCAACCGCAAGATCCGCGTCTTCGCCGACTGGACCCTCGGCATGTTCCTCAAGCGCGAGGTCGTCTCGCTCGGCGCCATGGAGACGCCGCGCGAGGAGTTCTACGAGGCCGCCAAGCCCGCCCCGGCCCCCGCCGCGGCCGCCCCGGCCCCGGAGAAGGCCAAGGCGTCGTAACACCCCCGGCAGTACCGAAGGGCCGTCCGTCATCCGTGGTGCGGGCGGCCCTTCGGCGTGTTTTGCGCACGTCTTGCGTCGCGGCGGGATGGGAAACGCCTACCGACGGTGTTCCCTTGGTGACGGACAAGTCTGGGGCAAGCACCACGGAGGTGTGTCACCATGGCCGACGCCGCGACGCGGCTCGCGACTCTCGCCGAGGATCTGCTGGGTAGTCCCCTGTCGGTGCGGCTGCGCGCCTGGGACGGCAGCGAGGCCGGCCCGCCGGGTGGCCCCGTGCTGGTGATCCGGGACCGCAGGGCGCTGCGCCGGATGATCTGGAGGCCCGGCGAACTGGGCCTGGCCCGCGCCTGGGTGGCCGGCGAGATCGACGTCGAGGGGAACCTCTACGAAGCCCTCGACCAGCTCTCCGGGTTCATCTGGGAGCGCGGCGGGGAGTCCGGCGGCCTGCTCTCCTCCCTCCGCGATCCGCGGATCAGGGCCGCCGCCGGGGAGCTGCTCCGGCTGGCCGGGCCGCTGCCGCCGCCGAGGCCGCCGGCCGAGGAGGTCCGGGGCCGCAGCGGCGGACGGCACAGCAGGCGCCGCGACAAGCAGGCGATCAGTCACCACTACGACGTGGGCAACGACTTCTACGCGCTGGTGCTCGGCCCGTCGATGGTCTACTCGTGCGCCTACTGGAGCGAGGCGGGGACGCTGGAGGACGCTCAGCGGGACAAGCTCGACCTCATCGCCCGCAAGCTGGCGCTGAAGGAGGGCGACCGGCTGCTCGACGTGGGCTGCGGCTGGGGCTCGATGGCGATCCACGCGGCCCGCGCGTACGGCGCCCGGGCCGTGGGCATCACCCTCTCCCGCGAACAGGCCGCCTTCGCCCGCAAGCGGATCGCCGAGGAGGGGCTCACCGACCGGGTCGAGATCCGGGTCCAGGACTACCGCGACGTGCCCGACGGGCCGTTCGACGCGATCTCCTCCATCGGCATGGCCGAGCACGTGGGAGCGGAGCGGTACCGGGAGTACGCCGACCTCCTGCACGGCCTCCTCAAGCCCGGCGGACGGCTCCTGAACCACCAGATCTCGCGCCGCCCGGAGCCCGACGAGGAGGCGTACCGCGTGGACGCCTTCATCGACGCGTACGTCTTCCCCGACGGCGAACTCGCCCCGATGGGCCGCACCCTGACGACCCTGGAGGACGCGGGCTTCGAGGTCCGGGACGTGGAGGCGATCCGGGAGCACTACGCGCTGACGCTGCGCCGCTGGGTGACGAACCTGGAGAAGGAGTGGGGCCGGGCGGTCCGGCTGACCTCCCCGGGCCGGGCCCGGATCTGGCGGCTCTACATGGCGGCCTCGGCGGTCGCCTTCGAGCGCAACCGGATCGGCGTGAACCAGTTCCTGGCGGTGCGGACGCCGGCGTCGGGGGCGAGCGGGGTGCCGCTGCGGCCGCGGGAGTGGACGGAGTAGGAGGAGAACGGCGGAGGGCCGGCCCCCGGGCGGGGACCGGCCCTCCGTGTCGTACCGGCTGGGCTACTCGGCCTTGATGGCGGAGAGCATGTTCAGGCGGGCGGCGCTGCGGGCCGGCCAGAGCGAGGCCAGCACGCCGACCAGGGCGGCCAGGGCCAGGAAGATCCCGATGCGGTCCCAGGGCAGGACCAGGCCGTACCCCGGCATGCTGGACTCGAAGGTCTTGCCGAGGGCCCAGGCGAGGAAGGTGCCGAGGCCGATGCCGACGATCGCGCCGAAGACCGAGATCACGACCGCCTCCAGGCGGACCATCCGCTTCACCCGGCGCCGGTCGAGACCGATCGCCCGGATCATGCCGATCTCCTGCTGACGCTCGAAGACGGACATCGCGAGGGTGTTGACGACGCCGAGGACGGCGATGATCAGGGCCATCGCGAGCAGGCCGTACATGATGTTCAGCATCAGGTTGATCTGGCCGCCGAAGGTGTCGCGGATGTCCTTCTTGTCGAGGACGCCGATGGCCGGGTTGTCGCCCATGGCCTTGATCAGCGCCTGCTCGTTGGCGTCGCTGGGACCGCCGGCGGTGGAGACGAAGATCTGCGGAACGTACTTCTGCGGGTCGTGCGCGTCGAGGATCTTCGTGTCGACGAGGACGGGGGAGAGGAACTCGCTGTCCTTGTAGACGGCGCCGACGGTGAGCGTGCCCTTCTTCTTGTCCAGGTACTCGACCGGGACGGAGGCGCCGACCTTCAGGCCGCGCTTGGCGGCGGTCTTGTCGGCGACCGCGATCTGGCCGTCGGCGAGGGTGCCGAGGGAGCCCTCGACGACGTCGATCCTCAGGACCTTCTCGATGTCGCCGGGGGTGACGCCGGAGGCGGAGACGTACGAGCCCTTGATGTCGAGGGCGCCGGCCTGCTGCGGGGAGACCGCGGTGACGCCGGGGGCCTTCTCCAGGGCCGACAGGGCCTCCTGCGACAGGCCGTCGCCGCTGGCCATGGAGACCATGTAGTCGGCCTTGATCTGGTCGACGGTCATCTTGTCCAGGGCCTGGCCGGCGCTGACGCCGATCACGGTGAGGCCGGTGACCAGGGTGAGGCCGATGGCGAGCGCGGAGGCGGTGGCGCCGGTGCGGCGCGGGTTGCGGACCGCGTTGAGGCCGGCGAGCTTGCCGGAGATCCCGAAGACCTTCACGAAGAAGGGGCGGATCAGGGCGATCACGGGCCGGGACAGGAACGGGATGAGGATGATGATGCCGATGAGGGTGGCGAAGGCGCCGCCCGCGATGACCATGCGGCCCTCGTCCCCGCCCATGTTCGCGCCGAGCACGATCAGCACCGCGCCGATGGCGGTGATCGCGGCACCGATCACGTTCCGCACGAGGAGCGACTTGGCGTTCGGGGTGGCGTGGACGCTGTTCATCGCGGCGACCGGCGGGATCTTCGCGGCCCGGCGGCCGGGCAGGTAGGCGGCGAGCAGGGTGATGCCGACGCCGACGCCGAAGGCGGCGAGCACGGGGGTGGCGCCGAGGACCAGGTCGCCGTCCGGGACCTTCATCTCGAAGGCGGCCATGCCGGAGCGCAGGCCCACGGCGAGCCCGATGCCGAGGAGGTAGCCGACCGCGGAGGCGACGACGCCGACGATGCCGGCCTCGGCCAGGACGGAGCGGGTGATCTGCTTGCGCGAGGCACCGACCGCGCGCATCAGGGCCAGTTCCTTGGTGCGCTGGGCCACCAGCATCGTGAAGGTGTTGGCGATCAGGAAGACGCCGACGAAGAGCGCGATGCCGGCGAAGCCGATCAGGACCTGGTTGAGGGTGCCGAGACCGGACTCGATCTGACGGGCCTGCTCGTCGGCCAGGTCGGCGCCGGTCTGCGCGGTGGCGGCCTTCGGGACGACCTTCAGGATCGCGTCGCGGAGCTGGTCGGCGTCGGCGCCGGCGGCCGCGGCCACGTTCAGGTCGGAGTAGTAGCCCGGCTTCAGGTAGAGCTTCTGGGCGACCGGGGCGTCGAAGACGACGAGGCTGCCGCCCGCGTTGACGGCGCCGTCCTCGGTGGTGAAGACGCCGGAGAGGGTGTACTCCTTCACCGGGCCGTTGGTGGCGACGCGGACCGTGTCGCCGACCTTGTAGCCGCCCTTGTCCGCGGTGGCCTGGTCGAGGGCGATCTGACCCGCCTCGGTGGGGCCGGCGCCGCCGGTGAACGCGAGGGCGGGGTCCTTGCCGTCCGGGCCGGGGGCGAAGTTGGTGCCCTTGTTGGACCAGCCGACGCCGATCAGCTTGCCCTTCGCGTCCGGTACGCCGGCGAAGCCGTCGACGCGCGGCTGGACGCCGGTGACGCCGTCGAGCTTCGCGACCTTGTCGACGGTGGCCTGGGAGAGACCGGGGTTCTTCGCGGCCTCCTCGGGGCTCGGGCGCAGGCCGACGGCGACGGCCACGTCGTCGTAGCTCTTCGCGGACTGGCCGCGGAACGCCTGGGAGAGGGTGTCGGTGAAGACGAGGGTGCCGGAGACGAAGGCGACGCCGAGCATCACGGCGAGCACGGTCATCAGCAGCCGCGCCTTGTGCGCGAGGACGTTGCGCAGGGCGGTACGGAACATGGGTGAGGTCCTGGAGGAAGGCGGGACGGAAGTCGGGTGCGGGGCCGGGGGCCCCGGAGCGCGCGGCGCGCCCGCGAGGGCGCCGGCGCGTCAGCTCGTACGGCCCTTGGAGTCGAACGCCTTCATGCGGTCGAGCACGCCGTCGGCGGAGGGGCGGAGCATCTCGTCGACGATCCGGCCGTCGGCCAGGAAGATCACGCGGTCGGCGTAGGAGGCGGCGACGGGGTCGTGGGTGACCATGACGACGGTCTGGCCGAGCTCGCGGACCGAGTTGCGGAGGAAGCCGAGGACCTCGGCGCCGGAGCGCGAGTCCAGGTTTCCGGTGGGCTCGTCGCCGAAGATGATCTCGGGCTGGGAGGCGAGGGCGCGGGCGACGGCGACGCGCTGCTGCTGGCCGCCGGAGAGCTCGGTCGGGCGGTGCTTGAGGCGGCCGGAGAGGCCGAGCATGTCGATGACCTGCTGGACCCACGCCTGGTCGGGCTTGCGGCCGGCGATGTCCATGGGGAGCGTGATGTTCTCCAGGGCGGTCAGCGTCGGCAGCAGGTTGAACGCCTGGAAGATGAAGCCGATCTTGTCGCGGCGGAGCTGGGTGAGGTGCTTGTCCTTGAGGGTGGACAGCTCGGTGTCGCCGATCCGGACCGAACCGGAGGAGAAGGAGTCGAGGCCGGCGACGCAGTGCATGAGGGTCGACTTGCCGGAGCCCGAGGGGCCCATGATCGCGGTGAACTCGCCCTGGCGGAAGTCCACGCTGACCCGGTCGAGGGCGACCACCTGGGTCTCGCCCTGCCCGTAGACCTTCGTGAGCTCCGTGGCGCGGGCGGCCACCGCGGTGGCGCGGGGCACGGTGGGGGTGGTGGTCACGAGGGGGACTCCTGTCAGGACGGCTGCTCGGAAACCCGGTGTCCCGGGAACCACTCCATCGTTTCGAACGTTCCTGCCCGGGTCGTCCGTCCACGTGCCCGTTCGAGGGGCCGCCTTGGGTCGGACCGCGCCCCCCGTGCCTCCTCCTCTGGTATGACGGCGACCCCGACGGCGGACGTGACACACCTTCGGCGAGATCTGGTCAATCCGGGGGTGGCGGCTTTGCGCCTGCGACCCCGGTCACAGTTTGCGAAAACGCCGCTCACCTGGGCTGACGCACCCTCAGACGTCAATAAAATAAGACAACATCGATCGCTCGTTCCGCTGAACGAGGGAAGGGCCCCGATAGGCTCCTGTGCCAAAGCGGAGCTCCGCTGAGACGCCCGGATGGTGGAATAGCAGACACGGCGAGCTTAAACCTCGCTGGCCTTCGGGCCGTACCGGTTCAAGTCCGGTTCCGGGCACCAAAGTGAATACGGCCCCCACCTGGGGAAAGAGTCTGACTCCGCCTGAAAGTCACCCCCGCGTGGGAACACCTTGGGAACTGCGGGGCTACAGTCCTGCCATGGCGAGCGTGCATCCGCGGAAGAACCGCGACGGACAGGTCACCAGCTATCAGGTGAAGTGGCGAGATGCGGGACGGCGCGAGGGCGAGCCCCTCTGGGCCACGGAGAAGTTCGACGGCGACGACGAGGGCAAGGCTGCGGCTGACGTCTTCAAGCAGGCTGTCGATGAGGCCGGTCAGAGGTGGCCCGCAGGCTGGGTCAAGGGTCAGGGGTACATCGTGGTCGAGGAGGCGGGGGCCGGCGACGAGTCTCGCTACCGCTTCCGGGCCTACGCCACGGCCATAGTCGAGACCAAGACGGGCATCGAGGAGCACTACCGCCGGTCGTGCATGCGGGAACTGGAGATGTACCTCTTCCCCACCTTCGGCGAGTGCGACGTGAGGTCCACCGAGCACTTCTCCTCGGCCACCGTGCGCGCCTGGGTGCGATGCCTGGAGAACACCTACGTGGCCAAGGGGAGAGGTCCCCGCAACCGGAAGATGTCCCCCAAGACGATCAGGAACCTTCACGGCTTGCTCTCCTCGATCCTCACTGAGGCGGTGGAGGAGGAACCTCCGCTGCGCGCCCGTAACCCTTGCGAGCGCACAGCGCTGCCCCGGAAAGACGACGGCGGCAGCACCCCCGAGGATGAGGACATCGAGTTTCTGACCCCCGCGGAGGTCGCGGCGATCCGGGACCGGCTCACCCTCCGCCAGGACCAGCTCATGGTCGAGGTCAAGTACGGCACGGGCGCGCGGTACTCCGAGCTGACGGCGCTGGCCCCGTACCTCCTCGTCGACGATGACCCTGCCCGCATGCGCCTGCATGTCCACCGGGCGTGGAAAAAAAATGGGGCCGGCGGTTACTACCTGGGTATGCCCAAGTCCCGGCGCGGCCGGCGCACCATCCGGATCAGTGCCTCCGTCGTCGAGGCCCTCGAGGAACTGAGGCGCGACGAGGACCTGGCCGACGATGACCTCTACTTCACCGGGGACCAGGGGCAGCGGCTGCATGCATCCACCTTCGCCGACCGGTGGGCGCGGGCGGTGAGGCGGGCGAAGAAGGATGGGGCCCTGCCGGTCTACAAGCACCCGACCCCGCACGACCTCCGGCATTCCCACGCGGCCGCGCTCATCAGCGCGGGGCACTCCCTGACGTACGTGCAGCGACGCCTCGGCCACGAGTCGATCAAGACGACCTCGGACCTGTACGGGCATCTCCTGCCGGAGGCGGATGACGCGGCCATGGCGACCATCGAGACGGCGCTTGCGGGAGGCCGTGCGACGCTCCGGGCCGTCGCGTCGGCCTAGGCCGGGAAACGCGACGATGCCCCGGCGGCCGAGGTGTGAGCTCGGCCGCCGGGGCATCGAGGGGTGAGGGCTATCCGAGCAGCAGCCAGGCGGCACCGGAGGCGGCTGCCGCGCCGATGGCGGTTCCAGTCAGCAACCCGACCGCGAGGCGCTGCGGCGCTGCCGGCGGTTCCTGGGGGGCCAGGGTCTTCCCCATCACGCGCTCGATGCGCAGGCAAGCCACTTCAGCGCGCAGGGCGTCGATCTGTCCCCGGAGGGACTGGTACATGAAGCACAGGGCGGCGACGGCCAGGGCGATCCCCCCGAGCAGCGCCACACGGACGATGTCCGACAACAGTTCTTCCCACCTACCCCGGCGGTTGGCCGGATCGCGGATCCCCCCCGTGCGCTTGCGCCCGGGTCTTGCAGGGCTCGCTCGTCATGTGGGGCTGACGAGCGAGCGACCGGTACGTCAGCCCCAGCCGGGGTCGGCGAGCGGCGTCGCCGGCGGTGTCGGCTCGACGGTGGACGTCGCGGTCGGGGTCGGCTCGGGCGCCGGACGGCCCCAGCCGGGGTCGGCCGCGGCCTGGCCGGCGAGGGCGATGCTCAGAGCGGAAAACAGCACGCCCGCCACGCTTACGATCACCCGCTGTCGCATGGTGCCTCCTATGTGCTAGCACGATGATTCGAACACGTGTGCGTGTCCTTGATGTGACCCCTAGGCTGACATGCGCATCAGGTGGTATGCCAGTGGCATAGGTAGGGGAATTTAGGCAGGTCCGATTCCGGACGGAAACCAGGGTGTGGGTATGGAATTCCCGGACAGTGAAACGATCTTGACTGACGACGATGTGGCGGCATACCGCGCGGCCGCCGAGGGGGCACCCGTTGACCCGCAGCAGGGACGACGGCTCGCACGCCTCGGCCTGGCTCACCGCGTCGGGGACGAGCTGCATGTCGCCGACCCTCAGCTGGCGGCGCACGCCCTCTTCGCCGCGCATCGGGTCACCCTCGAACGCGCGCTCCGCCAGGTCGAACAGTTGCCCACCTTGACCGCCCTCTCTGACCACTACGCGCCCACCCGCCTCTACGGCGGACCGGCGAGTGAGCTGCTCCGAAGTCGAGACGGCATGAACGCCGAGATCGGCAAGGTGCTCGCCGAAGCCACGGACGAACTGCTCACGGTGCAACCTGGGCGCCCTGAGGATCGAGACCCGGCGGTGTACCGGGACGGCATCGCGCGGGCTCGGCGTCTCCTGGAACGGGGCGTACCTGTCCGTACCCTGTACGCCGCTGCCGCCCTGGAGCACGCCCCCACGCGGGAGTACTGCGATGCGCTCCTTGAGGGCGGCGCCGAGGTGCGGGTAGCGCAGGACCTGCCCCCGCGCATGGTCCTGTGCGGGCGCCACCTGTTCGTCGACAACCTCGTCGGCCCCGGGGATCCGGATTCCGGCTGGTGCGTCACGGACATCGCCGGCGTCACGTTCGCCCGAGCGGTGTACGAACTTCACTGGGCCCGCGCCACGCCCTGGCAGACCGCGCTCGCCGTCGCATCCCAGGCCGTGACGACGGGCCAGCAGCGCGCCATTCTGCGGGGCCTTGCCGAGGGCCGCACGCAAGCCGTCGTCGCCGCGCAGCTGGACGTGAGCGAGCGGGAGGTGCGCCGCGAGCTCACCAGCCTCCGGACGGCGCTTGGCCTCGCCTCCACCTACGCCCTCCTCTACTGGTGGGCGACGTCGGCCGACCGCGGTATCCCCTGACCCCCCATGGGCCAGCTGGGCTGCAGTCATGTCGCACGCCTTTCATGATCCAAAAAAGCCTGGCTAGCCGTGCATACAAATGATCAAGAGGTCGCCAGGGTGAACCTGTGGTCCGCCCGAAATCAGTTCAGCCGCCCGATTGGGTCCTCACCCGACGGGCGGCTTTCGGCGTCAGGGTGCGGGACGCGCGGATGCACGCAAACCTCACGCAACAGGCGGTGTGCGAGCGGACCGGCCTGGCCCGCGCGACGGTTCAGGAGATCGAGGCCGGCCGCGCATCCCCGACGGTGGACACCCTCTTCCTGCTGGCGGATGCGATCGGAGTGCCTGCCGCCGACCTCCTTGGGTAGCAAGCACGATGCGACGGCCCCGACCAGGTCCGGTCGGGGCCGTCGACGTGCGGCGCGGTTCATGCAGGGATGACGAATCCACGCCCGGGCTGTCGGCGCTTGGCGGCGGCCACGGCGGCGATCACCTCGTCGGTGACGTCCCGACGCCCGTCGCTGTCGGCGACCACACGCCACCGGCCCTCGGGGTTCCCCGGGTCCTGGGGTACCAGGGTCCCGGGGATTCCGTACCGGCGCATCGCCTCGTGCAGCGCGGCGACGTCGTGTGCGTCCATGGCGGCCTCCGTCCGTGATGGGGCGTCGAGCCTAGTCGTCCCCGCCACCTCCGTGGGTTGCGCAGTTGCCGGGGTTGATCGGGCCGCAGCCGCCGGGCATCGGGGTGTGGCGGGCCACGCCGGCGAGTTCACGCTTGCGCCCGGCCCACAGCTCGGCGTCGGGGGTGTAACCGGCCTGCTCGATCAGGGCCATGGTGCGGGTGAGGACGTCCGGGTCCTGGCGGGCCGCCTCGGGACGCTCGGGGTAGTGGTGCACGAACCGACCGAGGCCGCCGCACAGGGCCGAGTACACGCGGGTGTGGAGGATGAGGGCGTGCCAGCCCTCGTCGACCTCCTCGGTCGGGGAGATCGGCACGGTCGGGAACAGGCTGGCGGCGTGCACGAACTTCAACGCCTCGGTGACGATCCGCTCCGCGTAGGCGAGGGGCCAGCTGGGGTTGTTGTCGATGACCGTGAGCACGACGCCGGCGTACGCGTCGCCGCCCAGCAGCGCGCGGGCGTCCGGCGCGCGGTCGGCGTGGGGACCGGTGGAACAAGGCGTCGGGTTGGACGGACGGCCAGTCGAGCAAGCGGCCATGGGGTTCCTCCTGATGGTGGATTCCGATGGTGCGTTGGGCCCGCCCCCCGCCCGGGGGACGGGAGTCAGTGGGTGATGCCGTAGACGAGGGCGCCGAGGATCGCGAGGACGGTGAGGAAGTACAGGGCCTCGCCCCAGCGCGTCGTCATGGGGTGCCCGTGGGTACGGGCGGCAGGCCGGCCCGGCCGATGAACGCGGCGGCAGCGGCAGACTGCCGGTGCTCACGAACCGCGGTCATCATGTCTCGGGCGCAGTGTGCGAGGTGCCGGGGGTAGGACCACGCGCCCAGGCGCCCCTCGGCCGGGCCGTCCGTACGCAGCTTGTCCCACACGACCAGGGCGGCCTGTCCTCGCGTGCACAGGTTCCCGTCGGGGACGGCGTGGAGGCCGTTGGCCAGGACGGTGCAGTACGAGAGCAGATCGTCCGTGAGGCGGGCCAGTTCGGCCTCACCCGGGTGGTCCCGCATCGCGAGGACCCGCTTGATAGTCCCCTCGGCGAGGTGCTCGGCGCGCCTGTCCACCGAGGGGCCGTCCTCCAGGAGGAGACTCCCGATGGGGATGGCCTGCGTAGCCTCGCGTGGTCTGGCGTGCTGGATCTGCTCGGACATCTCACTCCCTACCGTCGGTGTGACCTGCGGCACAGACGACGGTAGGGGCGCGGGGCAGGAGGAGAGGGTAGGAATCCACCCCCCTCGTCAGGCGGCGAGGAGACCGACCTTCACAGCGAGTTCGGAGGCGCGCCGCCGGCGGCTGGCGGCGCGGGCTTGGCACTCCTCCAGGATGAGCGACTTGGCGTAGCCGTTGTAACGGATCGTCTCTGGGGCGGCCTGGTGCGCCTTCTCCAACGTGGCGATGGCAACGTCCGGCTGCCCGTCGAGCTGGTAGCCGCGAGCCTCTTCAATCCGGTGGCGGGCGCGTCGGGGCCGGGAGGGGATGATCGAGGCGTCAGCCCGGGCGGCCTGCCGCACCGACTCAGGACCCGCGTGGAGTTCGACCGCGACCGTTACCGCGTGGGCGCCCATGATGGCCTGCGAGAAACTCGTCACCGGATGGAAGTAGTTCTGGGGCAGCTGGCGGGCCATCTTCCGAGCCTGGCTCCAGTGCCTCCAGGCGCTCCCCTTCTGGCCTCGCCGGGCGGCGGTGTAGCCGGCCTCGAACTGGAGCGCTCCGGCGACGGCGAGGACGTCCGCGTCGGCGTCGGGCAGCAGCGGCGCGAGGTGCTCGATGGCCTGCATCGTGACGGAGTCGGCGGCGTCATAGTGCCCGGGCCCGGAGTCGCGATGTGCCTGCGCCATGAGCCATGCGGAGACACCGATGGCGTGAGGGTCAGCGGACTGCGCGGCGGCGACCATGCTGCGCTCGGCGACCCTCCACAGGAGCGAGGGATCCGGTTGGTAGGCGAGGAAGAACTGTGACAGCGAGTAGACCTGGCTCAGGACCGATTGAGCGGCGCGCCAGTCCGTAGGCGTTTCGGCGTACTGGACAGCGAGGTGGGCGTCCCGGATCAGGGCGGGGAGGAGGCCGCCGATGATCTCTCGGTGGTTCGGGGCATCGTGCCGTGACCGCCACGCGACAGCGAGCCGCGCAGCGAGGTGCTCAGGGCGCGGTGGCGCATCGACCGGCGCGCCAATCTGCAACGCGTCAACTGCGGCTCGCACAGCGGCAAGACGCGGATGGCCGGGACCTTGGAAAAGCGGAGCGGGCATGTCGCGGCGTCCTGTGAGATCGGAGAGGTCCCGGACGCGGAGTGCCTCGGCGATCCGGAGAACCATGTCAAGGCCAGGGGCCTGGATACGGCCGTTCTCCACCTGCTTGACCCACTCGGCCGACATGCCGACGAGACCACCTAGGACGGTGCGGGACATGCCGCGGCGCTCGCGGAGGATCTGCATTCTCTGCCCGAAACGCACCGGGTCGGCGTACGGGTCCGGGGTAGCATCAGATGACACGGCCTTGCCCCTTCTCTGGTCAGACTCGACACCTGCCAGCGTAGAGGGCAAGGCCATTGTCATGTGATCCAGAACGCACGAATGCGCCCCCTCCCGAAGGAGGGGGCGGGGGCTACGGGCTCTTGTCGAGGTGCGCGGTTCGGGCGTCGACCCTGTCGACCGCGTCGCGGAGGGAACTGCCAGAGTTCGGGTGGAGCTCGTGTTCGACCTTGCCGAGGCGGTCGTCAAGTGCGCCCAGGCGGTCGTCGATCCCGCCGAGTCGCTCCATGACCCCGGGCCGGGCCGGGACCCCGGGGCGGCCCGGCTCGCCGGTCCAGTCAGCGAGGACCTGGCCCACGCGCTTAATGCTGCGGCGGGCGCTGCGGACCCAGCGGTAGAGCACCGCGAGCGCGCCGCCGACGGCGGCGATGATGCCGGCCCACAGGGCGACGGCGTCGAGCGCCGGGATACCGGTCATCCGCGGCCGCCACGGTCGCGCCGGTCGCCGGTGACCTTCTTGAAGAACTCGACGAACTCGGCCGGGTCGCCGGGGTTGACGGACATCTTCAAGGGCTTGCCCGGCTTCTCGTAGGCCGGGGGGCGGGCCCAGCCGAGGACGAGTCCGGCCACGAGGCGGAGCGGTTCCCAACCGATGTGCCCAGCGAGGACCTCCAGGACGCGGAACACGATGTAGTAGGCCAAGGTCAGCGCGGCGGTGACGCCGCCCGCGACCGCGGCGGAGTCGACCTCGACGCCGACGGCGCCGGTGACGGTGAGGATCCACCCGGCGAGCAGCGGGACGACGGTGCGGAGGATGCTGGCAAGGACGTTCATGGGCGTGCGCCTTTCACTTCGTGCGGGGGACCTTGAGGGCGTTCCAGGAGGCGGCGCCGGGCCATCCGTCGGCGTCGTTGCCGCGGAACCCGAGCTTCTTCTGCCACGCGGCGTAGGACTTGCGGTCTGCCTCGGTCCAGCGCGGGCCCGGGCCGGACCGGTACCGGCCGCATCCCTCGGCGACGAGGCGCCGGCCCATGGCGGTCACGATGGGCGAGTTGAGGTTCTTCCGGAAGAACGAGGTGCCGGGGAACGGCTCGTACTGCGGAGCCTTCGGCGGCGTGGGCTTGGGCACGGCCGGCCGCGCCGGGTCCGTGCCGAGGCGCCGCTGTACGCGCACGCGCATGGCGGGCATGCCGAACCCCTTGGGGTCGGACTTCCAGTCGGACCACTCCAGGTGGCCGATCACGGACCGGGCGCCCCAGCCGTGCGCGCGGCACAGGGCCGCGGAGACCCGCTCGATGGCGAGCAGCTGCTCGGCCGGCCAGGGGTCCGTGCCGTCGCCGAGGTTGATGCACTCGAACCCGTAGAAGCGCGAGTTGCCGTCGACGGCGCCGGGGCTGCCCTGGTGGGCGCGCGGGGCGGGCGGCCGGTCGGCGTAGGTCTCGGTGATGACGGCCTGGAGGACGCCCGGGTCGCCGCCGCCGGCGTGGTTCGCGCGGCCGGCGGAGAGGAGATGGACGGTGCCGTCCTTGGCGATCACGCCGTGGCACAGCGGGCCGGGCAGGCCCTTGTAGCCGTCGTGGCAGATCTCCACCGACCGGGCGGTGCCGCTCGACACGGTGTGGTGGATCATCACTCCGGCGACCGGGCCCCAGTCGCCGGCCTGGTTGCGGTTGTGGGTGCGCCAGCCGGGGTGCTCGACGACGGTGACACCTTCGGCGCGGAGCGCGGCGAGCAGCCGGTCCGCGGACAAGGGGGTGGCCATCAGGCGTCGCCTCCGTCCGTCGGCAGCGCGGCGCGTACGGCGGCGTCCTTGCTCTCCAGGAGCTTGCGCAGCGCAACGGTCAGCTCGGGGCCGTCGAGGCCGGGTCGGTCGGCCAGGCCGTGCGCGAGGTCGGCGTACGGACGACTGACGTCTGCCAGCCGAGGGGGAAGGTGGTGGAAGGTGAAGTGCCGCAGCAGCGCGGCGACGGCGGGGTGGCGGGGCATGGGTGCCTCCTCAGGCATGAAGAAGCCCCGGGCCGGGCGGCGCGGGGCGAGGGTCGGGGCGGGGCTACCTGGGGTTCGGGAGCCAGAATGTGTCGAGCCAGATGGTGGACGCGCCGCCCGATGCCGCAGGCACGGACGCGGTGAGGGCTCCAGATGTCATGAGCCCCAGACGGACCGGGTAGTGGCTCGAGTTGGCGGCGTACACTTCGGCGCCGCGCTCGACGGCGGGCCGGTGGTCGGACGACGCGTACGTGAACATCGTCTGCGTGGTGTTGACGACGTTGGTGGGGTTCGCGTTGTTGATGCGGCCCTGCCACTTCCAGTGCAGGACGCCCATTTCGCGGGTGATCTGCATGGCGGGCGCCATGGCCGGGTTGGGGGTGAACCCGGAGGAGAAGGTGCCGAGACTGGCGAGCGGCGTCCAGTCCATGATCACTTCGATGATGCGGGTGTTGAGGGCGTGCGCATCGACGACCTCGCCGGCCAGGAAGGGGATCCAGACCATGGGGGGCCTCCTCTCAGAGGGCGGCGATCATGGGGCGGAAGAGCCGCACGTCGGTGCCGGCCGGGTGTGGCTTGACGACGCCGTTGACGGACCGGATGACCGTGGCGCGCTGCGGGGTCCACATGGCGACGTCGTCGTACCGCACGACGGGGCTGACGTTGGTGTTGCCGGTGGCGAGGATGGAGCGGCAGCCGACCGACCCGGCGGCGGTGAGCGTGGCGTCCGTCGCGGTGACGTGCCAGATGCCGGGCTCGATGTCGGCGACGGGCCACAGGCGGGCCCGCAGCGTCGTTCCGGTCGCCTGGACCCGAAGGCGGAAGACGGCGCCGGCGGTGTAGGTGTACGGCAGGGTCACGGTCGCGAGGGTGCTCTCGACGGCGGCGGCCCGCTCGCGCAGGGCGAGCACGAGGGCGCCGCTCGTCGTGAACTCCGCGCGCGCGAAGTAGAGATCGTTCGGTCCGGAAGCGCGGAAGATGAGACCGCCGAAAATGCTGGCGCCGGTCGCGGCCGCGGACACGGACACCGTGGCCGAGAGGTCGATGTCCGGGTACGGGCTGGTGAGCGTGCTCTGGCGGGACACGTTCACGCTGGTGAGCGTGTGGGATGCGGAGCCGCTGGACACCGCGTAGTCGGCCGCCGAGCCGCCGACCTGCGCCCACGTTCCGCCGCTGTCCGCCGTGCCCCAGCCGCTGGCCACCGTGCGCGCGAAGGCGTCGGCGACGCCGGCCGCGAGGCTGGTGACGCGGACCTTCTCGCCGCCGAGCCTCAGATCGAACGGGAACATCGTCGGGCGCAGGGCGGTGGTGATCCAGGGCGGCCCCTTGGTGGTGACCAGGGTCAGGGTGGTGTCGTCCGCGTCGATGGCGGACCCGAGGATGCAGCCGGCGGTGTCCGCGCGGCCGAGGACCTGGTCGCCGAGGACGCCGACGGTCCAGGGGTCGCCCGGGTCGCAGGTGAACGTGATCGTCCAGCGCTGGGGGCCGATCTCCTCGGTGTAGCCGCGGATCAGAAGATCTACCGGGTCGGGCCCGTACTCCGGCGGCAGGTTCGCCAGCCGCAGGAGGTCGCCGACGTCGGCCGCGAGGACGCGGGACAGGAGCGGCCCGATGCGGGGGTTGGCGAGGTCGACCGTCACCCGTGGATACCGCAGGCCGTCGACGGTGCCGAGGTGCAGCCGCCACCACGCCTGTCCCACGGTCTGGGCGTCGGCTGCGAGGGAGAGGGTCACGCCCTCGTCGTACCGTCCGACCCCGTCCGGTGGGTCCTGGATGGACATCGGTCCGTCGGCCCGGATGGCTGTGTACTCGCTGCCTCCGGCCCGGGCCGCGGTGACCTCGTTGCGGACGAGCCGGTCAGCATCTTGCGGGCGCAGGCCGCTGATCGTCCCCGCGCCGTAGTCGAGGGTGACGGCCGGCGCCTGCGAGTAGAGGGTCGCCCGGGTCCGGTAGAGCAGGGCCCGCTCGTCCCGGCGGTCGAGGAGCAGGCCGAGGTCGGCGCGGCTCGCGGTCTCCAGGATGCTGAGGAAGCCGTCCATCTCCTGTGCCCCGAGCGCCTCGGAGGCCGCCGGGTCGCCGTCGCAGGAAGCCGGTACGCCTTGCTCGGTGGCGACGCGGAGGATGCGTTCGCCGGCCGCCTCGGCGGAGTGCCCGAGCATCGCCTGGGTCAGGTCCTCGGAGGAGGGCGGGGAGCCTGCCCAGTAGGTCAGGTAGCCGACCGACACCGGCGGTGCCCCGTTGAGGAGGTTCAGGACGAAGAT
This sequence comes from Streptomyces sp. NPDC058052, assembly GCF_042885515.1. NCBI lineage: Bacteria > Bacillati > Actinomycetota > Actinomycetes > Kitasatosporales > Streptomycetaceae > Streptomyces > Streptomyces sp. NPDC058052. The sequence continues at coordinate 292,973 of NZ_JBHVRX010000004.1, read as the reverse complement.
GCACGCGATGTAGGACAGCGCCGTCGTCGCCTCGGTCCAGGTTCCGGAGCTGCGGGCGACTCCGTCGATGTCGAGGTACCAGGAGGCCCCTCCGCCGATGTTGAAGACGCGCAGGCGCAGGTGGTGCGGGCGCCCGTCGAAGACGTCCGCGGCGGGGACGTTGGTGATGGACGGGCCGGCGCCCGTGTCGGCGTTGCTGACGGAGACGCGGAGCCGGGCGTTCGGGGGGTCGGTCTCGACCGTCCACACCCACTGGTCGCCCTCCGGGCCGCTGTCGACGAAGTGGAAGAGCTCAGGGCCCGGCGCGGTGCCGCCGCCTGTGCGGACCCAGTCGACGGCCCAGCCGTTCGCTGCAGCAGCCGAGGCGGGGCACCGCGCCTCCAGCCGCGATGACCCGCCGGTCTCGGCCAGGAGCACCGGTTCGATCCAGCTGGCGAGCTCACCCTTGCCCCACGAGAGCTTTGAGTTCGCGCCCCCCTGGTCCAGGAGCGGGTTTCTGCCGATGAGCGGGACCCCGGCGGCGGCCTCGGGGCCGTCGGTCAGCGGCCAGCACTCGGCCGGCCCGGCCGCGAGGATCGCACGTCGCAACGCGCTCTGGAGGGGCTTCTTTCCTGTGCCGCAGCGGCGCAGGATCCCCGCCGGCGCGACTTTTACGACCGAGTCGTTGCCGGAGATGTGGCGCTCCGGCGGCCATGCGGGGACCTCCCCGTCCAGTCTGACGTGCTCGTTGGACAGGGCGGTGGCTCCGGCGAGGGACCACACGCGGCCCGTGGCGTCCGCGAAAGAGGTGTCGGTCAGCTCGGCGTCGCGCTCGATGTCGAGGTCGACGACGGCAGGTCCGTCGATGCCGTTGCGCAGCTGCATGCCGTACAGGCGGCCCTTGATGCCGTTGCCGACGAACCACTCGACGGTGCCCAGGGTGATGCCGGCGCTGCCGTCGTAGACGCTGGTGACACCGCTGCCGGTGGCCTCCTCGAGGAGGTGCCACACCGTGGAGGTCATGGAGCGTGCCCAGAGGAAGCGGCAGGACCATCCCCCCTGGCCGTTGTCGACGTCGAGAGCGACCCGTACGGCGATCCGCTGCCCGTCGTAGGCGGGAATCCTGGCGACTGTCGAGGCGAAGATGGTGGACGTGCCGTCGGGCGACCACTGGAAGAGCAGCTGGCGGTCGTTGGGCATGCTGAGTGACCACGAGCGCTGGTTGCCGGTGGCGATCCAGCGCTCGCCCAGTTCCTGGGAGAGGCTGTAGTCGTCCGACGCGAGCTCGACCCTCAGGTCCAGGTCGCCGGTGACGCCGAGACTCGGATGGTCGGGGGTCTTGAGCGCGGCTGTGGTGTTGCCCGGGAGGACCGCCCGCGGCCCGCCCGCGTGCACGGCGAACTTGAGCTCCGTGTTGCGGCCGACCTTCCCGTACACCGGCGAGGTCGGGTCGTACACGGACAGCTCGCCGTTGCGGTTGGCGAGGGTCATGGTGGCGGCGGTCGGCTCCGCGCGGGTCCCTGCCCCGGAGAGGCCGCGCGTGATGGATACGGCGTCGGCCTCGCGGACGCTGACGGGGTGCCACGCGTCGTCGTAGTAGATCTCTGCGGTGCGCGGCGGCGGGAGTGCCATGTGCTCACCCCTCTCCGAGACGGATCACGGACCCGGCTGCCTTGATCTGCACCGTGTCCTTGAAGAAGCGGACGAACGCGTCGGTGCCGCCGGTGACGTCGAGGACGACGCGGACCTCCTGAGGGCCGCTGGCGCCGACCTGGACGACGGGGGCGGCGGAGGACTGGAGCATGCCGTCGAGGACGGACAGCGGCAGGACTGCCTCCTGCTCGCGGCCCTCGCCGATCACCGCCAGCGTCGGGCCGGTGGTGACACCGCCCTCGGCGAGATACGGAATGTAGGGAATATAGGGAATGTCGACCCCGGGAACTCTGTTCGCTGTTCCGATTAGCGCGTTGTTGATGAACTGGACTCCGCTGTTGAGCAGGTAGATGACTCCGTTCAGTGCTGCCTTGAGTCCGTCCACAATGAAGCTCCACATACTCTTTCCGATGCTCGCGAACCGGTCCGGGATGCTGGCAAAGAAATCGACCAGCCCGTTCCACAGGCTCTTTACTGTCTCGACGCCGGAACTCACCCAGCCGGGAATCGTCACCGTGAAGAAATTCCCGATCGGGGAAAACACGTTCTTGACCATCCAGGTCCAGCCGTCCGAGAAAACCTTGGCAACGGCAGCCCACACCTCGCCGGCGGTGCGTTTCGTCCAGTTCCAGGCGTCGGACAGGCCCTTGGTGATCGCGGCCCATGTCTCGCTGGTGACTCGCGTGACCCAGTCCCACGCGGCGGTCACGCCCTCGACGACGGCCGTCCAGGTCTTGGACGAGGTGTCCTTGATCCAGTCCCACGCGATGCCGAGGGCCTCGACGATCGCGTCCCAGGTCTCGAGCGTGGCTTTTTTGATCTCGTCCCAGTAGACGATGACCAGGACGACGATCGCGATGACGGCCAGGATGCCCGCGATGATCCATGTCCCGGGCCAGGCGAAAAGGGCTGTGTTCCAGGCCCATTGGGCGACGGTCATGATGCCGACGACGACGGCGAGCGCCAGGAGTCCGGCGATCAGGCCGCGTAGCAGGTCCGGGTTGGCTGCGGCCCAGTCGGAGAAGGCGGACAGGACGGGGAGGAGGAGTTCGCCGAGGGTGGCGGACAGGTCCCGCCAGACCGCCTCGATGGTCTGGCTCTCCTCCATCGCCTCCGTGGCGCGGCCCGCGGCGCCGGCGGCCTCGTCCATGCCGGTGACGGCGGCCGCCGTGGCGGGGTCCATCGCCCACAGTGCGTCGCCCGCCTCGCCGGCCATGTCGCCGAAAAGCTGCACGGCCAGCTGGGACTGCTTCGCGGGGTCCTTGATGCCGCGGAGCGCGGTGAGGGTGGCGCTGAGGGCCTGCTCGGCGGCGGGCCCGCCCTCGCCGATCGCTTTGAGCATCGACTTGCTGTCGAGCCCGAGGCCCTTGAATCCCTCGGCCGCCCGGTCGGTTTCCTCAGAGGTGATTCGAGCGAATTCGTGGATAATATCGGCCGCCTGGTCGATATCTTTTCCACCGGCGGCAGCGTATTGGCCCATGAGGCCGAATGCGGTTTCCCCAGACAGGCCGAGGCGCTCGAACTGTTTGCCGTATTCGACGACGCCAGCGGTGATGTCGTCGACCATCGACCGGGGCAACGTCTGCGCGGCACGGGTCAGGAGGTCAAATGCGTGCGTTCCGTCCTTGGCGAGGCCGAGGTCGATAAGCCGTCCGGCAGCCGTCGCCGACTCGCCGACGTCCAGCTCGAACGTGTCGCCGAGCATGATGGCCTTCTTGGTCAGGTCGGCGAGTTCCTCGTCGCCGACCTTGCCCATGCCGCCCATCGCCTGGGCTACGACTCCCAGTGCATCGGTGACACCGCCCATCGAGTCGGAGAAGCCTGCGGAGTACACCTCGCCGGCGACCGTGCCCGCACGGGCCGACTCCTCGGCAGTGAGCCCCAGCTGGTTGGAGACCTTGGTGATACCTGCCTTGGTGTCTATCGCGTTGGACAGGGCGGCGCCGAACGCTCCGCCGACGGCGGCGCCGGCGGCGGCTCCGGCGATGCCGTTGAACGACTCGCCGACGCCGGCCGCGGCCTGGTCGGCGGCCTGGGCGGCCTCGTCGGCGGAGGCCCCGACGTCGGCGAGGGCGTCGGCCGCACGGTCGGCGGCCTGGACGACCTCGCGACCCATCGAGTCGGCGGCGTCCCCCACGGTCGCGAGCGCCAGGTCGACGTCCCGGGCCGCATCCTGCGCGCCGCCGGACAGGTCCTCGGCGCTCATACCGATCTCGACGAGCAGCTGGTCAAGAACCGTCACGGCCGCCCCCTTCCTTGCGTGGCTTGCCGCCGAGGCGGACGTGCATCGTCTTGACCGCGGCCAGCATCTGCTGCCACGTCTGCCGCGGCTTGCCGCCCCACTGCGGCATGAAGTCGCTCGGGGTGAAGGGGCGCTGGTTCTTGCCGCGGGATCCGTTGGCGATGACGGCGGTCTGGAGCGCGGTGAGGGCGTCCAGCCGGTCGGGGCCGATCGGGCCGGCGATCCGCTCGTAGGCGGCCCACTCGGTCAGCTCGGCCGAGCTGATGCGCGCGAGCAGCTCGCCGACCGGCATGCCCAGGGCGAGCGCTAGGCGGAAGTAGAAGACCCGCTCTGGGCGGGCCCGGAGTTTCCCTCGGCTTCCTCGACGGCCCGCTCGCCGAGGCCGGACAGCCGCCGGGCGACGACGGCCAGGCGCTCGATGACGGCGCCGTTCTTCGCGCCGAGGGCGGCCACGTCCTTGAGGGTGTAGAGGGGCTGGCCGTCCTCATCGACGAGGCAGCGGGCGAGGAGACGCGCGTCGCGGTTGTCCATGTTGACGCCGATCGGCTTGCCGTCGGGTCCGAAGCGCAGGAGCGAGGTCTGGTAGGCGTTGCGGTCGGTGCCGGACATGCCGACGAGCCGGACCTCGCCGCCCCACTCGGAGACGGGCACGTCCTCGAACGCGGTGTCGTCGGCCTCGTCGATCTGGGCGCGGGTGAGCAGTGCCATGGGGGAAGTCCTCTCAGGAGAAGGTGGGTTCGCCGGCGACCTTGAAGGTCAGCGAGGCGGACAGCTTGTCGTCGGTCGGGGCCGCCGGCTGGAAGCCGGTCATGATCGCGGGGAATCCCCACGTGGTCTGGTCGGCGTCGGGGAAGATGAGCCGGTAGTTCCGCGGGTCCTTGTCGTTGAAGTCGGCGATCAGGGCGTCGTGGGCGACCGGCATGTAGTTGATGTCGATGGTGACCTCGCCGCCGTCCTTGAGGCCGCCGATGAACTCCCGCCATCCGTTGGGGGAGTCGTGGGCGGTGGTGTCGATCGTCTCCCTCGTGAGCGAGGGGCCGCCGACGTTGTTGACCGCCGCGAGGGCGGTGAACACCTCGGGACCGGCTCCGTCGCCGCGGGCGAACTGGACGCCGAACGCGTTCTCTCCGGCCATGCTGGGTACCTCCGGGCATGCGTAGGGCCCCGGGCCGCGGGGCGGCACAGGGTGGGGTTGGGGTGGGTCAGGCGGGGGACTGCTCGGTACGGACCCGGTAGCGCAGCACCAGGTGGCGGATGTCGCCCGGCGGCTCGGGGTCGGTGAGCGTCTGCCCGAACTCGAACAGGCTGGCGATGTGAGCGAGGCCGGGGATGGTGAGCGGCTGGTGGTCCAGGAGCGCGTTCACGCGCTGCCCGATCGTCAGGCCCTCGGTGTGGCCGAGGTTTTTCGTCCACACGTGCAGCGTGATCACGGTGTCCCGGGCGTACCGGTCCTGCGAGTTGGCCGGGACCTCGGTGGCCTCGCCCAGGACGACGTACGGGAAGGACACTTGCTCGGGCACGTTGTCGTACACGCCGGCGCCGAGGCCGACGGTGAGCTCGTCGTCCGCCGCGAGGACGGCGTACACGGCGCCCTGCACGGCGAGCATGGCGAGCGGGGCGGTCATCGCAGGGCCCTTCGGACGGCCTCGGTGAGGCGGGCCCGGTAGCGGCCGCGCTCGGCCTCCAGGGCCGGGCGGAGCGACGGCTGCGCGGGGAAGGACCGGGTGCCGTTCTCGGCGAAGTGCGCGTAGAACTCGGGGTCCTCGAACCATCCGACCCGGGCGATGAGGCCGTCCTCCTCGTAGCGGACGTCGACGGTCTCGGACAGGTTCCCGGAATCGCGCCGGACGGTGCGGGCGGTCTCGTCGCGGACTGCCTCGGCGGATGCCGTGACGCCTTCCTTCAACCCCTTGACGACCTCGGCGTCCAGGGATGCGAGGCGCTCGCGCAGCCGCTCGATGCCGGTGATCCGGACGGTCACCGGGTTGCGGCCGCCGCGCCGGCGGCGGGGTGGCACGCCTACCGCCTGCGCTCGAGGAGGCGGCGGATCTTCCCCAGCTCGTCGGCGCAGGCCAGCAGCGCCCACGCGGTCGCCTTCTCGGCGTCGGTGTTCCCCCGAGAGGGGTCGAGGAACCGCTCGGCGCGCTGGCGGGTGTCCCGGGACCCGGCCGGGTCGGGCTGCTCGGGCTGGTCGGCCATCACTGGCCTCCGATCTCGAGGACGGCGACCTTGACCGCGGTGACGGCGTCGTACGTGATGGCGGCCCGACCGGTCCCGCCGGCGAACGGGCGGCGCGGCAGGGGGATGATCGCGGTCTTGCTGGCGGCGACGGTGACGGCCAGGTCCTCGATGGCGAGGCCGTCGACCGTGCCGGGTGTGACGACGGTGACCGTGTGCGGGGACGCGTCGGCGTTGATGACGGCGAGGAACCGGCCGGGCCCGCAGGGGGCGGTGTCGCCGAGCGCGGTCGCCGCGACGGCGACGGCGCCGAGGTCGGGGACACCGCCGTCGACGGGCACGAGGGTGGGGTTGAGCGCGGCCATGGTCAGCCTCCGGGGTTGGTCTGGGTGAGGGTGCACTCCGCCTTGCGGTAGCGGGTGCTCGACGGCTCGACGACGAACCGCACGGTGAGCCGCTGTCCGGCGCCGCGCAGTTCGTCACCGCGCTCGACGTCGGCCGTCGGCAGGAGGTACACGTCGTGGGTGTGCTCGGCGCCGGCCTGCTGGGCGAGCAGCCGGTCCGTGGCCGACGGCTGGTCGACCTTGCCGCGGACCGTGGCGGGCTGGCGGACCATGGTCCGTCGCTGGCCTCCGGCGCCGTCCGGGGTGAGCGTCGCGCGCCACACCTCCAGGGTCCGGTTCAGGTGGTGGCCGATCACGTGCGGGCCCGGTACGCGCCGAGTGCCCGCTTGTCGGCGGCCGTCAGTTCCATGCCGAGGGCCTCGGCCGAGAAGCTGCGGGAGTGGTCGCCGAGGGTCTCCGCCGACAGGCCCTCGGGGTTGGACCAGCCTGCGGCCGCGAGGCGCAGGCTGATCCGGGTGACGCCCGAGGGCAGGGTGATGAAGCCGGCGGTGACGACGGCGGTGATGGCCCGGTCGTGCGCGGGCCAGGTGTCGCCGATGCGGGTGAGGATCCCGTCGGCGGACCAGGTGTAGTCGGCGGCCGGCCCGTAGGCGAGGGCCTGGTCGTCGCCGTCCTCGGTGTGGACGGTGACGGAATCGACCGCGGTGACCGGCCAGCGGGGCAGGACCAGGCGGTGGGAACGGGTGGCGGTCCGGTGCGGGTCGCTGCGGGTGGGGCTGTCCAGGACGAGGGTGTCGGTGGCGGACTCCAGGGACTGGCCGGTCTCGTCGTCGATGACGCCCTGGGCGAGGTCCAGGAGCAGCTCGGCCGTCGCGGCCTCGTCCGCGGTGAACGGCTCGGGGAGCCGCAGCCACAGCCGCAGCTGATCAGGGGTGGCGTACGGCACGGGGCTACTCTCCGTCCTCGTCGCGGCGCTGCTCCAGGGCGGTGATGACCGCGGCCCGGATCTCGTCCTTGCGGGTGGCGCTGCCGAGGCCGATGTCCTCGGCGACTGCGTACGCCTTGAGCTGCTCGACGGTCATGTCCTCGACGGCCACCTCGGGGCCGTCGCCGGACTGCCCGGTGGCCGGGTCCGGGGTGTCCGCCGGGGCCTGGCGGCGCTTCTTCTTCGGCTCGTCGACGGGCTTGCAGTCGCCGGCCGCGATGCGCCGCTCGGCGTCGGCCGGGTCCATCTCGACGATCGCGCCCGCGGGCGCGGTGCCGTACTTCGGGTTTGCCATGAGGCGCAGCATCTCGACGCGCATGGGTGTCCTCCTGGTGCGGGACGCGGCCGGGCCCCGCCGGTGTGGCGGGGCCCGGGCGGCCGTGCGGGGTGTGCTGGGGTCAGGGGCGGACGCGGCCGCGGCCGCGGATGACGCTCACGCCGAACGACGCGTCGCCGGTGCCGGCGTCGGTGGCGACGACGCGGATGTACCGCTTGATGCCGTGATAGCCGATCGTGGTCACGGTGGACGCGGTGAGGGTGGCGGGCTCGGTCCCGTCGAGGTCCGCGTTCGCGACCGCGGTGTAGCCGGAGGCGAGCTGGCTCGACTCCTGGACCTCGATGGAGAACGCGCCGTTCGCCACCACGCCGGTGGAGACGACGACGGCGGCGGCGTCGTAGTTCGCCAGGTCCACGCCGGTGCCGGTAGCGGTGTCGGTCCGCGCCGCCGGGACCAGGGTCGCGACCACGTCGAGGTTGTTCTTGATGTCGCTACGCATGGTGCGCGGCCTCCTTACGGGACGATGTCGTTGGACTGGAGGCGGACGAACGCCTCGGCGAGGACGGGCATGCCGTCGGCCTCCATCCGGCCGATGAACCCGACCTGGTTCTGCTCGGCGTAGAGCTCGTTCAGACGCTGGACCTCGAACTGCAGGGCCTCGGCGATCCAGTAGTAGGAGAAGTCACCGAGCATGCCGACGTAGTCGCCGTCCCCGAAGGTGCTCGGGGCGAACTCCGACATGATGAACGGCAGGTCGAGGATGAGGTCGGGCTGGTCGGTGGCCAGGCCGGCGCGCCAGATGTAGTTGCCGTCGCCGTCCTTGAGCTTGCGGACCGAGGCGACGACCATGCGGTGGAACAGCCAGCGGGCGTTGGCGTGGTACGCGCCCTTGAGGGTGTACTTCGCCGTAATGAGGTCGTCCGCGGCGTTGCCTGCGGCGACGTTGACGAGCCCGGTGCCAGACGTCGAGATGTCCAGGTCCCGCGAGGTCGGGATCCCGTCGGGCGAGGCGGTGAACAGGCCGAGCGGCTTCTTGTTGCCGTCGCCGGTCATGTACGCCTTCTCGGCCGTCACACCGAACTTGTACTCCATGCGCTGGCGGACGAGGACCTCGGGCGAGATGACGCTGGTGCGCATCAGCTTGCGGGAGACCTTGACCCGCTTGGCCAGCGGGTTCGGGGTCAGCTCACGCTTGCCGAACCGCATCGAGTCGTCCTGGCTGCCGGTCGACAGCTCGCTCGTCCAGTCGGCGTCGTTGAGGTCCTGGTCGAGGGTCGGCACGCCGAGGGACTCCGCCTGGGTGAGCCGCTGAACGGTGGCCAGGCGGCGCAGGGCGACCATGTCGTCCACGCCCTTGAGGAGGTCCTGGACGAACTGCTGCGGAGCGTTGAGGAACCCGCCCTCGGGGTCGTTGCCCGAGACGAGCGCCCGGGCCTGCCGCTCGGTGAGGACGGACCGGCCGCCGAGGAGGTAGGCGCGCAGCGCGCCCATCGCCTCGTCGCCCTGGCCATCGCGGCCGTGGCCGCGCTCCAGGCCCTCGCGCGCGGCCTCGTCCCGCTCGTCGTCGGCGAGCTTCTCGGCCCGCTCGATGTGGCGGTCCACGCCGTCGCGCTCGTCGACGAGCTTGTCGAACTTCACCTCCTCCTCGGGGGTCATGGAGCGGCCCGCCTCCTCGGCGGCGGTCATGATCGCTCGGGCGTCGGCACCGAGCTTGGTGCGCTTGGCGCGCAGCTCCCGGATGGTGGCCATCAGGGGGTCCTTCCTGTGGTGGGGTGCCCCGCGCGGCTGCGCGGCGCGAGGGGTCAGACGCCGGCGAGGCGGAGCAGCCGGGCGTGGTCGACGACGGGCGCGGCCCGCTCGTCATCGTCGGTCCCGGCGCCGGCGGCGTCGAGGAGTTCCTGGAGCGCATCCCGCGCGGCCTGGACGAGGCCCTTGTTCTTCTTGGACAGCACCGCGCCCGCACGGACGCCCGCGGCATCCAGCTCGGCCAGCTGGGACATGACGGCCTGGGCGAACTCGTCCGGCGTGTGGCGGACGTCGAGGGAGCGGGCGAGATCGAGGGCGCTGCGGCCGGACTCGACGATCGCGTTGGGGTCCATCGGCAGCGGGACGGCGGAGACCTCGAACAGCTCCCACCCCTCGGGGACGCCGTCGTCGCCGATGTTCCACACGTCGAACCCGATGCTGAAAGCGTTCATCATCCGGGCCCGGTACTTGCGCTCGACCTTGACGGCGAACTCGTCGTCCTGGTCGAACGTCAGGTCCATGCGGAGCTTGTCGCCGTCGATCCAGGTCTTGTCGGACCTCCCGATCGGCAGGCCGTCGCGGCCCCAGTAGGAGTGGCCGTACCCGACGACCGGGTTGGACTCGAACCGCTCCAGGCGGGCGCCGGCCATGGTCAGGTTGAGGCCGTCGCCCTTGCGGCCCTCGGTCGCGGCGATGATCGAGAGCGGCTGGCCCGCCTCGTCGCCGTCCGCACGCTGGACGTAGGCGCGTGCGTAGTGACGCTGTGGCTTCACGTGCTCCTCTTCTCAGTCGATGACCGGTACGAGCTGGCAGTCGCATCCGGGGTGAACGGGCGGGTGGAAGGTGTTGCGCTTGGCGACGAGTGCCTCGCCGTCGTTGCCCTCGACCTCGTCGCCCTTGGCGATGAACGGGGTCTCGATCTCCTGGACAGTGCCGTCGAGGCGCTTGCAGTACGGGCAGGTCTCCGAGCCGCGCGCGACCCACTGCACCTGCTGCACGCCCGCCGATTTCCACGTCTCGCGGGCGGCGGCGGCCGGCAGCTGTGTGGACTCCCACCGGGCGGTCTGCGCGGGCCGCTCCTCCTGCCACTTCGTGAACCGCTCGACAACCGCCTCGGCGATGTCCTCCGGCGTGCCTTCGGTCCGGTCGACCACGCCGCGGATCTGCCCGTACGACGAGGCCACCTGGTAGGCGGCGTGGGAGCGGGCGTAGGCGGCGGCCCACACGGTGAGGTCGACCGGTTCCTCGTAGGCGACCTCCTCGGCCGCGGCCTCCGCGACCTCGCCGGCGAGCGCGGTCATGAGCGGCACCCACAGTCCGACGAGGCGGTCCATGATCGGGCCGTCGTCGGCGTACAGGACGGACAGCGCGGCGAGGAACGCGGCGAGCGAGCGGCGGCCGCGGCCGCGCGCGGGGCGGAGGTGCTCGTCGACCAGGGCGGCGAGCTTCTCGGCCTCGAGGTCGGCGACCTCCTGGTCGGACTCCTTGAGCTTCCGGGCCCATGCCTCGGCCGTCGACTCCCGCGCGGCAGTGCGGCCGGCGAGGAGGCGGGCCCAGCGTCCGGCCCGGGCGGCGGCCGCGGTCTCCAGGCCGGGCACTGCCCGCGCGGCCGGCACCATGTTGAGCGGGACGAGGTACTCGTCGCCGCCGGGCACCGGGTTCATGTTCTCCCGGTCGCGGACGTCGTTGGCGGACAGCCAGCCCCAGTTCCGGCCGACGGCGTACGCCTGGTAGCGGGTGAGGGTGTCGCCGCGCAAGAGGCTGTCGACGAGGAACTCGGCGTAGTACTTCTTCCGCTCCTCGGGGAGCAGCAGCTGCGTGAGCACCGCCTGCTCCCAGCGGACCAGCCACACGTTCAGCGCGCTCGACACGTAGTCAAGTTGCTGCTGCTCGATGTTGGAGAAGGTGGCCCGGTCGAGGTCGCCGACCTTGTGCGGCGGCAGTCGCAGCCACCGGGCCATCTCGGAGACCTGGAGTTTGCGGGTTTCGAGGAACTGGGCGGAGTCGTTGGGGACGCCGACCTGCTGGAAGGTGACGCCCTCCTCAAGGATGGCGACGCGGTGCGCGCGGTCGATGCCGCGGTGAATGTTCTCCCAGTCGTCGGCCATCCGGCGCCGCGCCTCGGGGGAGAGGTTCCCGGGGTGCGAGAGCGCACCGCCGGGCGCGGCCCCGTTGCTGAACACCTTGGCGCCGTGATGCTCGGTGGCCAGGCCGAGGCCGATCGAGTTGGCGGCCAGCTCGACGACCGGGTACCCGCGCACGCCGTCGAACCCGAGGCCGGCCACGTGCAGGACCTGCTCGGGCAGGAGGACGGTGTGGATGCCGTTGACGTCGTCGTCGTACCGGTAGCGGCGCTCGAACCGTCCGGCGCCGGTCCGCTTCACGCCGATGGTGAGGCGGTCCGGGCGCAGGGGCCAGATCTCCTCGATCACCCCAGTACGCGGGTGGGTGACGACGTGCGCGACCCCGTCGCCCCAGGTCAGGGCGTGGCTCATGAGGACTTCCTTGAGCCAGGCCGCGCTCATCATGGCGTTGGGCTGGTCGTGCAGCAGGGTGTACAGCGGGTGCTCGGTGGCGCGCTGCTTTCCCCGCGGCTGGAGCCGCTCGTAGAGGAACAGAGGCAGGCCGGCGACGTCCTCGCTGAGCACCCGCACGCCGGCGAAGAACGGCGAGTAGGTGAGGGCGGTGTCCTGGTCGACGCGGATGCCGGCCGAGTTGGTCGAGCCGCCGCGCATCCAGTCCTCCACCCACTTCTCCGGGGTGGCCAGGCCGGACAGGGCGCTGCGCAGGAATCCCATCAGGTTCCCCCCTTCTGCTCGGTGGCCCGGGCGCGGCGTTCGGTGGCGAGGGCGCCGCCGAGGCCGAGGGCCAGGAGCGCGAGGCCGGCGGATGCGACGCCGAGCCAGGGGGCGAGCATGCCGAGGCCGGTGCCGAGGAGCACGATGCCGAGCAATGCGAGGACGTCCCACAGGTCAGCCATGGCCACCTCCTTGAGGGGTCAGAGGGCCATGCCCTGGGACTCGTAGATGGAAGCGGCGGGCATGCCGCGCAGGCCGCCGTCGATGGCGAACAGCGCGGCAGGCATGCCGTCGATGCGTTTCCCGGTCTTGCCGCGGTCGGGCTTGACCGGGCGGATCCGGTCGGGGTCGTCGCGAGGGCTCTTGCACTCCAGGTTGTCCGCCATCCACCGGGCGACCGGGTTGCCGAAGTGCGCGTACTCGCGCGCCTTGAGGCCGCGCATGAACTCGCTCATCGGCGGAGTCATGCGGGTGAAAGTGGTGTCGGACTCGATCATGGTGAGCCGGGTCCGCTTGACGATCTGCTGGCGGACCGGCTCGCCGCACCACTTGTCGTACGTGACGTTGACGATCTTGTAGAAGTTGTGGTCCGTTTCGATGTCGTCGTAGATCGTGTCGTAGTCGATGGTGTCGCCCTCGGTCAGCGTCACCCAGCCGTCGTCCGCCCACTCCCCGAACGCGCCGTTGGTGTGCTCGTCGAGCAGCGGCCGTACCGACTCCGGCGCCCAAAAGCGCCACAGGATCTCTCCGCTCGGGAAGTACAGCGCCCAGGCGGTGAGGTCCAGCTTGGAGGACAGGTCGAGGCCGCCCCAGCACCGCTGCCCCTCGAGGCGGCCGGCGATCCATCCGGGGCTCGGCGCGAGCTCGCGGGCGTTCATGTCCCACAGGTCCATGGCGATCCAGCGACTGACCTCCGAGACCCGCTGGTTGAGGCGGAACTGGCGGAACGCGTTCTCGCCCTTGCGGTCGCCCTTGGCCTCGTGCGCCTCGTCCCGCAGGGACTGGATCGCGAGGAACGAGCCGAGCGCAGGGTTGGGCCACTGCCAGTTGGCCTCGTCCCACGGGTCGAGGGACACCGGCAGATCGGCCCGGCCCGGGAACAGCCGTTGCAGACGGTCCAGCTCGTCAGGCGTGCGCGGCATCTTGCGCACGTAGACGAAGTGGTGCGGGGACCGGCTCGGGTCCTCCATGACCCGGTCGGCCTCGTCGATGAAATCCGCGCCGAACGAGTACTGCTGGCTGGTCTCGGTGGTGATCGCCAGCATGAGCGGCTGCGTACGCGCGCCCGCGCCAGTCCGCATCGCCACCCAGAGACTGTCGTCCGGCTGGGACAGCACCTCGTCGAGGATGAAGCAGTGCGGGCTGTGGCCGAGCTCGTTGTCGGCGTCGGAGGCGATGACCTCGTAGTGGCTGCCGGTCTGCTCGTCGACCAGCCGCATCGCGGCCTTCACGTGCGTCAGCCGCTTGGCCAGCACAGGTGAGCGACGCTGCATCTTGACGCACGGCTCGAAGACCTTGCCGGCCTGCCGCTTGATGGCGGCCGCGCCGTAGACCTCGGCGGACTCTTCGCCGTCGCCGCACAGCATGTACAGCGCGATGCCGGAGAGCAGCGCGGACTTGCCGTTCTTGCGGGCCATGACGATGGTGGCGCGCGAGTAGCGGCGGACGTACCGGCCCCACTGCTCCGACCAGACGACCTCGCCGAACAGCGGCCGGATGATCTCGTGTTCCTGCCACGGGGCCAGCACGAACCGGGTGCCCGCGAGCGCGCCGGCGGGGTGGACGAGCAGCTCGGCGAAGAACTTCACGACCCTGTCGGCGCGCGGCTCACAGTGGTGCGTGCCCGAGCTCGTGCACGTCGTGCCGTCGAGGGTGTACCCGCAGACCGGGCCCTTGCGGGACCGCGGCCGCCACCACGTGCGCGGGTTGAACTGAGGCGGCTTGGCCCGGCCGCGCGGGCGAGTGCTCGTCTTGCTGCGGGCCGGGCGGGTCGTGGTCCCGGCGGTCATGGCACACCCCCCGTACGGTCAGGACAGCAGTCGCTCGGCGCCTCCCGGGGTGTCCTCGCCGCCGATCTTGAGCTGCGCCCGGTCGCTCGGCGTCAGCCCGAACCGGGCGCCGTACCGCTGGACCTGGGCGTCGGCTGCGTCCAGCGCCAGCAACCACGCGTTCTTGCCCATGCGCACGCCGGTCTGGTCGCCGTTCTTGTTGAACACCGGGTGCTCGACGACCGCGCCCTCGGCGGCGACGTGCTCGGCGGCCTCCCGCCGGCGGGCGACGGCGTCGCACCAGTTCGCGTACGCCTCGACGTCCCAGCTGGTGAGCACGCCCTTGAGGGTGAGCGGTCCGGCGAGGGTGTGCCACACCTCGAGGGCGGCCTCGCTCAGCCAGTCCGGCGGCTCGATGTCGCCGGCGTCGGGGTGCGGCTCGTCGGTGTTGATCCGGTCCTTGCGGTCCCCGTGCAGGATGCGCAGGCCGGTCGGCTTGGGGGCGGGTCCACGTCTCCCCATGATCACCTCCGGTCACGATGCGTTACGTAGGGCAGGCCCGGTACGGCGGATCCTGAAACCTGGCAAGACGCTGATGGGCTCCCCCCCGCGTTCCGCGGGTCCCCTGGCCAGCGATCCGAGGCCCCCTCCCCTCGGGCGGGTGCTCACGGTCAGTAGCTGGGGCCGGCGTTCCAGCCGCCGGGCTGGTGCCGGGCGGTCTCCCGGGAGTGGCACGAGGCGCACAGGCCGCGGCCGCGCCGGGGGTCGTGCTCGTCGAGGCCGCGGGCTCGCAGCTCGCGCTTGGACAGCGGCCAGTGGTCGGCCTGCGTGGCCTCGGCCGTACGGCAGACGACGCACACCCGGTCGCGCTCCAGGACTCCCGCGCGGAACCGGCGCTCATGCTCGCGTCCGTAGCCCTGCGCGGAGGCCGAGCGACGAGGCCGGCGCTTCTCGTGCGCGGCGCACTTGGACGCGGGGGGAGGGGCCATCTCCGGGCACCCGGGGGTCGTACAGCGGCGCGGGGCGCGGCTCGGCATGGGGCCTCCTGACGTCACGACGGCTGTACTGCGAGGTGCTCCCGGTAGAGGCGCATGACGGTGTCTCGGTCCGCCCAGTCGGTGTCGAGACCGCAGCAGCACCAGACGCGCCAGGTGCCGTCGGTGGTGTACTGCACCCAGCCCGGGTCGGTCGTCACGTCCAGGGGACGGGTGCCCTGTTCCCAGCTGATGTGGTGCACGCCGGTGTCAGCGCATTCGGCATGGGACAGGAGCGGAGCAGCGGGGTGATCTGGCACGGGTCCTCCGGTGGGCCGTCGGTGCTGGGCGAGTTATCTGCGACAGATGGCCCGGACGTGCGCCTCGATGACCTCGAACTGCGCGGCTCGCTCGGCCATGGTGAGGGCGTCGTCCCGCTTCTGGGCGCGCCACGCGTACCAGGCACGCTCGTACTCCTCGTGGGTCGCGTACTCCTCATGGAGCGGGGCGCGGCTCAGTATGGGCTCTCCTGGCGTCAGGTCGGCTGCTGGGCGAGGTGTTCCTCGACGAGGCGCATGGCCTCGGGCTGGTCCGTCCATCCGGTGTCCAGCCCGCAGCAGCACAGGACGTGCATGGTGCCGTCGTGGACGTACTGCGCCCACCGTTTGTCGTCGCTGGTGACCTCGACGGCGCGTATGCCGCGCTCCCAGGTGTAGTGGTGCTGTCCGGCCGCGGCGCACTCAGCGTGGGGGCTGGGCGTGGCGGGTGCGTCAGTGCTCATGGCCGGCCCTTCCGGCGTTGGTGGCGCGGCCAGAAGACGACGGCGCCCATGAGGTAGAGGAAGCCGGCGGGCCGGAGATCGAGCAGTGCCGACATGCTGAGGCCCAGGAAGGTGCCGACCAGGCTGGCGCGCAGGCAGAGACCGAGGAGCGGAGAGACCGCCATCGGGGCTACTTCCGGTTCCCGGTGATGAAGTGCTTGGTCAGGTCGAGGGCCTGGGCCTCGGTGAAGCCGGCGCGCACGAGGGACTGGTAGAGCTCGTGGATCTGGATGGCGGCCGCGGCCAGCTTGGTGATGGGGGACGCGAGGTCCTGGGGCTGGTCCACGGGGGCCTCCGGGTATGAGTTGGCCCGTCCTCGCCGGGGTGGGCAGGCAGGGACGGGCCGGTCTGGGGACGGGTCAGAAAGTCGGGCAGAGGTGCGTACGGACTGCCTTGACGATCGCTTTGCCGGTAGTGGGAGTGGCGATCTCGGGGAGGCGCGTGTCGACGGTGAACCGCTCCAACGCAGTCTGCGCGAGCTTGTCCTCGTCCTTGGTGCTCTTGAAGCTGCGGCACTGGTTGATGCCGCGGCTTACCGCCTGGTCCTCCTTGCCGGGCTTGATGATGCGCGGGTCGATGGCGTTGAGCGCGTCGAGGTACGCCTGGCGGGTCTTGGCGTCGGGCTCGGGCGGGAGGCCGGCGGCGGCGCGGGCGGATGCCTGGGCCTCGGGGGAGAGGGTGGACGGTGCGACTTCAAC
Source organism: Streptomyces sp. NPDC058052 (assembly GCF_042885515.1). Lineage (NCBI taxonomy): Bacteria > Bacillati > Actinomycetota > Actinomycetes > Kitasatosporales > Streptomycetaceae > Streptomyces > Streptomyces sp. NPDC058052. Next base: position 276,291 of record NZ_JBHVRX010000004.1, on the reverse strand, counting down.
CGTGGTGACTTCGGGGTTGCTGCTGCACGCGGTGAGTGCGAGCGCGAGGGTGGCGGTGGCTATGAGCGTGGTCGTGGTGCGCATCGGGCCAGCCTGCCGGGGTTGCGCACAGGCTGTGCAGGAATTGATGCGGCTGTGACCTACGGCCGGTGCTCGGGGATGCCGACGAGGCGCAGTGCACGGCGGCGGGTGGCGACCTCGGCGCGGGCGACGGCTCCATGGTCGTACAGGGGGCGGCCGCGGTCGTCCAGGCCGGCAGGGGCGAGGTGGCCGCGGGTAGCCCAGGAGCGGACGGTGGCGGGGGTCACGGCGGCGGCGCCGGCGGAGAGGAGGCGGCGCCAGCCGGTGGCGGCCTCGGCGGCCTGGGCGGCGGTGTAGAGCGTGGGCACGGTCCCCTCCGGTCCGGGAACGACGACGGCCCCCGCTGGTCGGCGGGGGCCGTCGTGGTGGTGTGTGGGCGCACGTGTGCTGCTGGCACCAGTGTTGCGCTAAGTAGCGATCATGTCCAGCCGGAGAGTCAGCTGGCGGGGCGGAGGCGGCCTGTCAGGGGCCGGTAGGGGGCGTACTCGTGCCCGGTGAGGGCCGGGTCGGCGGTCGTCGGGTAAAGGCCGGTCTCCCAGGCCGTTCGGTACGCGCGGGCGAGGGTCCACACCGCCCCGGCGACGGCGGCCTCGATGTCCACCCCGTTCGCGGTGAGGACGGCGAGGTCACTGAGGAGGCGTGGCGTGGCGGCCAGGGTGAGACGCGTCTCGCCCGATGCCGGGCCGGAGGCGGGGCGGGCCTTGGCGTCGCGCGACGCGTCGCGTGCGGGCGCAGCGGGGGCGGCTGTGTCGCTGCGGCGGCGTCGCAGGGTGTGCGGCCTGCACCGATGGGCGGGGCGAGCCCGGCGGCGGAGGCGCTGGCGGTCGCGGTGGGCGGCGGCCTTGGCAGTGAGAGCGGCGAGTGCGTCGAGGTCGCGGGCCACGGTGTCCTTGCTGACGCCGACCGCGTCGGCGATGCCGCGCAGGGGGGTACCGGCGGCGTGCAGTCGCGCGACAGTCGCGCGACGGGTGGCGAGGTCGGCGTTCAAGAGGCTCTCCGGGTGTTGTCGTGCTCGGCGTGGTGGAGGACGGCGAGGCGGGTGAGGGCGGGCAGGACTGCGGCGGAGTGCTCGCGGTAATCGGCGGGGGTGAGGCGGTGCCCGCAGGCCGTGCAGGCGATCAGCTGCTCACCCTCCGTGGAGACGAGGCCGAACGCCTCGCAGGCCGGGCAGGGGGCGGAGCGGGGTGTGCGGACGGGCGGCCGGTCGGTCTTGGAGCGGAGCAGCCGTACGAGGTGTTCGATCTGCCGGTGCATGTCGCCGATCCACTCGTGGCCGGCGGCGAAGGGAAGGTAGGCGGCGAGCCAGTGGCACCAGGCGGCCGGGCCGGTGCCGAAGCGGCTGCGGGGGGTGGTGCCGGGGGTGATGTGGGCGGTTCCGTGGACGTCGCGGTGGACGGTGGGGTACTGGCTTGCGACGTAGGTGGCCCAGCCGTGCAGCAGAGGCTGCACGGGCACGGTGGGGTCCTGGTCGCCGTGGGGGTCGGGCAGCCGCACGGCGTGGCCGGGGCCGAGCAGGGTAACGACGTCAAGGCGCAGCGGCATGGGGGAGTGTGCGCGGCCGGCGGGGGCGGAGGCGCCGGGTGTGCGCACTCCGGCGGCGGGGGCCAGGAGGAGGGCGAGGAGCGGGAGGTGCCGCGGGATCTCGGCCAGCAGTCCGCGGAGCTGGTCGAGGCAGGGGGCGCAGGCGTGCAGGCCCGTGTCGGGGGGGAGCGTGCGGAGGCAGACGACGCAGCGGGTCATGACGAGGCCCTCCCCGAACGAGCCGCGCGGGCGGTGCGGGCGTCGGCGGCGGCCAGGAGCACTCCGGCCAGGGCGCGGCCGCACTCGCGCTTCTCGCCGTGCGCGCTGGCGACGAACCACTCGTCCGCGAGGGCCCCGAGCGCGAGGGCGGTCTCCTTGGCGGCGGCGACCTCCTCGACGAGCCCGTGAACGGCCTCGGGCACGTCGGCGTACGTGGCGGCGCCGGACGCACGGCATGCGGTGACCAGGAAGGCGCCGAGGCGGTCCCGCTGCCAGGCCGCCTTCCCCGCCTCTTCGCGCGCCAGGTCCAGTTCGGCGTAGAGACGGTCGAGGGCGTCGCTCGTGAGGGTGTCGACGGTGTGTCGGGCCGGGGCGGCCGGACCCTGGGTGATCTGGCGCTTCCACCAGCGCATTCCGGTGCGGTCGGTGTGGCTGCCGGAGTGGCCGGGCCGGAGGACGCACTCGGTGGAGTGGCCGTAGAGGTCGGGCTGGTGGCCGCAGTGCTCGGGGGGCCGGCCGTCGGTGTCGACGGCGCACAGGACGGCCTCGGCAGCGGTACGGCGGGCGCTGAGCGGTATCCAGTGACCGGCGGCCTGGAGGGCGCGGGAGAGGGAGTTGAACGCAAGGGCGTGGCGGCGCTCGGTCATCGGTTGTCCTCCTTGATCGACTGGGCGGCGAGCGCGCGGCGGGCTCCGGTGACGGCGGTCTCGGCGGTGGGCCAGCAGAAGAGGCGACCGACGGACAGGGCGCTAACTACCTCCTGCCATCCCTCGGTGGTCCAGGCCCGGCCGCCGCCGTGCGCGATGGTGCTGACGGCCCAGCCGACCCCGCTGGTGGGGGACTGACGGCGGACTAGGAGGACAACGCCGCCGGCCTCGGGGACGGGTACGCGGTACTCCGTGACGTGCGCGACCAGGGCGGCGTTCGGATCAACGGCCGGGCCCTGCTGACCGGCGGCGGGCACCAGGCCGACGGGGGTGTACTCGCGGCAGGTGCACGGGGCGGCGCCGTCCTGGGCGTCGCACTGGAGTCGGCCGTTGACGGTGAAGTGCTCGGTTCGGTTGTGACTGCACGCGCAGGGGGTGGCCGGCGGGGCGTGGTGGCCTTGGCCGGGCGTGCCGGTGAAGAGGTCGTATACGCACTCACCAGGGCGGCCGGTGAGTGCGTCGGCGATGGAGCGCAGGACCCGGGCGGTGTCCTCCTGGGCGAGACGGCTGTCCAGCTGTACGACGCCGTCGAGGGCCACAGCGAGGAGGAGACGGTGGGTGCGCATCGAGACGACGTCGAGGCGGTCGGGGATGTCCATGGGCTGCTCCTGGAGGTCAGTTGGTGGGTGGGGTGTCGAGGGCGATGAGGGTGTGGCGGGCGACGGCGGTGAGGTCTTCGCGCATGAACTCGTCCTGGTGCTGCCAGGTAGCCGCGGCGTACTTGAGGAGTTCGGCGAGGGCCCGGTCGCGGCGGTCGGTGGGGCTGCTGCACGTCAGGCGGTCGGCGGCGTAGTCGACGAACGCCTCGGGGGTCATCTGGCTCATCAGCGGGGGTCCTTGGTGGTCGGCAGGGGGAGGAGGCCGTGCTGGTACGCGAGGGCGATGGCGTGCGGCCGGGTCGAAGGGCCGATGAGCCCGGGGCGCGAGGCGTCGAGTGCTCTGTAGAGGCGTCGGATGTAGGTGGTGACCGAGTTGTGGCTGAGGCCCAGGCGGCGGCCGATGGCGTCGTTGGTGCTGCCGTCGGCCATGAGGGTGAGCGCCTGCTGCTGGCGGCGGGAGAGGTGGATGGGGGCGCGGGGCTCGGGGGTGAGGCCGGCGAGCCATCCGCGCTGGTAGGCCAGGGCAACACCGTGGGCCGAGTTGATGGCTCCGAACCGGGCGCGGAAGCGGTCGGCACGGTGGCGGACGGTCGCTGCAGGTACGCCGATCTCCTGGCCGATCTCGGCGAAGGTGTAGCCGCGGGCGAGGCCAGCCAGGATCGCGGGCTCCCAGGGGCGCAGCTCGGCGAACTGGGGGTGTGTGCGGCGGTTCATGTCGGCGTGGATCGCCCACCCGCCGGTCGTGAGTGCGGTCACGACGGCGGCTCCGAGGGTGGCGGCCTCGGTGGCGGTGATCTGGCGGCCGAGGATGTCGAGGGCAGTGGCAGCGGCGATGGCGGCGGCCTCGGCGGCGATGTCGCGGGGCGCGGCGGCGGTCGTCATCGGGTCCACCTCCATGACGCCGGCCGGGTGCCGGTGCGCTCGCGGGGAGCGGGCGGGGTGCGACGCGTCTTGGGGCGGGTGCAGGTGGCGGCGTGCGGCATCGCCTGCCACTCGGCGTGCTCCAGGGTCGGGCGCTCGGTGGTGAGGACGCGGACGCGCAGACGGCCCGTGCCGTCGGCGTAGACAGCCACGTTGCCGGCGGGGTCGGGGTCGGCGTTCACGGCCTGGCGGCGGTTGGCGGCGGTGACAGCCCAGCGAATGGGCGTGCCGCAGGACGGGCACGGGGCCGAGCCGGACAGCTGGGTGGGCATGGTGGTCTCCGGGTGTGGGTGGGTGCGGGTCAGCCGGTGCCGGTGGCGCGCTCGCGGGCGGCAGCGTCGAGGCAGTCGGGGCAGCAGTCGGGCGTGGCGGCTCGGTACTCGCGGCCGCAGTCGCAGAAGTGCAGCGGTGCGAACGGGTCCGGCTGGTCGCGCGGGGCCTGGGGGGGCCGTGTGGCGCCCCGGGGGCCGGGGAAGCCCCCCGGGGGCATGGCGATCATGAACGCGCCCTGGACGGGCCCTGACGGGGCGGGCGGGGGCTTCTGGGCTCGGCGCTCGCATCCGGTGCACAGGAGGCGGTCGGGCCGGATGACCGGCTGGCCGCAGCCGCCGCATCGGCGGTGCTTCTCCTGCTGCTGGGTGCTCGTCTTGTCGCTCGCGCGCCCGCGCCCGTCCTGTGGCTGAGGTACTACCTCAGCCACTCCATGGGGTTTTACCTGGGTACTTCCTGGGTGGTCGGGGGACTGTCCCCCGACCACCTCGGGGGACTGTCCCCCGACCTGGGTGGGGGGACTGTCCCCCGACCCCTCTTCGCCCGACCTCGGGGGACTGTCCCCCGAGGTACCCCCCTCGGAGGTCGGGGGACTGTCCCCCGAGGTCGGGCCAGTCGGGGTAGGGGCACTGTCCCCCGAGGTCTGGGCGGCGAGCGCTCGGCGGGCGGCGGCGGCCTCGCGCTGCGCCTTCTTCTCCTGCTGGGTGGCCCACAGGAGGCCGGCGGCGCGCTCCCAGTCGGGCGACGGGCACAGGACCAGGGAGTAGAGGACTGCCCGGCCACGCGTTCCTCCGCGCCCGTGGCCGTCGTCGAGGACGGCCACGACGCCGGCGGCGACGGCGGCCTCCAGGAAGTCCCGTACGTCCTTCTGGTCGCTGCGGCAGGCTGCGGCGATCTGCTTGATGGTGATGGCCTTGCCGTCGCGCTCGTACCGCAGGCGGCCGTCGGCGCTCGCGAGCGTGCGCATGGCGTAGAGGAGGGTCAGGAAGCCGCCGACCAGCGGGCGCGGCATCACGGGGGCCCACTGGCGGGCGAGCGCGTTGCCGAACGCGTGCGCCACACTGCCGCCGCCTCGTCGGGTCTGCTCGTCGTCCACGGGGTGCCTCTCGGGTTGGTGCGGGTACGGGGCCGGGCGGGCCGGGGCGCGGGGCCCCGGCCGGGGCCGGTCAGGAGAGGCGCGTCTTGACGAGGCGGCGCATGATCGCGGCGGGGATCGTCAGCCGCACCTCGGCGACGCCCCACCGGTCGCGGCGGGAGGACCTGGCCACCCAGCCGCGCTGTTCGAGGATGTTGAGGGACACGACGACCTGGCCGTGCGTGATGGCGGTGGCCTCGGCGAGCTGGCCGACGGACAGCCGCGGGGCCGCGAGGTCGCCGGTGGTCCAGTCGGCGCCGGCGGCGACGGCGAGGGAGACGAGCTTGGTGTTCGGGATCATCCGGGAGCCGAGCACCCCTCGCTCCCACAGGGCGCGGAACGGCTCGTCGCGGAGGGGGTCGTGGGGGGCCGGGGCGATCAGGGCGCGAGCGCTGCGGGCGTAGACGTCGGCGGGTGTCGGGATGGTGCTCACGGCTGCTCCAGGGCTGAAGTCGGGGCGGGTGTCGGGGAGTTGATGTGGATGTAGGCGCCGGGGGGCCAGCCGGGCCCGGGCGGCGGCTCGGGGCGGCCGGCCTGAGCGGCGGGGGTGTGGCGGTCGCAGCACCACCCGGTGCGGTAGAGACGGGCCCGCACGAGGCCGTGCTGGCCGACGTGATCGCACGGCGGCGGGCGGCGGCTGCGGGTCACGGCGCCGGGCGGCGTGCGGCGCAGTTGCTGCACGCCACGTATCCGGGGCCGGCCGGGTAGTGCGGCATCTGGAGGTGGCCGCACTTGGGGGTGTCGCACTGCACCCACACGTACGGCCGGAGGGCCGGGACGACGGGAGGCACTGCCGGCGGTCGGGTCCGGGCCGGGCGCCGCCGCGAGGAGCTGACGAGGGCCCGGGCGGCGCGGGCGGCCGCGGCCGCGCCGCACACGGTGGCCACGGCCACGGTTACGGCCCCGATGCCCAACAGGGCGAGGATGCCGAGGGCGAGGGCGTCACGCACGGCGGTCACCGAGCGCACGGACCTCGGCCAGGGCCCGCCCGTACGCGGCGCACGGGCCCGGGCAGTACCAGCGGGCGGGCTCGCGCGAGTCGGGCCACTCCACCAGGACCATGCGCGCGGACGGCTGCGGGACGGAGCCGAGGGCGCCGCAGCCGGCCACCGAGCAGTCCCGACCGGTCGGCACCGCCCGACCCGGGACCGGGACCCCCACGGCGCCCTGGTTCCAGGCCCGCTGAACGTCCGAGGCGCCCGAGGCCGCCCGTACGCGTGCCTTGCGCTCGCGCTCACGGGCGCTGTTCGCCGCCCGGCACGCCGTGCACGGCCGGATACCCCGCCGCAGGTGCTGCCCGTAGCCGCGGTGCGTGCCGTGGTCGATGGTGTCGTTCGGCGCGGTCGTCATTCGCCCGCCTCCGGGCCGCCCGTGCCAGCAGAGCACCCCGTGGCGCACGCGAGGACCGGCTCACCGCTCGTGTACCTCGCACCGGACGGGTCCGGCGCCAGAGGCCCGCGCGGGGAACCGCATGCCTCGCACGCGGACCGGGTCACCGGCTCGGCGACGAGGGCGGAGGCGGCACTTACCTGCGCGGCGTCGACAACCTGGGCGAGGGTCCGGTAGGTAACCGGGCGCTCGGCGGCCCTGCGGCGCAGGTAGTCGGCCTCCCAGTCCAGCCCGAGGGTCGCCTTGCCCACGAGGATGTCCTCGATGACGCCTCGCACCAGCAGGACCCGCTCGTCGACGAGGAACCGGTGCGCGGACTCGTCGGCACGGTCGAGGGCCGGGTCCGGAACGTCGAGGAAGTCGGCGATCGTGGCCAGCAGGTTACGGATGGAGCTGCTGAGGTCGGTCATCGCGGCCGCTCCCGTCGCCACTCGATCGTCATGTACCGGGAGCCGTCGCGGGTCGGGCTGATGGCCACCTGGACGTTGATGCCGGTCGGCATGACGAGGCCGGGCATGTGGACCCACTCCAGGTACTCGGTGCCCCGGGGCAGCTCGCCGGACAGGCCGTCCGGGAGCCAGCCGCCCAGCTGCCGGTAGAAGTGGCCGTAGTAGTCGGGCTCCAGGTCACGGACCGTGGGACCGATCAGCCGGAGGGACCCCCAGACGCCGAACCGGACCTCGGCGGTGCTGGCGGTGTGCGGGGCGAGGGTGGACTCGCCGCCGGTGGCGGTGTCCTTCCCACGCGCCTGGTTGAGCTGGGCGAGAAGCTCGGCGCGCTCGGCCAGGAGGTCGCGGACGTCGGCGTCCAGCTGCTCGTTGGTGCGGTATGCGTTGCGGCCGGCGACGATGTCGGCGACGCGGTCGGCGGTGAGCATCAGCGCTCACCGCCCGGGCGGCGGGCGCCGCGGGTGAGGGCGGCCCGGAGGGCGAGGCCGCCGAGGATCCAGACCAGGGCGGCGACGGCAGCGATGGCGGGGTACGTCACGCGGCGGCCCCCCTGCCGGTCACGGGGGTGAGGGGGCCGCCGGTGAGGTCGACGAGCAGCGTCTCGCGCTCACGGACCCACATGGGGCACGCGTCGACGTCGACGCCGTCGAGGACGTACAGCTGCTCACCGGTGCTGGTGCGACCGGCGGTGCGCCACAGGGTGCCGTCCACAGCGCGGACAAGTCGGGAGGTTTCGGGCGAGTTGTGGGTAGGGTGATTCACGGTGCCTCGATTCGTGGTTGAGGTGCCGGGGGATGCCGGGGCCGGTGGAGGCCCCGGCTTTCTGGCGTCAGGAGACGCGGGTGGCGCCCTTGGGGCGGATCTGAGCGAGGGCGCGGACCGGGGTGGTCGGGGCGGCAGCTGTTGCCGGCCGGACGCGATGCATCTCCTTGATCTCGGCGAGGTCGGCCTCGTCGAAGGACACGGAGCGCCCGAGCTTCTGATGGGGGATCCGACGGAGGTTGTCCTCCAGGAACCGCTTCGAGCAGCGGAGGAAAACCGCGGCCTCGTCCAGGTCCAGGTTCGGGGAGAGCGTCATGCCGAACCCCTCGTCGGTTCGAGGTCGCTGTCGTGCGCCTCCAAGACCTTGCGCATTCCGACATAGACCCGGGGGCTGGGCTGATGCCGGCCCGACTCGATCTTGTAGATCATCCATATCGAGCAGCCCGCGGCCTCCGCGACGGCGACGACCGAAAGGCCCCGCCGACGCCTCAGGCTGCGGGCCTTCTGGCCGTCGACCGTGTGCGTCATGACTCCAAAGTACTCCAACTTTGGAGTCGGTCAAGCCCAATGTTGGGATCGTCTGTTCAGAATTGGAGTGATCCGCTCCAGGGGGAAGATCTGGCCATGCGTCGAAATGCCTAAGCGGGATCCGGCCACTTTGGCCGAGGCGACATTGGAGCGGTTTGGAGTAGGGCGGTACGCTCCGCGACATGACAGCTGAGGGTGACGAGGGACTCGCCAGGCTCGGCGATGTGGTGGACGCTTTCATCTCCGAGCGGGGGTGGCAGTACATCGACGTCGCCGGGCGTGCTGGCTTCTCCGACGAGACCCTCGCCAAAATCCGCAAGGGTGTTGGTGTGCGCCCCTCGACCTACAGGCGACTCGAGCGCGCCCTCGGATGGGCCGCCCATTCGGCCTCCGAGGTCCAGGCCGGCGGTGTACCCACGCTGCTCGAGGTGGAGGCCGAGGAGCAGCCGGCCGCCGAGGACCCCCTCGACCCTCAGGCTGAGGCGGTACTCGCCATCCTGGCTGGACTGCCCCCGCGCGTGCGAGAGCAGGTGCGCCGCCGCCTGGGCGACCAACTCCCCCCGGATGCACGACGCTCCGCGTAGGGCGACAGCATTCCGCCAACCCCAGTCCGGGCGCGCCCATGCTCTCTACCTGCGCGTTCCCAGGCGTGTTCCCATGGGAACCTCGGGGCGCACCCAGGCGGGACCTAACGGGCCCGAACGGACCAGGGCGGGCCGAAACGTAAAGGTCAGCGCATAGTCGCAGGTCAGAGCGGGTGTCGGAACAGGTTCAAGTCCGGTTCCGGGCACCACCCCGGGCCCCAGGAGACGCCTGCGGCCCGGTGGACAGCCCCCTTCCCCCGTCCTTTCGGCGTCCTCGCCCCTCCTCCCGCCCCCCGCCCCTCCTCCTCCGGGCCCCGGTGGCCGAGGAGGACCGGAACGTGTCGCAAAAGATCCTCCCCGAGCACTAGAGAGTTTCTTTTGCCTACGCATTACCCTTGACGCAAGGCCGCGCAAGTGCGGCCGTCCATGGAGGAGTGAGATGAGGAGCAGCAACCCGGTCTTCTCGCGACGGGGGTTCAGCCGCGACAACGGCTACGCGGGCTTCAACGCGCAGCAGCCGCAGGCCGGGGGCCCCGCCGTCGGAGCGAACCCGTACGCGACCGGCAACCCGTACGCCGAGGGTGCGGCCAACCCGTACGCCACCAACCCCTACGCGCCGCAGGACGTCCAGACGGGCGCCCCGCAGCAGGCGCGCGGCAACGTGATGACGATCGACGACGTCGTGAGCCGTACGGCCATGACGCTCGGCACCGTCGTCCTCACCGCCGCCCTGTCCTGGTTCCTCCTGCCGGTCGACCCGGCGAACCTGGGCAAGTCCTACGGCATCGCCATCGGCGCCGCCCTGGTCGCGCTGGTCCTGGCGCTCGTGCAGTCCTTCAAGCGCAAGGCGTCGCCGGCGCTGATCCTGGGCTACGCGGCCTTCGAGGGCGTCTTCCTCGGTGTGATCTCCGCGGCCGTCTCGACCTACATCGCCGACGGCGTGGTCGTCCAGGCGGTCCTCGGCACGATGGCGGTCTTCGCCGGTGTGCTCATCGCCTACAAGATGGGCTGGATCCGGGTCAACCGCCGCTTCACCGGCTTCGTGATGGCCGCCGCCATGGGCTTCATGCTGCTCATGGTGGTGAACCTGCTCTTCTCGGTGTTCGCCGGCGGTGACGGCCTCGGCTTCCGCAGCGGTGGCCTCGGCATCCTCTTCGGTGTCATCGGCATCATCCTGGGCGCCTGCTTCCTGGCCCTCGACTTCAAGCAGGTCGAGGACGGCATCACCTACGGTGCCCCGCGCGAGGAGGCGTGGCTGGCCGCCTTCGGCCTCACCATGACCCTGGTGTGGATCTACCTGGAGATGCTGCGTCTGCTGTCGATCCTCCAGGGCGACGACTGACGCACCCCGTGACTCGGGGGAAGGGCCCGTCCGGCAGCCGCCGGGCGGGCCCTTCCGCGTCCCCGCCGGGCACCCCGGTAGGGTCGGGCGCGTGCTGGATACGAGTGAACTGACCGCCGCCGTGGAGCGCTTCGCGGACCGGCTGCGGGCGGCCCCGCAGAGCCGCCTCCAGCGGGGCGCGGCCGCCGAGGGCCTGGCCCTGGCGAGGGAGCTGGCGGTACGCGCGCAGCGCGCCGAGGAGCCGGACCGGGAGCCCAGGACCATCCCCGACGCGGGCGTCTTCACCGTCGCCGACCAGCTCGCCGTGGCCGGCAACGACCTGGCCGAGATCCTGAGAACGGCCCCGGCCGACTCCCGGGAGCAGGAGCTGGACGAGGCCGTGAGGCTGGTACGGGAGGCGCGGGAGCGCTCGGGGCTGTGACCCGGGCCCGGAAGGGGCCAGGAGGGGGCCGGAAGGCCGGGGAGGGCCGGAAGGGGCCGGGAAGGGCTCGGGCCGGGCCTGTGGCGCGTCGGCGCGCCCGCGGGGCCGCGGGGCCGCGGGGGCCGCCCGGGGTCTTCCGCGGTGCCGGGTTGCCGGGGTGCCGGGGTGTCGTCACCGGTCACCCGCCGGCGGCCGGGGCCGCCGGCGCGGGGAGGCTAGAGCGACGCGATGACGCGGTCGGCGAGGATGTAGACGTTCTCCTCGTCGCTCTCGCCGTAGGAGAACGTCAGGGCGAAGGCGCCGGAGACGCCCGAACCGCCGAGGAGGACCGGGGTGCGGCCGGCCCGGAGGGCCTCCGCCAGGCGCTCCGCGGTCTCGCGGTGGCCCGGGGTCATGCAGAGCGTGGTGCCGTCGGCGAAGACGTACACGTCGAGGGTGCCGAGCGGGCCCGGGCGGACGTCCGTGAGGGCCGTGGCCGTGTCGGCCAGCTCCTCCAGGCGCGCCACCGTGCGCTCGTGGTCGGTGACGACCGGCGTCTGCACCGGCACGAAGTCCGGGTGCGAGGGGTGCCGGCGGCGGGCGGCGGCCAGCTCGGCCGAGTCCTCCGGGTACTCCGGGAAGTCGTCGACCGGGTCGGCGACGCCGTCGAGGGCGGCCGCCTCGGCCTCCATGGCCTCCAGGGCCATCGCCTCCAGGCCCACGAAGTCGGTCTGGCGCGGCACGAAGAGACCGCCGGTCTCCTCGCCGCCCAGGCCGCCGAGGAGGGCGGAGGGCGCGTCGGCCGCGTCCCGGGCCTCCTGCGCGGCCCAGAAGGCCCGCGCCTCGGCGAGCTCGCGCTCGCGCTCCTCGGCCAGCGCCTCCGCGACCGCGGCCCGTATCTCGGCGGCGGGCGTGGCACGGGCCGCGGGGACCGTCACGCCGTGGCCGGCGGCCAGCTCGGTGCGCAGGGCGGTGACCTCCTTGCGGAGACCCCGCACGTGGTGCAGGGCAGCGGCGCCCACGGCCGTGGCAGCGGCCGTGGTCAGCAGCAGGGCAAGAGACATGGCGCTCACTGACGTACTCCCGGTTCGAGTCGATCCCCCGACTTCCTACATCAGCTTGTCGCGGGGTGGGGCTGCCTGTCAGTGCATTACGTCACGAAATGGACAGGTATTTTGGCCGGGTGTTTAGTCCCGAAATGGCTCTGACCTGGGAAAACGAACTCCCCCGGGATGTAGGTCACATCCTGGGGGAGATTCGGTCACGGCTCGGACGCGGTGAGGTTGACGCGCTCGGCGCGTGGAGAGCGACGTTCCGCCCGCGTCAAGGCGGGTACTAGCTCAGCCGCTCGTGCCTGGGGTCGCGCCGAGCCTCGCCTCCGCTGCGGGCAGGTGCCGCCCTCGTTCCTCGGGCGACCCCTACCCTCCGCTGCGGCTCAGCTCAGCCGCTCGTGCCTGGGGCCGCGCCGAGCCTCGCCTCCGCTGCGGGCAGGTGCCGCCCTCGTTCCTCGGGCGACCCCTACCCTCCGCTGCGGCTCAGCTCAGCCGCTCGATGACCATCGCCATGCCCTGGCCGCCGCCGACGCACATGGTCTCCAGGCCGAACTGCTTGTCGTGGAACTGGAGGCTGTTGATCAGGGTGCCGGTGATGCGGGCGCCCGTCATGCCGAAGGGGTGGCCGACGGCGATGGCGCCGCCGTTGACGTTGACCTTGTCCAGGTCCAGGCCGAGGTCCTGGTAGGAGGGGATGACCTGGGCGGCGAACGCCTCGTTGATCTCGGCGAGGTCGATGTCGCCGATCGTCAGGCCGGCGCGGTCGAGGGCCTGCTTCGACGCCTCGACCGGGCCGAGGCCCATGATCTCGGGGGAGAGGCCGGAGACGCCGGTGGAGACGATCCGGGCCAGCGGGGTCAGGCCCAGCTCGCGCGCCTTGGTGTCGGACATGATGACGAGCGCGGCGGCGCCGTCGTTCAGCGGGCAGCAGTTGCCGGCGGTGACCAGGCCGTCGGGGCGGAAGACCGGCTTGAGGCCGGAGACGCCCTCCAGGGTGACGCCGGCGCGCGGGCCGTCGTCCGTGGAGACGACCGTGCCGTCCGGGAGCGTCACCGGGGTGATCTCGCGCTCCCAGAAGCCGTTCTTGATGGCCTGCTCGGCGAGGTTCTGCGAGCGGACGCCGAACTCGTCCATCTCCTGGCGGGTGACGCCCTTCCAGCGGGCGAGGTTCTCCGCGGTCTGGCCCATGGCGATGTACGCGTCGGGGACGATGCCGTCCTCGCGCGGGTCGTGCCAGGTGGAGCCCTCGGACGCGGCGACCTCGGCGGTGCGGGCCTCGGCGTCGGCGAAGAACGGGTTGTGCGTGTCCGGCAGCGAGTCCGAGTTCCCCTTCGCGAAGGAGGAGACCATCTCGACGCCGGCCGAGATGAAGACGTCGCCCTCGCCCGCCTTGATCGCGTGCAGCGCCATCCGGGAGGTCTGCAGCGAGGAGGAGCAGTAGCGGGTGATGGTGCAGCCCGGCAGGTGGTCCATGCCCATCTGCACGGCGACGATCCGGCCCAGGTTGTTGCCCTGCTCGCCGCCCGGGAGGCCGCAGCCCAGCATCAGGTCGTCGATGTCGCGCGGGTCCAGCTCGGGGACCTTGGCGAGCGCGGCCTGGATGATCGTGGCCGTGAGGTCGTCGGGGCGCAGGTCCTTCAGGGAGCCCTTGAAGGCCCGGCCGATGGGGGAACGGGCGGTCGAGACGATCACGGCTTCGGGCATCACGGCTCCAGGGGGCTGGTGGCGGTCGGACTCACTGGGAAGTTACCCGGACGTACCGCACGGGGTCACCGGGATCGGTGTGTGATGCGGACCTCTTTTCTAAGCGCTTGCTCAGCCGGGTGAGGGGCTGCGCGAGGAGCCCCTCACGGGCGTGCTCAGGCGCGCGGGGAGTCCTGCGGCAGCGGCTCCCCCCGGCCCTCCGGCGTCTCCCCGGACGCCACCGGCGCCTGCGCGGCACCCGTCCCGGCCTCCGCCTCCGCCGCCTCCGTCAGCCGCCGCCGGCGCCGGTGCTTCAGGAGCGCCCACGGCGCCCGGGCCCCGGTCACCTCCGTACCCGCCTGCTTCGCCGCCTCGGCGGCCGCCTTCGCCACGGGCAGCATGTCCTCGTGGCGGCCCGGCTCCAGCCGGTCCGGTTCCGGCCACACGCCGAGCGAGGCGCACAGGGTCGGCAGCACCGCCATCGCCGCCGTCGCGTACCCCTCCGCCGACGGGTGGAAGAGGTCCACCCCGAACATCTCCCGCGGGTTCGCCTCGAACTCCGGGCCCAGCAGGTCGCCCAGCGACACCGTCCGGCCGCCCTGCTCCACCACGACGATCGTCTGCGCCGCCGCCAGCTGCCGCGAGGCCCTCCGGGCCAGCCAGCGCAGCGGCTGGTAGACCGGCTCGATGGTGCCCAGATCCGGGCAGGTGCCGACGACCACCTCCGCCCCGGCCGTCCGCAGCCGCCGCACCGCCGCCGACAGGAGCCGTACCGACTCCGTCGCCGGCATCCGGTGCGTGACGTCGTTCGCCCCGATCATGATCACGCAGACGTCCGGCGGGCCCAGCGGCTGCGCGAGCAGCAGCGACACCTGCCGCTCCAGGTCGTCCGAGCGGGCCCCCGACAGCGCCACGTTCCGCAGCGCCACCGGGCGCTCCGCGACCGCGGCGAGCCCCGAGGCGAGCAGGGCGCCCGGTGTCTGACCCGCCCGGCGCACGCCCTGGCCGGCGGCCGTGGAATCACCCAGAAGGGCCAGCCGCAGGGGGTCCTCCGTGCCGAACGCCCTCCCGTACAGCCCGTCCGTCGCCGGCGGCAGAGGGGCTGTCCCCGTGCCCACCGTCCGCTTCGCGAGCTGTGCCTCCGCCAGCACGATCCCGACCGCGGCCACGCCGATCAGGCCGATGCTCCCGCCGCCGTACGCCGCTCCCGCCGCGATCCGGCGCGCCACCCTCGCCCTGGACATCGGGGGCGTCACCTCCTTCGAGCCGTACAGGTCCTTCAAGCCGTTCAGGGTCTAACTGCCCCGAAAGGCGTCCCGACTACGCATACGCTGGCCACACCATTACGGAGACCCCGGAGAACACGGTGCAATTCCACGACTCGATGATCAGCCTCGTCGGCAACACCCCGCTGGTGAAGCTCAACAACGTGACGG
The DNA here is from genome assembly GCF_042885515.1 of Streptomyces sp. NPDC058052. Classification (NCBI taxonomy): domain Bacteria; kingdom Bacillati; phylum Actinomycetota; class Actinomycetes; order Kitasatosporales; family Streptomycetaceae; genus Streptomyces; species Streptomyces sp. NPDC058052. The sequence continues at coordinate 261,213 of NZ_JBHVRX010000004.1, read as the reverse complement.
CAGGCATCCAGGCCACCGTCCTCGCCAAGGTGGAGTACTTCAACCCCGGCGGGTCGGTCAAGGACCGCATCGCCCTGCGCATGATCGAGGCCGCCGAGCAGAGCGGCGAGCTGAAGCCCGGCGGCACCATCGTCGAGCCCACGTCCGGCAACACCGGCGTCGGCCTGGCGATCGTGGCCCAGCAGAAGGGCTACAAGTGCATCTTCGTCTGCCCCGACAAGGTGTCGCTCGACAAGATCAACGTGCTGCGGGCCTACGGTGCCGAGGTCGTCGTCTGCCCCACCGCCGTCGATCCGGAGCACCCGGACTCGTACTACAACGTCTCGGACCGCCTCGTCCGCGAGACGCCCGGCGCCTGGAAGCCCGACCAGTACTCCAACCCGAACAACCCCCGCTCGCACTACGAGACCACCGGTCCCGAGCTGTGGGAGCAGACCGAGGGGAAGATCACCCACTTCGTGGCGGGCGTCGGCACCGGAGGCACCATCTCCGGCACCGGCAACTACCTGAAGGAGGCGAGCGCCGGCAAGGTGAAGGTGATCGGCGCCGACCCCGAGGGCTCCGTCTACTCCGGCGGCTCCGGCCGCCCGTACCTGGTCGAGGGCGTCGGCGAGGACTTCTGGCCGACCGCCTACGACCAGAACGTCACGGACCGGATCGTCGCCGTGTCCGACAAGGACTCCTTCCAGATGACCCGCCGCCTCGCCAAGGAGGAGGGCCTCCTCGTCGGCGGCTCCTGCGGCATGGCCGTGGTCGCCGCCCTGGAGGTCGCCAAGGAGCTCGGCCCCGACGACGTCGTCGTCGTCCTGCTGCCGGACTCCGGCCGCGGCTACATGTCGAAGATCTTCAACGACGAGTGGATGGCCGACTACGGCTTCCTGGAGGACACCTCCACCGCCACCGTCGCCGACGTGCTGCGCCACAAGGAGGGCGTCCTGCCCTCCCTCGTCCACATGCACCCGGACGAGACCGTCGGCCAGGCCATCGAGGTGCTGCGCGAGTACGGCGTCTCCCAGATGCCCATCGTGAAGCCCGGCGCCGGCCACCCCGACGTGATGGCCGCCGAGGTCATCGGCTCGGTCGTCGAGCGGGAGCTCCTGGACCACCTCTTCACCCAGAAGGCGAAGCTGGAGGACCCGCTGGAGGACCACATGTCCGCCCCGCTGCCGCAGGTCGGCTCGGGCGAGCCGGTCGCCGACCTGATGTCGGTCCTCGGCGACGCCGACGCCGCGATCGTCCTCGTCGAGGGCAAGCCCACCGGCGTCGTCAGCCGCCAGGACCTGCTCGCCTTCCTGGCCAACGGCGGCACGAAGTAGCACCCCGCCGGGGGCGGCGGGTGCTCGTACGGGCGTTCGTGCAAACGGTACGAGCACGTCACGTCCGCGCAGCACCCGCTTAACACGCCTCCGGCAGAGTGTTCCTCGTCGGCGTCACAGAACTTCCGGAGCGGCTCCCGGACCTCTGAAGACGCCGCGGACGCGGAGACCGGCCCTGACCCGGGCCCGTGTCCCCCGCGGGGACCGCCGTCGTCCCGCCCCCCAGCGATGGGGGTGCGGCGGTCCCCGCGCCACCTTCCTCCCGGCTCAGAGCTGGGTGATCGGCCGCATCGCGAGTCCCTCGGTGCCGGCCCAGCCGTTCAGCCGCGCCGCGTCGTCGACCGAGACGGTGCCGAGCCCGTCGGGCAGGTCGAAGACGAGCGTGCCGCGCAGCTCGGTGCCCTCGCCGGCCACCAGGGTCGCCGTGAAGCGGTCGGACTGGTCGTACTCCGCCTCGCCGCCCTCGTCGTTCCCGAAGACGTACAGGCCCGCGTACGCCTTGCCGCCGCCCTCGACGACGACGGGCTCGGCCTCCGGCTCGCCGAGCGTCTCGACGATCGGCGCGTCGTTCCCGGCCTGGAGCCGCAGGATCGGCGCCTCGTTGAGGACGCACGGCGTCTTCGAGCCGTTGGTGACCGTCAGCAGGAAGTGGCGGGGGGTCTCCCCGGCCGGGTCCTGGAGCTCGACCGCGGTGGTGAGCCCGTCGGCCTCGCAGTCCGCGTACGCCGTGCCGTTGCCGCCACCGGTCTCGCCGCTGTCCCCGGTCCCCGTGGCCGAGGGGCTGACGCTGCCGGTCCCGGAGTCGCCCGCGGGCGTGGTGGCCTCCGGCGTGCTCCCGCCGGCCGGCGCGGAGCCCGAGGGGGCGGCCGTCGACGGGGCGGTGACGTCCGGCCCGGTGGCGGCCGGCTCGTCGTTCTGGCACGCGGTGGTCGTCAGCAGCGCCGCGACCACGGCGGCGCCCAGGACGGCTCCGCGCACCCGGCGCCTCGGTGAACCGGCCCCGGTCGTCTTCGCGTTCATGTCGTTCCTCTTCCCCCGTGACCGGCCCGGAGCCGGTCGTCATGTCTGCGACACGGCTATTCTTGCCACGCGGGGGAGCCGGTTCACCGGCGTCCGGCGTTTGTTACAGCCCTCGCACGAACCGGATGTCCGGGCGTGACCCAGGCCACCCGCCCCGCCGCTCCTTCCCCGTCCCCCACCCCCTCTGCATATCCTTATGCAGGCAGGGTCAGGGATGAATGGATGAAGGGGGACGGCATGAGCGACAGCCCGGCCGGGCGGCTCCAGGCGCTCTTCGAGGGGCACCGGCTCACGCCCACGCAGCGGCGGATCGCCCACTGCATGGTCCGGCGGGCCGCCGACGCGCCCTTCCTCTCCAGCGTCGAACTCGCGGAACTCGCCGGCGTCAGCCAGCCCTCCGTGACCCGCTTCGCGGTCGCCCTCGGCTTCGACGGCTATCCCGCCCTCCGCCGCCACCTGCGGGAGGTCGCACCCCCCGAGCGGCCCGCCGCCACCGGGGAGGACGCCGGGCACAACGAGTACCAGCAGGCCGTCCTCGCCGAGATCGAGAACCTCCGGCACCTCGCCGGCCTGCTCGCCGACCCCGCGCCCGTGGTGCGCGCCGGGCGGCTGCTCGCCGACTCGCGGCCGCTGCTCGTCCTCGGCCTGCGCGCCGCCTCCTCGCAGGCCCGCGGCTTCGCCTACTTCGCCGCCAAGGTGCATCCGGACGTCCGGCTGCTCGACGAGGGCGGCTCGATGCTCACCGACCGGATCGACGCGGCCGTGCGGGCCGGGGCCACCGCGCTGCTCTGCTTCGCGCTGCCCCGGCACCCGCGCGAGGTCGTCGAGGCGCTGGAGTACGCGCGGGCGGCCGGGCTCCTCGTGGTGACCGTGGCCGACTCCGCCTTCGCGCCCGTCGCCGCCCACTCCGACCTGCTCATCCCGGCCGCCGTCGGCACCGGGCTCGCCTTCGACACCGCCTGCGCGCCGATGCTGCTCGGCCGGGTCCTGCTGGAGGCCATGGCGGACGAGCTGCCGGACGCGCAGGCGCGCCTGGAGCAGTTCGACGCGAAGGCGGCGGAGCGGGGACTCTTCGTGGAGTGAGCCCGGCGGGACCGTCCGGGCAGCGGGCGCCGGATCCCCGTGGGGCGGCGTCGCGCCGGATCCCCGTGGGGCGGCGTCGCGAGCCGGGATCCCGTGGGGCCGGGCCGGCGGGGCTCGCTCAGACCTCCAGTTCGGCCTCGATCTTCTTCAGCTGGTGGCGGGCCATCGCCAGGTTGGCCCGGTCCTTCGACAGCGCCAGGTAGAGGAAGAGGCCGTTGGTGCCGCGCGCCTTCAGCAGCCGGATGAGGTGGTACTGGGTGCCGAGGGTGATCAGGATGTCCTCGATGTCCTCCTTGAGGCCCAGCATCTCCATCGCCCGGACCTTGGCCCGGACCACGTCGGTGTTGCCCGCCGCGGCCACGGTCAGGTCGAGCTCCTTGCCGCCGCCGATGGTGCCGAGGGCCATGCCGCTCGTGTAGTCGACGAGGGCCGCGCCGATGGCGCCCTCGATCGTGGCGGCTTCCTTCAGGGCGGCTTCGGTGTTCGCCATGGTGCAACTTCCTTCTGTACGGGTTCGGATTCCTTGCGGTGCTGGATCAGTTCAGGTCCCTGCGCTCCAGCGCGCCGTCGACGAGTTCGCCGATGCGGGTGCTGGAGCGGCGGGCCTCCAGATGGAGCCGGCCCACGTTGATCCGGGGCTCGGCGAGCAGGGTGAGCACGGCGGAGCCGCCGGCCGCGTAGGTGGCGACGTAGCCGGCGTCGCCGCGGACGAGCAGTTCCCGGAAGCCGCCCTGGCCGGTGGACTCGGTCAGCCGCCGGCCGACGCCGAGCGCGGCGGCGGTCAGCGCGGCGACGCTCTCGGCGGCGCCGTCCACGGTGTCGTGGGCGAGCACGAGGCCGTCGGCGCTGGCCGCGAGCGCCCCGGTGAGCTGGGGCAGCCGGGCGCGCAGGCGTCTGAGCTCGCCGAGCACCTCGGCTTCGGCTGTCATCAACTGTCTCCTCTCGGCGCGCAGGCGCAGAGCACGCCTCATCACAGGTGTGCCTCCAGGGCGTCACGGAGCCGGCGCAGCAGGGCGATGTCGGGGTCGGAGACCGGGAGGACCGGTGACCACTCCGGGGACGGCGGTACGGGGGTGGCGTCGGGGGCCGCGTCGAGCGGGGTCTCGACGAGTCCGGCGGCGGCGAGCCTGCGGACGTCGAGGAGGGTGTGGAAGGCGGGGCGGCCGAGGATCCGGGCCAGCTCGGCGGGGGTGCGGACGCCGTCGGCGGCGGCGAGCAGGGCGCGGCGGCGGGCGCCGACGCCCTGGCCGGGGGCGGCCGGGCGGGGCACGACGGGGGCGGTGTCGACGGAGGGGTACGGCCAGACGGCGTCGAGGAGTTCGCGGCGGCGGAGGGTCTCGCGCTCGACGGCCTCGGCGGAGACCGGGCGGACGGTGCCGAACCAGTGCCCGACGCCGTACCGGAAGCGGGTGGGCCCGCTGGTGGGGGAGAGGGCGAAGAAGGCGGCGTCGAAGACGGCGCCGAGGTGGCATATCTCCAGTTCGCCGTCGCGCAGCCGGCCGCTGTCGACGAGGAAGCGGCCGACGGCCCGGTGCGCTCCGGCCCGGTCGACGGCCTCGTCCCAGTTCTCGCGGGGGAGCCGGCCGGCGGTGGTGAGCAGGACGTCCATGCCGGGGGCGGCGGGGCTCTCGGCGTGCACGACCCGGCCGTCGACGAGGTAGAGGGTGCCGTGGTCGCGCAGCAGGGCGCCGGTGGCCCTCTCGGCCGCGAGCCGGACGAGCATCGGGGAGACGCTCATCCGAGGACCAGTCTCTCGGCGAGGTCGCCGAGGCGCATGCGGGCGAGGGCGAGGTTGCCGGTGTCGCGGTCGAGCCAGAGGTGGAGGAAGACGCTGCTGTCGAAGGAGGTCCGGACGAAGCGGAGCACGTGGTAGCCGGCGCGGGTGGTGACGATCAGGTCCTCGACGGGCGGCGCGCCCCCGTCCGCCGGGGTGCTCTCCGGTTCGTCGCCGGGTGCGGTGAAGGAGTCGAACTCGGCTGCGGCGCGGGCGAGTTCGGCGGTCTCCGCGGCGGTGGTCTCGTGGTCTCCGACGGGTGACTCGCCCGCGGTCCCGAGTGCGAGGCCGCTGTTCCAGTCGACCAGGGAGGCACCGCGAGCACCCGGCAGGGTCATGGCCTCCATGAGGCACTCGTCGATTCCGGGCACGCGGGTTCCCCTCCCGATACGGCGTGCGAGCAACGGCAGTGACGGTGACGTTACTGAACGGGGCGGCCCCGGGAGGGGGTTCTGGCATTTTCCATCGGAACATGCCCACAGGCGGCCGGAATTGAACGACGATGGAGGGTGGACCACCGGACGGGGCCCGGGAGGGAGCCTCGGACGGGCCCCTGACGGGAGCCTCGGACGGGCCTCGGACGGGCCTCGGGCGGGCCTCGGGCGGGCCTCGGGCGGGGTCCGGGGCGGGCCTCGGACAAGGGCCTCGGGCAGGGCCCCGGGCGGCCTCTCCCGCCCCGGTCAGTACCGGCTCTCGACCGCCCGCGCGATGTCGTCCAGGTCCTTCGCGAGCGCCTTGGCGACGGCCTTCGCGCCGAACCGGGCGAGGAGGCGCGCGACGAATCCGGGCGTGCGGCCGGCCGCCGGGCGGGCGGAGAAGGCCATCCGGAGCACGCTGGCGTCCGGCCCGTCGGGGCGCAGGGAGAGCTCGGAGACGTAGTGCATGCCGTGCGAGTCGGCGACCGTGACGTACCGGTCGGGCGGCTCGCACTCGGTCACGGTCATCTCCTCCGTGGCCTCCTTGCCCAGCATCTTCCGGGTCTCCCGCCAGCGGGTGCCCACGCCGAAGCCGCCCTCCGTGAGCACCTCGACCTTCTGGACGCCGGACAGCACCCGGGGCATGTCCGGCAGGTCGGTGATCGACTCCCAGACGCGGCCGGGCGAGGCGGCGACCCGGCGCTCCACGGCGACGGTTGTGGTGGTGGTCATGGCTCCATCGAAGGGGGTGTCCCGGCACGGCGCTACCGGACGAGCGCGTCGGCGTGGGCGCCGCCGGCCTCGGCGACGATCTCCTCGGAGGTCTGGGCGGGGCGCGCCAGGACGAAGGAGACGGTGCCGTCGCCGGCGACGGTGAAGCCGTGCACGGCGGGGCGGGGCAGGCTGTTGTAGGCGTAGTGGTGGGCGAAGGCGTACGCGCCGGTGTCCGGGACGACGACCACGTCGCCCGGGCGGAGCAGCGGCAGGGCGCGGCCGGCGGCGAGCAGGTCCCCGGCGAAGCAGGCGGGGCCGGCCACGTCCTGGACGACGGGCTCGCCGGTCCGGGGGCGGCCCCCGGCGTCGTAGGCGAGGATCCGCAGCGGCCATGCCTCGGGGGCGTAGACGGTCCGGGTGGCGAGCTGCACGCCGGCGTGGGTGACGGCGATGGGGCGCCCGCCGGAGGTCTTGGTGTACTCGACGCGGGTGAGGACCGAGCCGTGCTTGGCGAGCAGGGACCGGCCGAACTCGGTGACCAGGCGGTAGCGGCCGTCGAGGAGGCCGGGGGCGGTGGCGGCGAGCAGCCGGGCGTACGCGGCGTAGGTGGGGGTCTCCTCGTCGGAGGCGAAGTTCACCGGGAGGCCGCCGCCGATGTCGAGGGTGTCGATCTGCGGGCGGCCCGCCTTGGCGTTGATCTCCTCGGCCAGTTCGTAGGCGGCCCGGACGCCTTCGGCCATCAGGGTGAGCGGGACGCCCTGGGAGCCGGTGTGGGTGTGCAGGCGGGTGAGCCAGGGGCGGTCCAGGTACGCCTGGACGACGGCCTCGCGGGCGCCCTCGTCGCGCAGCGCGACCCCGAACTTGGAGGTGGCGGTGGCGGTGGACAGGGCGCCGATCGCCCCGGCGCCGACCTGCGGGTTGACCCGCAGCCCGAGCGGCGAGGCGGTGGGGGCGGAGGCGACCAGGGCGTCGAGCCGGGCCAGCTCCTGGAGGTTGTCGGCGTTGACGGCGATGCCGAGGGCCAGGGCCTCGCGCAGTTCGGCGGGGGTCTTGGCGGGCGAGTCGAGGACGGTGCGGGACGGGGGCAGTCCGGCGGCGCGGGCGAGGGCCAGTTCGCCGGGGCTCGCGACCTCGGCGCCGAGGCCCGCGTCGGCGAGCAGGCGCAGGACGGGGACGAGCGGGGCGGCCTTCACGGCGAAGGCGTGCAGCACCTCGGCGCGGGTGACGGCGGCGAAGGCGCCGGTCAGGGCGGCGGCGGAGGCGCGGATGCCGGCGGTGTCGAGGAGCGCGACGACGGGGGCGTCGGGGGTGAGGAGTCCTTGGGCGACGGCGGCTCGGACGGCGAGGTCACGGCGGGAGGAGGCCATGGGGTCCATCCTGGCGGGCCGGGCGCGGGCCGTCACCGGGGCGTGCGCGGGGGGCGCGGAAGGGGCGCACCAGGGCGCGTGGCGCGGCGGCGCGAGCCCCCGTGCGCCGGACGGCCGTGCCGCGCCCTGTTGACTACAACTATTCAGCACGCCAGGATGTGAATATCTGAACGACATTCGAGGAGGCACCGCCATGTCAGGACCCCGCCCCGTACGGGCCCCGCGCGGTACGGAACTGAGCGCCCTGGGATGGCAGCAGGAGGCCGCCCTCCGGATGCTCCAGAACAACCTGGACCCCGAGGTCGCCGAGCACCCCGACAAGCTCGTCGTCTACGGCGGCACCGGCAAGGCCGCCCGCGACTGGCGCTCCTTCGACGCCATGGTCCGCACGCTCAGGACCCTCAAGCAGGACGAGACCATGCTGGTCCAGTCCGGCCGCCCGGTCGGCGTCATGCAGACCCACGAGTGGGCGCCCCGCGTCCTCATCGCCAACTCCAACCTGGTCGGCGACTGGGCCAACTGGGAGGAGTTCCGGCGCCTGGAGCAGCTCGGCCTCACCATGTACGGCCAGATGACCGCCGGCTCCTGGATCTACATCGGCACCCAGGGCATCCTCCAGGGCACCTACGAGACCTTCGCCGCCGTCGCCGCGAAGAAGTTCGGCGGCACCCTGGCCGGCACCATCACCCTCACCGCCGGCCTCGGCGGCATGGGCGGCGCCCAGCCCCTCGCCGTGACGATGAACGACGGCGTCGCGATCTGCATCGACGTCGACCCGCGCGCCATCGAGCGCCGCATCGAGCACCGCTACCTGGACGTCAGGGCCGACAGCCCGGCCCACGCGCTCCAGCTCGCCACCGAGGCCCGCGACGCCCGCCGCCCGCTCTCCATCGGCCTCCTCGGCAACGCCGCCGAGCTGCTCCCGCAGCTGCTCGCCGAGGGCGCCCCGATCGACATCGTCACCGACCAGACCTCGGCCCACGACCCGCTCTCCTACCTCCCGGTCGGCGTGGCCTTCGAGGACATGGCCGACGCGGCCGCCAAGGACCCGGCCGGCTTCACCACCCGCGCCCGCGAGTCCATGGCCCGCCACGTCGAGGCCATGGTCGGCTTCATGGACGCCGGCGCCGAGGTCTTCGACTACGGCAACTCGATCCGCGGCGAGGCCCAGCTGGCCGGCTACGACCGCGCCTTCGCCTTCCCCGGCTTCGTCCCCGCGTACATCCGCCCGCTGTTCTGCGAGGGCAAGGGCCCGTTCCGCTGGGCCGCCCTCTCCGGCGAGGCGTCCGACATCCACAAGACGGACAAGGCGATCCTCGACCTCTTCCCCGAGAACGAGTCGCTGCACCGCTGGATCAAGATGGCCGGCGAGCGCGTCCACTTCCAGGGCCTCCCCGCCCGCATCTGCTGGCTCGGCCAGGGCGAGCGCGACAAGGCCGGCGCCATGTTCAACGACATGGTCGCCGACGGCACCCTCGCCGCCCCCCTCGCGATCGGCCGCGACCACCTCGACTGCGGCTCGGTGGCCTCCCCGTACCGCGAGACCGAGGCCATGCTCGACGGCTCCGACGCCATCGCCGACTGGCCGCTGCTCAACGCCATGGTCAACGTCGCCTCCGGCGCCTCCTGGGTCTCGATCCACCACGGCGGCGGCGTCGGCATGGGCCGCTCCATCCACGCCGGCCAGGTCTCCGTCGCCGACGGCACCGCTCTCGCCGGCGAGAAGATCCGCCGCGTGCTGACGAACGACCCCGGCATGGGCGTCATCCGCCACGTCGACGCCGGCTACGACATCGCCGAGCGCGTCGCCGCCGAGAAGGGCGTCCGCGTCCCCATGCGTGAGGGCGACCAGGCGTGAGCGACAGCTTCCACGCCATGTGGCGGTCGCTGCGGCCCCTCGGCCGCAGCGCCGCCTCCGGTGGCTACCGCCGCTACGCCTGGACGGACGCCGACGCCGACTGCCGGCTCTGGTTCCGGATGCAGGCCGAGGCCCGCCGCCTGGACGTCGAGACCGACCGCAACGGCAACCAGTGGGCCTGGCTCGGCGACCCCGCGGCCGGCGACGCCGTCGTCACCGGCTCCCACCTGGACTCCGTCCCCGACGGCGGCGCCTTCGACGGCCCCCTCGGCGTCGTCTCCGCCTTCGCCGCCCTCGACGAACTCCGCGCCCGCGGCGTCTCGTTCCGGCGGCCCCTCGCCATCGTCAACTTCGGCGACGAGGAGGGCGCCCGCTTCGGCCTCGCCTGCGTCGGCTCCCGCCTCACCGCCGGCCGGCTGACCAAGGAGCAGGCGTACGAGCTCCGGGACGCCGACGGCATCACCCTCCCGCGGGCCATGGAGGCGGCCGGGTACGACCCCGAGCGGATCGGCCCCGACCCGGAGCGGCTCGCCCGCGTCGGCGCCTTCGTCGAGCTCCACGTCGAGCAGGGCCGCGCCCTCGACCTCTCCGGGGACGCCGTCGGCATCGCCTCCGCCATCTGGCCGCACGGCCGCTGGCGGTACGACTTCGCCGGCGAGGCCAACCACGCGGGCACCACCCGCCTGGTCGACCGCCGCGACCCGATGCTCACCTACGCGGAGACCGTCCTCGCCGCCCGCCGCGAGGCCGAACTCGCGGGCGCCGTCGCCACCTTCGGCAAGATCGCGGTCGAGCCCAACGGCGTCAACGCGATCCCGTCGATGGTCCGCGGCTGGCTGGACGCCCGCGCCGCCGACCAGGGCTCCCTGGACGCCGTCGTCACCGGCATCGAGACCGCCGCCCGCGAGTACGCCGTCCGGCACGGCATCGACCTCGCCGTCGTCCGGGAGTCCTTCACCCCCGTCGTGGACTTCTCGCACGCCCTGCGCGACGAGCTGAGCCGCGTCCTCGGGGAGAAGACCCCCGTCCTCGGCACCGGCGCCGGCCACGACGCGGGCATTTTGTCCGAATCGATCCCGACCGCCATGCTGTTCGTACGGAACCCCACCGGCGTCTCGCACTCCCCGGCCGAGTCCGCGGCCGAGGACGACTGCGTGGCCGGGGTCCGCGCACTCGCCGACGTACTGGAGGAGCTGGCGTGCCGCTGACGACGTACTGGCTGGAGCACGCCTGGCTCGGCACCCACGCCGAGCCGGGCGTCGCCCTGACGGTGTCCACGGGCGGCTCCGCCGCGGGCGCGGACGGGCGGATCACCGCCGTCCGCACCGGTGTCGACGCCCCGCCGCCCGGCGCCGTCGTCCTGCGCGGCTTCACGGTCCCCGGCCTCGCCAACGCGCACAGCCACGCCTTCCACCGCGCCCTGCGCGGCACCGTCCAGGTCGGCAGCGGCACCTTCTGGACCTGGCGCGAGGTCATGTACGGCGTCGCCCAGCGGCTCACCCCGGACAGCTACTTCGCGCTCGCCCGGGCCGTGTACGCCGAGATGGCGCTGGCCGGCATCACCGCCGTCGGCGAGTTCCACTACCTCCACCACGCCCCCGGCGGCACCCCCTACGGCGACCCCAACGCCATGGGCGAGGCGCTGATCGCGGCGGCCGGCGAGGCCGGCATCCGCATCACCCTCCTCGACACCGCCTACCTCTCCGCCGGCTTCGGCACCGCCCCCGAGCACCACCAGCTCCGCTTCTCCGACGGCACCGCCGACGCCTGGGCCGAGCGGGCGAGCGCCCTGAAGGACCGGGACGGCGTACGGATCGGCGCGGCCATCCACTCCGTCCGGGCCGTCCCCGCCGCCCAGCTGTCGACGGTCGCCCGCTGGGCCGCGGAACGGCGGGCCCCGCTCCACGTCCACCTCTCCGAGCAGACCGCCGAGAACGAGGCGTGTCACGCCGCGCACGGCGTCACCCCGACCCGGCTCCTCGCCGACCACGGCGTCCTCGGCCCGCGCACCACCGGCGTCCACAACACCCACATGACCGACGCCGACATCGCCCTCGTCGGCTCCACCTCCACCGGCACCTGCATGTGCCCCACCACCGAACGCGACCTCGCCGACGGCATCGGCCCCGCCGTCGCCCTCCAGAAGGCCGGATCCCCGCTCTCCCTCGGCAGCGACAGCCACGCCGTCATCGACCTCCTGGAGGAGGCGCGCGCCATGGAGCTGAACGAGCGGCTGCGCACCCACATCCGGGGCCACTGGACCGCCGCCGCGCTGCTCCGCGCCGCCTCCGCCGACGGCCACGCCGCCCTCGGCTGGGACGACGCCGGCGCCCTGGAGACCGGAGCCCTCGCCGACTTCACGACGCTCGCCCTCGACTCGGTCCGCACCGCGGGACCGGTGCCGCGCCTCGCCCCGGAGACGGCCGTCTTCGCGGCGTCGGCGGCCGACGTCCGCCACGTGGTCGTCGGCGGCCGCACGGTCGTCCGCGACGGCGCCCACGTCTCCGTACCGGACGTCCCCGGCGCCCTCGCGGCGGCGATCGCCGCCCTCAGGGGCTGACGCACCGGCCCGCCGGCCCGCACCCGAACCTCCCCCGGGGACCTCGTCCACGGGGGACCCCCAGCCCCTCCAGCGGAGAGCACCCCATGACGACCACGGTCATCACGAACATCGGCAGCCTGGTCACGAACGACCCGGACCTCGGCGCCGGCCCCCTCGGCCTGATCGAGGACGCCGCCCTCGTCCTGGACGGCGGGACCGTCGCCTGGGCGGGCGAGGCGGCGCGGGCGCCGGCCGCGGACGCCCGGGTCGACGCCGCCGGCCGCGCCGTCCTCCCCGGCTTCGTCGACTCGCACTCGCACCTCGTCTTCGCCGGCGACCGCACGGCCGAGTTCAACGCCCGCATGTCCGGGCAGCCGTACAAGGCGGGCGGCATCCGCACCACCGTCGCCGCCACCCGCGCCGCGACCGACGCCGAACTGTCGGCGAACGTGGCCCGGTTCATGCGGGAGGCCCTCCGCCAGGGCACCACCACCTTCGAGACGAAGTCCGGCTACGGCCTGACCGTCGAGGACGAGGCCCGCGCGCTGCGCATCGCCGCCGAGCACACCGACGAGGTCACCTACCTCGGCGCCCACATCGTCTCGCCGGACCACGCCGACGACCCGGCCGCGTACGTGGAGCTGGTGACGGGCGCGATGCTGGACGCCTGCGCCCCGTACGCCCGCTGGGTGGACGTCTTCTGCGAGAAGGGCGCCTTCGACGGCGACCAGGCGCGGGCGATCCTCACCGCGGGCCGGGCGAAGGGCCTCCTGCCGAGGATCCACGCCAACCAGCTCTCGTACGGCCCCGGCGTGCAGCTCGCGGTGGAGCTGGACGCGGCCAGCGCCGACCACTGCACCCACCTCACCGACGCCGACGTCGACGCGCTGGCCTCCGGGAACACGGTCGCCACGCTCCTGCCCGGCGCCGAGTTCTCCACCCGCGCCGCGTGGCCGGACGCCCGCCGCCTGCTCGACGCGGGCGTGACGGTGGCCCTCTCCACGGACTGCAACCCGGGCTCCTCGTTCACCTCCTCCGTCCCGTTCTGCATCGCCCTCGCGGTACGGGACATGGGCATGACCCCCGACGAGGCCGTCTGGTCCGCCACGGCGGGCGGCGCGGCGGCCCTCCGCCGCACGGACGTCGGCCGCCTCTCCGCCGGGGCCCGCGCGGACCTCACGGTCCTGGACGCCCCGTCCGCCGTGCACCTCGCCTACCGGCCGGGCGTCCCGCTGGTCGCGGAGGTCTGGCGCGGGGGCGTCCGCGTCGTGTGACGCACGAGCGGATGAGTCGTGCGCGGCGCGGGCTGAGTAGTCGTACTCAGGCGGGCGGTCCGGGGCCGCCCGCATGATTCCGGCATGCCCACTTCGCAGCGTCTCCTCACGTCCCTCGCCCTGACCGCCACCGCCCTCGGCGCCCTGACCCTGACCGCCTGCGGCACCCAGGGTGCCGGCGGCAGGGCCGCGGCGGCGGCCGTCACCGCGAGTCCGTCCCCCCGGATGCTCTCCGGCGAGGCCCTGGAGAGACACCCCGACCCGGTGGTCCGCGCCCAGGCGATCGCCATCCGCATCACGAACACCTGCGCCCCGGGCACCGCGATGGAGCTGCCCCCGGTGCCGGAGGTCGACACGGTCGCGGAGACGGTGGCGCCTCCCGCCGCCGGGGAGCCGCCGGTCCCCGAGGAGCCGCCGGTCCCCGCCGGCGAGCCCCTGGAGTTCCCCTCGGACATGCCGCCGCCGCCCGGCCCCGAGGCCACCGTCTCCTTCGACGAGGTGCCCCTGAACGCCGTCGACCGGTGCGCCGCGGACGCGTACGCCGACCGCGTCCGCGCGGCCTTCGCCGGCGGAGCCCCGGCCGACGAGGCCGCGCTGCGGAAGACGCTGACCGGCCTCGACCACCTGCCGGACACCGTCCACCGGATGCCCGGCGACGGACCCCTGCGGGTCCGCGTCGACCTGCGCGACCTCTCCCCGAACGACAACCTGGCCCTGGAGGTCACCGCCACCGCCACCGGCGTGCGCGTCGACGCCTTCGGCGCCCCCCTCCCGGGCGGCCCGGACATCACCGGGATCGTCCGCGAGCGGTCCTGACCGTCACCCCGCCAGCGACCGCACCAGCTCCTCCGCCCCGTCCAGCGCGGCGACCTCCGCCGGGGTCAGGTTCGGGTCGGCGGCCCGCAGCCGGCGTGCCTCCGGCAGCAGGAGCGGGGTCCCGGCGGCCGACAGGAGCGCCGCGAGACCGGCCCGGGCGCCGGGGGCGTACGGGGCGGGGGAGACGGCGACCTCCGCGAGGATCAGGGCCGACATCGCGCGGTCGAGACCCGGCTCGCCGCCCTCCTCCGCCGTGGACCAGTCGATGACGACCGGACCGCGGTCCTCGGACAGCACCACGTTGCCGGGGTGCAGGTCCAGGTGGACGAGCCCGCCCGGCAGCGCGTGCAGCCGGTCGAGCAGGCCGGCCAGCAGCACCCCGGCGGACTCCGGCCCGTACGTCCCCGCCAGCAGCCCGTCCAGCAGCGACGGCCCCCGCAGCCGCTCCATCACCAGATCGGGCCCGGCCGCCTCCCGCACCGCGGGGACGGGATAGCCGGCCTCCGCCAGGCGCGTCATCAGCCGCGCCTCCCGGGCGGTGTCGCCCCCGTTCCGGTACCGCCGCAGCACCCAGGCGCCGTCGTCGCCGGCCTCGTACACGTCCGCCGAACGCCCTTGGCCCACGAGCCTCTTGCTCACCAAAGTCCCCCTCCGTGATCCAAAGGCCGAGTATGCCTGCCGGGGAGGGGTTCGGGCCGGTACCGTCCTGTCCTGGCAGTGCCCAGGGGGATGACCGGGGGGTCGGCTAGGTGAGTGCTTGGCGTGTGCGGATCGTGCGGCCGGCGGAGCTGGGAGAGCGCGAGATCGAGGCGTGGCGGCAGCTGAGGGCCAAGTCGGGGGCGCCCGCCAATCCGTTCATGGAACCGGAGTTCACCCTCGCCGT
The DNA here is from genome assembly GCF_042885515.1 of Streptomyces sp. NPDC058052. Classification (NCBI taxonomy): domain Bacteria; kingdom Bacillati; phylum Actinomycetota; class Actinomycetes; order Kitasatosporales; family Streptomycetaceae; genus Streptomyces; species Streptomyces sp. NPDC058052. The sequence continues at coordinate 246,150 of NZ_JBHVRX010000004.1, read as the reverse complement.
CGGCGCCGTACGGCCCCGCTCCCGGGTCGCGGTGTGGTGGGAGGACGGCGAGCCCGTCGGCTTCTTCCCTTACGAGAAGGGGCCGTTGGGGCGCGGGCGGGCCATCGGCTTCGGCGTCTCCGACAGCCAGGGCGGGATCTTCCGCCCCGGACTCCGGCCCGGCGCCCGGGCGTTGCTCCGCGCCTGCGGCCTCGTCTTCTGGGAGTACGACAACCTGGAGACCGGGCAGCCCGTCTTCGAGGGCGCCGCCGACGAGTCCTTCGCCTCGCCCGTCATCGACGTCGGCGAGGGGTACGCGGCCTACGAGGCGCTGCTGCGCGTCCAGTCGCCCAAGTTCCTCAGGACCACCCTCGCCAAGGACCGCAAGCTCGCCCGGCAGGCCGGCGGCGAGCTCCGGTTCGTCTTCGACGAGCGCGACCCGGCCGCCCTGCGCACCCTCATGGAGTGGAAGTCCGCCCAGTACCGCCGCACCGGCCGCGGCGACCGCTTCGCCCAGGAGTGGATCAGCACCCTGGTCCGCCGCCTCCACGAGCAGCGCACGCCCGGCTGCTCCGGCGTCCTCTCCGTGCTGTACGCCGGCGACCGCCCGGTCGCCGCCCACTTCGGGCTCCGCTCGGCGACCGTCCTGTCGTGCTGGTTCCCCGCCTACGACCCCGCGTACGCCAAGTACTCCCCGGGCCTCGTCCTCCACCTCAGGATGGCCGAGGGCGCGGCCGGGGCCGGGATCGGGACGCTCGACCTCGGGCGGGGCGCCGCCGAGTACAAGGACTCCCTGAAGACCGGCGAACTCACCGTGTACGAGGGCGCCGTCACCCGGCCCGACCCGCGCACCGCCCTGCACTGGCTGCGCCGCGAGCCCGCCCGGGCGGCCCACGCCTACGTCCGCGCCCGCCCCGCCCTGGCGGCCCGCGCCCGCGAGGCCCTGAACACCGTCGCCCGCCTCAAGGGCGACCGGTAGACCGCCCCGGCCGTACCGCCCCGTCACTCCTCAGGGACCCCGATGAACCAGCAGTCAGCCATAGCCGTGGTGGAGCTCGACCTGGCCGCGCCCGAAGGGCCGGTGCTCGGGCTCCGGGCGGCGCCCGGAGCGGACGAGCCGGTCCCCGGCGACGTCTACGCCCTCGTCCGCGTCGCCGGCCGCCCCGCCGCCACCGTCCTCGGGCGGTACGAGGCGGGCGAGGACCCGGCCGAGGTGCTCGCCGCGCTCGCGGCGAAGCGGCTGACGGACGGCACCGCCCCCGTCGCCGACGCCGAACGGCTGGCCGCCGCCGAGCCGCCGCGGGCCGCCGCGCCTCCCCGCGCCTCCGTGATCGTCGCCACCCGCGAGCGCCCCGGCTCCCTCGCCCGCGCCCTCGACTCGCTGCTCGCCCAGGACCACCCCGACCACGAACTGGTCGTCGTCGACAACGCGCCCCGCACCTCCGCCACCCGCGACCTGGTCACGGGCGCGTACGCGGGCCGCGTCCGGTACGTGCGGGAGGACCGGCCCGGCCTCGCCGCCGCCCACAACGCCGGGGTCGCCGCCGCCGGCGGCGAGGTTCTCGCCTTCACCGACGACGACGTCATCGCCGACCCGCGCTGGCTGACCGCCCTCGCCGCGCCCTTCGCCGCCGACCCCGGCCTCGGCTGCGTCACCGGCCTCATCCTGCCCGCCCGGCTCACCACCCCCGCCCAGATCCTCCTGGAGTCCCACGGCGGCTTCGCCAAGGGCTTCGCGCCCCGGCTGTACGACCCGGCCCGCCCGCCGGCCGACGAGCCGCTGTTCCCGTTCACCGCGGGCAGCTTCGGCTCCGGCGCCAACATGGCCTTCCGGGCCTCCGCGCTCCGCCGCGCCGGCGGCTTCGACCCCGCCACCGGCACCGGGACCCCGGCCCGGGGCGGCGACGACCTCTACGCCTTCGTCGCCGTCCTCGCCGCCGGACACCGGCTCCGCTACACGCCCGACGCCCTCGTCTGGCACCACCACCGCGAGACCTGGCAGGACCTCAGGAACCAGGCGTACGGCTACGGCGCCGGCCTCACCGCGTACCTCACCGCCACCCTGGTCCGCCGCCCCGCCCTCCTCCCCGCCCTCCTCGCCCGGGTGCCGCGCGGCCTCGCGCACGCCCGGACGATGACCGCCGAACGCGGCGGCGGGAGCGACGGGGTCCCCGGCGAGCACGGCACCCGGCACCACCCGTGGCCCGCCTCCCTCTCCCGCCTGGAGCGGCGCGGCATGCTCTACGGCCCGCTGGGCTACCTCAGGGCGCGGATGAACGGAGCCTCCCGATGAGCGGCGCCCCCGCGCACACCCGCATACCCGTCCTGCTCTACCACCCCGTGACGGACGACCCGCCCGCCTGGATCGCCGAGTTCACCGTCACCCCGCGCCGGTTCGCGGAGCACCTCGACGCGATCACCGGCAGCGGCCGCACCCCGCTCACCGTCGGCGCGCTCGTCGGGCACCTCGCCGCCGGCACCCCGCTGCCGCCCCGGCCCGTCGTCCTCACCTTCGACGACGGCTTCGCCGACCTCGCCGGCCCCACCGCCGAGGCGCTCGCCGCCCGGTCCCTGCCCGCCACCGCCTACCTCACCACCGGCGCCCTCGTCCCCGGCCGGCCGTGCCTCCTGCCGCCCGCGCCGATGATGGCCCTGGCGCAGGCCCCCCGCCTGGAGGAGTACGGCATGGAGGTCGGCGGCCACACCGTCAGCCACCCCCAGCTCGACACCCTCCGGCCCGCCGCGCTCCGCGCCGAACTGCGCGACTCCAAGGCCGAACTGGAGGACGTCCTCGGCCACGAGGTACGCCACCTCGCCTACCCGCACGGCTACAACAGCCCGGCCGTCCGCCGGGCCGCGCGGGCCGCCGGGTACGCCTCCGCCGTCGCCGTCCGGCACGCGCTCAGCTCCGAGACCGACGAGCTCTTCCGGATCGCCCGGCTCATCGTCCGCCGCGACCACACCGCCGCCGACGTCGAGGCGTGGATGGAGGGCACGGGCGCCAGGACCGCCCCGTACCCCGACTCGCTGCCCACCGTCGGCTGGCGGCTCTACCGCAGGGCACGGGCGCTGGTGAAGGGGCCCGTGTTCGCCGGCTGAGCGGTCGCCCGGAGGCGACCGGACAAGCCGGAGCAAGATCGACAAAGCCCGTACACGAGACGGGAGTTGTGTACCGGGACAGAACCGAAGTACGTTCCCTTGCCTCGTCCGAGGGGACAGTGGGGGGAGAACGCGTCGTGCGACAGCACCACCAGGAGACGGCACCGGTGAGCGAGGGGGCCGTGCCCGCACAGCCCGCCGCCCCCGGCCAGGAGGACACCGGCCGGCCGAGTCCACCCGCGCCGCGCCCGCGCCGCGCCGCCCCGGCGCTCGCCTGGACGGCCCCCGCCCTCCTGGTGCTCGGCCTCGGCCTGTGGGGCCTCTCGCTGCCCCTGGTCGACTTCCGCACCATGGACGACTACGGGCTCCTCGACCGGCTGCCCGTCCCGTTCTACGCCTCCCTCGTCGTCCTCACCGCCGGCTTCCTGGTGGCGCTGCGCCGCGCCGGGACCTCGCCGGGCTGGCCGCTCGTCTACTGCGTCGGACTGCTCGTCGCGCTCAAGGCCGCGCCCGCCGTCCTCTACGACTCGGTCCGCTACCCGTGGGCGTCCAAGCACGACGCCGTCGTCAACACCATCCTCGGCGCCGGCGAACTCCGCCCGCACGCCGCCCTGTCCGGCAACATGTCCGCCTACGACCAGTGGCCCGGCTTCTTCACCCTCAACGCCGCCCTGGTCCGCGCCTTCGGCGTCGAGTCCACCGCCGTCTACCTCAACTGGGCGCCCATCGTCCTCGGCCTGATCCTCCTCCCGGTGCTCGTGCTCCTCTACCGCACCTTCACCGAGGACTGGCGGCTCGTCTGGACCGCCGTCTGGATCTTCCAGCTCGCCAACTGGGTCGGCCAGGACTACCTCGCCCCGCAGGGCCTCGCCTACGTCCTCCACCTGACCGTGCTCGCCGTCGTCCTGCGTCACTTCGTCCGGCCCGGCTCCGCCGGACGGCTCCGCGACCGCGCCCTCCTCGACCCGGCGGCCGCCGCCGTGCCGCCGTCCACGACCCTCCGGCAGCGGGCCGCCGGGGTGCTGATCCTGTCCCCGCTGATCCTGGCGATCAACGCGGTCCACCAGCTCACCCCGGTCATGCTCTGCGTCGTCCTGGCCGCGCTCTGCCTCACCCGCCGCTACCGCAACCTCGGCCTCCTCGCCGTCACCGGCCTGATCATGCTGGCCTGGAACCTCACCATGGGCCGCCCGCTCTTCCTGGAGACCCTGGGCACCCTCAAGGACTCCCTCGGCCGGCTCACCCAGAACTCCCGCGCCGGATACACCGGACAGCTCACCGGCCCCGGCCCCGAACTGGCCGGCAAGGCCGGCATCGCCATGGCCCTCGCCGTCGTCCTCTTCGCCGGCGTCGCCGTCCTCGCCCGCCGCCGCCTCACCCGCGGCGCCCTGCCGCTGCTGCTCGCCTCGGCCGCCCCCGTACCGCTCTTCGCCGTCAACGACTACGGCGGCGAGATGCTCTTCCGCGTCTACCTCTTCGGGCTGCCCGGCGCCGCGTTCTTCGCCGCCGCCGCGCTCGTCCCCGCCGCCGGCGGCGCCCGCCGCAGCCGCGGCGCCGTCGTCCGCCGCCGGGCCACCGCCGTCGCCCTCCCGGCCGTCCTCCTCGTCCTGACCGCCGGCTTCCTGCCCGCGTACTACGGCAAGGACGCCATGTACTACACCCCGCCCGCCGAGTCCGCGCTGGTCACCCGCGCGATCGACGCGATGCCGGCCGACGGGCTGCTCCTCGCCACCTCCGGCTCCTTCCCGCAGGCCCTGCACCGCTACGACGAGGTCGAGCACTGGTGGTTCTGCGAACAGGACCCGGCCGAGAACGCGCGGATGCTCGCCGACCCGGCCCGCTACCTCGCCGACCGCATCCCGCGCGGCGTCACCGCCCAGGTCGTCCTCACCCGCACCCAGGACATCTACACCGCGGGCGAGGGACTGCTGCCCGCCGGCGGTTTCACCCTGCTGCGCGACCGGCTCAAGGCGTCCCCGCTGTTCAGGACCGTCGAGGAGCACCCGTACGGGATCGTCCTCGCCTACACCCCGTCGACCACCACCCCGGGCGGTGCCTCGTGACCACGGACCCGACCACACCCCCCGCCCCGGCCCCCGCGCCGCCCCGGCGCCGCCACCGGGCCGGGGCCGTCGTCGCCGCCTCCGGCTGGCTCGCCCTCGCCGCGACCCTCCTCCCCGACGGCTTCCCGCTCCGCTGGCCGCCCGTCCTCGTCTTCGTCTGCCTCGGCCCCGGCCTCGCCCTGCTCCACCCCCAGCCGCGCGGACTGCGCCCGGGCGCCCGGCTGGAGTCCTTCGCGCTCGCCGCCCCGCTCAGCCTCGCCCTCGCCGCGCTCACCGCCACGTTCCTCTTCCTGATCGGAGGTTTCTCCGTGCCCGCCTTCCTCGTCCCGCTCGCCGTCCTCACCACGGTCGTCGCCTTCCTGCCCGGCCTCCCGCTGCCCGCCGCCACCAGAGGCGCCGTCGAACCCGACGGCGCCGAGTCCTTCCTGTCCCGCGAACGAGGGCCCGGTGGGGGCCGGTGACCGGCCGGCACGCCCGGGGCACCGCCACCGGACGCCTCGCGGTCGCCCTCGCCGCCGTCGGCGCGCTGACCGCGGGGATAGGGGTGTGGGCCACCGTCGCCGAGGGCGGCGACCGCTGCGCCCCCGACTCCCGGCTCGTCGCCCCCTGCGGAGCCTGGTGGGGCGCCTACCTCCCCTACGACCAGGACAGCTCGCTCACCCGGCCCGTGTACGCCTTCGAGCGGAAGATCGGCCGCAAGCTCGACCTCGTGTACACGTACCACGACATGTCGGGCAACGCCCTCGACGGGACCCTCCTCACCGACGACGAACGCGAACTCGGCCGCGACCGGCTGCTGATGCTCGCCTGGGAGTCCACCGTCTGGAAGGAACCCCACCACGCCGGCTGGACCGAGACCCAGCTCGGCTGGAAGGACATCGCCTCGGGACGGTACGACGCCGAGATCATCGACCCGCAGATCCGCCGCGTGAAGGAGTACGGCAAGCGCGTCTTCCTCTCCTTCGACCAGGAGGTCGACGCCCGCATCAAGGAGGGCGCCGGCACCCCCGCCGAGTACGTCGCCGCCTACCGGCACCTCCACGACCGCTTCCGGAAGCTCGGCGCCGACAACGTCGTCTGGGTGTGGACCGTCTCCGGCTACCTCGGCATGGCCGACGAGATGAAACGCCTCTACCCCGGCGACCGGTACGTCGACTGGATCGGCATGGACCAGTACAACTACTACCGCTGCCACGGCACCGACACCTGGCGGGACTTCGACGCCAGCCAGCGCCCCACCTACGACTGGCTCCGCGAGAACGTCTCCGACCGGAAACCGATCATGCTCGCCGAGTTCGCCACCGCCCCCGACCCGGAGCGCCCCGAGCGCCAGCGCGACTGGTACGCGAAGATCCCCCAGGTCGCCCCGACCCTCCCCGAGGCCAAGGCGTACGTCCACTGGAACCGGCCCGTCCCCGGCCCCGGCTGCGACCTCACCGTCAACTCCGGCGCGGGGCTCCAGGGGTACCGGACCGCCGGCCAGGACCCGTACTTCCGGCAGCCCCTGCCCCGGTCCTGAGCCGGGTCAGGACCGCAGGCCCCGGATCGCGTACACCGCCATCGTGACCCCGGACAGGCCGAGCAGCAGCGGGAGCGGACCGGTGGCGAGGGACTGCTGGGCCGCCCAGCCGGCCCAGGTCAGCACCCACACCGCCCCGGCCGTGATCCGCCCGCCCGCCCCCAGCAGCCGCAGCAGCACCGCCGCCAGCGCCAGGCACAGGCCCTGCGCCACCACCGGTGCGAACCGGGTCGCCGGGCCCGTGCCCAGCAGCTCGGCGCCCGGACCCGCCGCGACCGGCGGGAGCAGGCCCAGGAGCGGCGGCGCGGTGTGCAGGGCGAGGAAGGTGGCCACCAGCACCGCGCCCGCGTAGCCGCCGCGGAAGGCGCGCGGGCCGACCGCCGCGCCCTGGAGGACGACCAGCACCAGACCGGCCAGCAGGGTCGGCGCCGGGAGCGCCGCGAGCAGGTCCCTGCCGGAGGGCCGGGCGGCGTCGAGCGGGGCGGCGAAGGCCAGCGGCAGCCAGAAGGCGAGCACCGTCGCCGCGAGCAGCGCCCACAGCACGGCGGGCAGCGAGCGGTCCCGTACGGCCGGCGGCGGTGCGGCGGGCTCGGGCGCGGGCACCGGCGGGCGCGGCCGGGGCACGTACACGGGGATGCCGTAGGCGGGCGTCACGGTGTCCTGGGCGGCCGTGGAGCGCAGATAGGCGCTCTGCCGCGCCCAGCTGGTGCCGTACCCGTCGTCGTCGGCGGCGGTGGCGGGCGCGGCCGGGGCCTCGGGCTCCTTGCCCCTGAGGACCGCCCGCAGCCCCGGCACGCACGCCACGGCCATCACGGTCATCCCGCCGAGCACCGCCATCCCGGCCCCGCTGATGCCGTACGGGCCCAGCAGGACGGCCGCGCCGCCCAGCACCAGCACGCACATGCCGCCCTGGACGACGGCGAGCATCCCGGTGCGGCCCTGGACGCGGAGCACCCCGATGTACAGCTCCACCGCGACCCGGGGGAGCGCCCCGGCGGCGAGCAGCCGCAGCACGGTCGAGCCGTTGTCGGTGTAGCCCGGGCCGAAGGGGGCGAGGATCAGCGGCGCGAAGAGGACCAGGACGAGGACGACCGGGACGAGCAGCAGCACCATCCGGCGCAGCGCGCCCCGGACGCCCTCGGCGAGCGAGTCGGGGCTGTGGGAGGCGTGCGCGGTGAGCGAGGAGGCCATGTTGATGGCCATGAACTCCATGGTGCCGCCGACGGTGTACGCCGTGTAGAAGAAGGCGTTGTGCGCGGCGTCGAAGCGGACCGCGACCATGACCGGCAGCAGGCTGATCATGAGCAGGCTGAAGAAGGCGCCCACCGCGTCCCCGGCGACGAAGCGCCCGATCTCGCGGTACGTGGGCGGCTCGCGGTCCTTGTCGGCGCGGGCCTGCTGCGGGATGAGCCGGCGGAAGACCAGCCAGGCCAGCGGGATCGTGGAGAGCGCGATCGCCGCCGCCCAGGAGACGAAGACGCCGAGGACGGGCAGGGCGGCGGCGAGGACGACGAGCAGCACGAGCTTGCCGACGGAGAAGACCGCGTTGCCCACCGGCACCCAGAACGCCTTGCGCAGGCCGGTGAGGACCCCGTCCTGGAGGGTGAGCAGCGCCCAGCCGACCGAGGACAGGGTGAAGAAGATCCCGGCGGAGAGGGTGCCGAGCGGGGCGTACGAGGGCCCCCACCAGTCCAGGGTGAGCAGGAAGATCCCGGAGGCGGCGGCCACCACCACCGTGCTGAGGAGGTAGAGGCGCACCACGAGGGGGCCGGTGGCGCGGCCGGCCCGGGGGACGTAGCGGACGACCGCGCCGGAGAGGGTGGTCGCCGTGATGGAGGCGAGCATCCGCTGGGCGGCGATGGCGGCGGAGCCCTGGCCGACGGCCTCCTCCGTGTAGTAGCGGGCGGCGACCAGCCAGAAGCCGAGACCGAGGGCGGCGGAGACGCCGGTGGAGAGCATCAGGGCGTAGGCGTTGCGGAAGAGCGAGTCGTCGCCCGCGGAGTCCCCGTCGCCGCCCTTCGCCTCGGAGGCCCCGGCGCCGGGCGCTCCCGGGGCGTCCGGGTCGGCGCCCCGCGTCCGTACGGTGTCGGTCACCGGGCGCCGCCGAGGGCGGGCGAGGGCGCGACGGGCCGGGCGCCGGAGGCGCGCAGCGCGGCGAGCGCCTCGTCGGCGCGGCGCGGGTCCACGGGCAGGGCGTGCCGGGCGAACCAGGCGGCGGCGGCCGGCGCGGGGGAGGGGTCGGTGAACGCCTCCCCGGCGTAGCTGTCGAGCGGCGGGTCGTAGAGGTAGCCGACGGTGATCCCGCGGCGGGCGAGCGCGGCGACGGCGGCGTCCCGGTCCTCGACCAGCAGGGGCACCCGGAAGAGCGGGGCGGCCTCGCCGTCGGCCGGGAGGCCCCGCGCGGAGTACTCGCTGGCCAGGAGGCGGGCGGTGCCGGCGCGGTGGGCGTCGAGGACGGTGTCGAGGGCGGCGAGCCGGCGGCGGGTGCGGCCGAGGCGGGCGGCGCCGGGCCGGAGCCGGTAGTCGTGCATGTCGACCCGGATCCAGGAGTGGAAGGGGTCGAGGGCGGGTGCCGCGCCGAGGGCCCGGGTCAGCTCGCCGGGGCGCAACGGCATCCGGATCCCGGGCCGTTCGTGCAGTCCGGCCGCGCGCAGGGCGGCGTGGGTGGGGCGGGCGAGGCGCAGTCCGCGGACGGCGGCCTCGGCGTACGGGCGGGCCAGGTAGGCGAGTTCCTTGGCGAGCCGGGCCGGGCGGAGCATCGCGTCGCGCTCGGCGGCGAGTCCGTCGCGCAGCGCCGGGTCGGCGACGGCGAGGAAGCCGCCGGTCTTGGCGCCGGTGTGCTTGGAGAGGCTGAAGACGGAGGCGTCGCCCCAGGCGCCGACCGGGCGGCCGCCGACGGTGGTGCCGATGGCGTGGGCGGCGTCCTCCAGGAGCGGGATGCCGAGCCGGTCGCAGCGGGCGCGCAGGGCGGGGGCCGGGTCGGGGTTGCCGTACAGGTTGGTGGTGAGGACGGCGGAGAGTCCGGACCAGACGGAGTCGGGGACGGCCGCCGGGTCGAGGGAGCCGTCGCGCGGGTCGAGCGGCGCCTGGACGGGCCGGAGTCCGGCGGCGAGGACGACGAAGAAGATGACGTCGTCGTTGACGGGCGACATGAGCACCCGGCCGCCCGGCGCGCACCAGCGGCGCAGCGCGAGGTAGAGGCCGAGGCGGCACGACGGCACGTAGAGGCACTCCCGGCCCCCCAGCCGTGCGCGCATGCGTTCTTCCAGTTCCGCGTACGCAGAAACCATGAGATTCCCCCCTGAATCCACGGGCTCAATGTCGCCCATTCCGGACGGGGACGTCAACAACGCCCCGCCCGGCGTCCGCCGTGGTCGCGCGGAAGGGCCCGTCCGGGTCGGTCGACCGTGAACGGGCCCTTTCCGTCGCTATCTTGGCGGTTCGCGGGGGTCGGTGGAGGTCGTTCCTCCAGAGAGGTGTCATTCCTCCAGGGTGAGTCCGCGGCGGAGCCGGGCGAGGGTGCGGGAGAGCAGCCGGGAGACGTGCATCTGGGAGATGCCGAGTTCGGCGCCGATCTCCGACTGGGTGAGTCCGGTGACGAACCGGAGGGAGAGGATGAGCCGTTCGCGTTCGGGGAGCGAGGCGATCATCGGCTTGAGCGAGGCGACGTACTCGATGCCGGTCAGGCCGTGGTCCTCGTAGCCGAGCCGGTCGGCGAGGGTGGTCTCGTTCTGCCCGTGGTCGTCGTCCTCGGTCTGGGCGTCCAGCGAGGCGGCCGTGTAGGCGTTGCTGGCGGCCATGCCCTCGACGACCTCGTCCGCGGTGATGCCGAGTTCGGCGGCGAGTTCGGTGACGGTGGGCGCCCGGTCGAGGCGCTGGGAGAGGGCGTCGCCGGCCCGGGCCAGGTCGAGGCGGAGCTCCTGGAGCCGGCGGGGGACGTGGACGGACCAGGAGGTGTCGCGGAAGAAGCGCTTGATCTCGCCGATGATCGTGGGCATCGCGAAGGTGGGGAACTCGACGCCGCGGGCGAGTTCGAAGCGGTCGATGGCCTTGATGAGGCCGATCGTGCCGACCTGGACGATGTCCTCCATGGGTTCGCTGCGGGTGCCGAAGCGGGCGGCGGCGAAGCGGACCAGGGCCAGGTTGAGTTCGACGAGGGTGTTGCGGACGTACGCGTACTCGTGGGTGCCCTCCTCCAGCTCGGTGAGCCGGGCGAAGAGCTCCTTCGAGAGGGCCCGGGCGTCGGCCGGGGCGACCCGGTCGAGGGGGCCGTCGAGCGCCGGGGGGAGCGCGGGTGTGGAGTCGGCGGGACGGGGAAGGTCTGCTGTCGACGGCGCGGTGGGGGTGCGCGGGGCGTCGAGCCGGGGTGACATGGGTCTCCTCAGGGTGGATGTCCGGGTGCGGTGTGCGGCGCCTCCAAAGCCGGCTGGATCGGGTGTTCCTTACTAGCCCTACCTGCTCGGCGGCGATCGTTGCAAGTGGCAATAATCCGTTTTGGGCGGTTTTGTGGGGGGCTCGTGTGCGCCGGAAGGGGCCCCACTAGTAGGGTTCTTCGGAGTCGACCGAGGAGGGCACCCGGCCATGGACCGCCAGCACATCGGCAGTGCGCAGCCCGCGCGACTGCGGGTCGAGGCAAGGGCCGTGGACGGCGGCGCCGAACTTCTCGTCCCGGTGGGTGAGCTCGATCACCACACGGCCGAACTGCTGCGCGCCCCGCTCGACGCGGCCCTCGACGCCGGCCGCGTCCGGCTCGTCGTCGACTGCGCGGGGCTCGCCTTCTGCGACTCGACCGGTCTCAACGTGCTCCTCGGGGCGCGGCTGCGGGCCGAGGCCGCCGGCGGCGCGGTCCATCTGGTGGCCATGCGGCCCGCCGTGTCCCGGGTCTTCCGGATCACCGGCGCGGAGGCGGTCTTCACGGTGCACGACACCCTCGCCACCGCCCTGCCCGGCTCCGGCTGACTCCCGCCGGACCCGTCGCACCGCCCCCTTTCTCGTCCCTGCCCCTGTTGTCTCGTCGACCGGTGAGGTGAAGCGCTGATGGACCAGGCTTCCGACGTGCGTACGCTCGCGCTCGGGGAGACCAGCGGCACCGTCCCGCTCGCCCGTGACTTCACCCGCACCGCGCTGACCGAGTGGGGCTGGCTGCCCGCCGCCAGCGCCGACCGCCGGGCCGCCGCCGAGGACGTCCTGCTCGTCGTCTCCGAACTCGTCACCAACGCCTGCCTGCACGCCGAGGGCCCCGAGCGGCTCCGGGTGGTCCGCCTCACCGGGACCGTCCGCCTGGAGGTCACCGACCGGGGTGCCGGCCACCCCGCGCCCCGCACCCCGCACCGGGCCGGACGCCCCGGCGGACACGGCATGTTCATCGTCCAGCGGCTCTGCCTGGACTGGGGCATCCAGCGCGTCCCGGGCGCCCCCGGCAAGACGGTCTGGGCCGAACTGGCCGCTCCCGCCTGACGGTTGCCCGCGCCCGGTATCGGGCCGCCGCAGGACTTTCACCGTCGCTCTTCTTCCCTCCGTACGGCCCCAGGCGTACCTTGACGCCCAATCTGATGGGACGTCAGGAAAATGCGGTGAGGGGTCGCGGGTGGACAGGAAGCCGAACCGGAGGAGGGCGGCCGCCGTGCTCACGGCCGCCGTCGCGGTCTGGACGCCGGCCGGCCTGGCCGCCGCGCCCGCCGCCCACGCCGAGGTCGTCGACGTGGCGTACCAGTGCAGAACCGAGATCGGCGACCGCAGCGCCGTCTCGCCCGTGGACATCACGGCCGAGCGGAAGGGCGACGCCTACGCGATCACCATGACCTTCGACAAGGGCGTCTCCGACAGCCCCGTCGAACTCCCCAAGGGCGTCATGACCCCCCGCGCCGACCTCGTCCTCGGCGGCGACGACCAGGGCACCGTCCAGGTGAAGGGCGTCCCCAACGCCGCCGCGATCCCCGCCTTCACCCCCATCAGGATCGGCACCCTCACCGGCACCTACACGCCCCGGGCCGACGGCACGGTCACCCTCACCGCCGGACGGCTCACCGTCCACGCCCTCGGCATGGACGCCGCCGTCTGCACCGCCTCGAACAAGCCCGGCCCCTCCCTCACCCTCACCGTCACCGGCCTCCCCGGGAAGGACGCCCCGCCCCCGGCCGGGTCCACCGAGGAGGACGAGGCGGACGGACTGCCCGGCGGCGAACTGCCCAGGACCGGCGGCCTCTCCACCACCACCGCCCTCGGCACCCTCGGCGGCACCGTCCTCCTCGGCGGCGCCGGCGGACTCCTCTGGCTCACCCGCCGCCCCCGCCCGGCCCGCCCATGACCAGGACCCGGTACGCGCTCCTCGCCGCCGCCGTCCTCGGCACGCTCGGCGCCGCGCCCCCCGCCGCCCCCGCCTGGACCGCCGCTCCGGCGGCCGGCCGGCCGTACGCCTATCTCGAAGGACCGGCCGGCAGCGTCCTGGAGGACACCCTCTCCGTCACGAACCCGGGGGCCCGGCCGCTCACCGTCACCCTCACGGGCGACGGGCCCGCCGCCGTCGCCTTCGCCGCCCGCACCGTCACCGTGCCCGCCCGCACCCGCGCCGACGTGCCCTTCGCCGTCACCGTCGCCGCCGGCACCCCGCCCGGCGAACACCGCGGCACCGTACGGGCCGCGGCCGGCGACCGGCGCACCACCGTCGACCTGCGCCTGAAGGTCAGCGGCCCCGAACTCGCCGCCCTCACCGTCGAGGACGCCCGCGTCGACCGCGCCACCGGCACCCTCCACTACACCCTCGTCAACCGCGGCAGCACCGTCCTCGACCGGCCCCGCCTCGCCGTCCGCGCCGACGGCCTCCTCGGCCCCGTCCTCGACCGCCCCGGCCGCGCCCTGCCGCTCAGCCTCCGCCCCGGCGAGCGCGCCGCCCGCACCGAACCCTGGCCCGACCCGCCCGCCCTCGACTCCGTCACCGTCCGGCTCACCGCCACCGCGCCCGGAGCCACCCCCGCCACCGCCACCGCCGACACCGTCTTCGCCTCCGGGCCCGCCCTCGCCGGCACCGCCGCCCTGCTGCTCGCGGCGGCCGGCGGCACGGCCCGCGCGGCACGCCGCCGGCACCGGGCCCGCACGAAGGGAGCACCCGCATGAGACCGGCCGCCCGCGCCCGTACGGCCCTGGCCGCGCTGCTCACGGCCCTCGCCCTCGCCCTGCTCCCGGCCGCGCCCGCGCCCGCCGCGCCCGCCCCCGGCGACCCCGCCGTGGCCGTCTCGCAGAACCAGGCGGCCAAGGGCGGCGAGATCACCGTCAGCGGCACCGGCTGGAAGGCCGGCGCGCTGCTCATGGTGCTGCTCTGCGGACAGGGCACCCCCGAGAAGGGCGTCGTCGGCGGCACCAACTCCTGTGCCAACACCGACGGCCGGGCCGCCACCGTCGACCCGCGCGGCGCCTTCAGCGTCAAACTGCCGGTCGTCGCCCCGCCCAGGCCCTGCCCCTGCGTCGTCCACGTCTCCGGCGTCACCGGCCAGCAGGACGTCGTCGACGCCGGCTTCACCGTCGCCGGACACCCCGCGGCCCCGCTCCCCGACGCCGCCGGCGACGGACGCCTCGCCGTCCTCACCGCCGCCCGCCTCGACGGGTCGAGCGGGATCCTGGCCTGGTTCGGGGCGCCGCCCGGCCGCACCCTCGTCCTCACCGTCGGGAACCTCGGCACCGCCCCCGTCCGCGACCCCGTCTTCCTCGTCGGCACCGCGCGCGGCGTCCTCGCCCCGAGCGACGAGGAACACCAGTGGCGCGGCACCATCAAGCCCGGGCAGAAGGCGCAGATCGAGCTCGACGTCGAGCTCTCCGCCGGCGCCCACGGCGACTACCGGGTCTCCGTCTCCTACGGCGGGAAGGTCCTGGCCGAACGCCCCTGGAAGGTGGGCCGCCCCTGGGGCGTCGTCCTCTTCTGGGCCCTGCTCGCCGTGGTCGTGCCCGCCGCCCTCTTCCGGATCGGCATGGTCCTCGTCGACCGGGCCGGCGGCCGGAACCGCCACTCCGTCCCCGTCCCCGTACCGGCGGACGCGGACGGCCCCGGGACGGCCGCGGTCCTGCCGTGGTTCCTCCCCGACTCCGCACCGTCCGAGAACAGTCCGACGACGAAGGGACATTCGTGAGCACGCAACGGAGGACGATCGCGGCCGGGATCGCGCTGATGGTCGGCGGCGCGGGGATCCTGCTCTCCGCCGGTCCCGCGCAGGCCGCCCAGATCTCGTTCAAGACGGAGTGCATCCCGCCGTCGATCTCCGGCCTCCCGCCGGTCCAGGGCACCACCACGGTGCTGGTCTCCGCGCCCGCCACCGCCAAGGTGGGCGACACCGTCGAGGTCGTCTGGAAGACGGTGAAACCGGCCTCCAAGAACCCCGACATGCTGAATCTGGACGCGAACACCGTGAAGCCGACCGGCACCATGAAGGTCGCCGGCGCCCAGAGCGGCACGGTCGCCATGGAGGGCCCCCGGCAGAACCCGCCGATCCCCAAGAACACCGACATGGTCCTGCCCGAGATGAAGGGCACCCTGAAACTGACCAAGGCGGGCGACGTCACGCTGACGCCCGACGCGTACACGATCAACGTGTCCAAGCCGATGTCGACGAACACCACGTGCACGCCGAAGGAGCAGGTCCCCGTCGGCGCCACCATCAAGGTGACCGACGGCGGAGGCGGCCCGGGCGGCGGCTCCGGCAGCGGCGGTGGTTCGGACAGCGGAGGGGGCACCGACAGCGGCGGCGGCTCGGACAGCGGCGGCTCGGGCGGCGGACAGACCGACTTCCCGGGCAAGGAGGTCGACGTGGCCTTCGCCTGTACCGGCCCCGGCGCGCCGCCCTCCATCACCACCAAGGTGTCCGTCAGCGCCAAGAAGAACGGAGGCGCGTACGACCTGACGGTCAAGACCGCCAAGGGCGTCATGCCGACCCCGGCCCCGCTGCCCGCGAAGGCCCTCACGCCCAGCATGGACATCAAGATCGGCGGGGACGACAGCGGCACCGTCAAGGTCACCGGCGCGCCGAACCCCACCGCGCTCAAGCAGGACGAGATGGTCAGCCTCACCGACATGAAGGGCACCTACCGGCCCGGTGCCACCGGCAAGGCCACGCTCACCCCGAGCACCCTCACCATCACCGTGGTCCTCGCACCGGGCGCCGAGCCGATCAAGATCCCGTGCACGGTGAAGGGCTCCACGGCCGCGTCCCTCACCCTCGACACCGCCAAGCAGTCCGGAGGCACCAACGGCTCCGGCGACAACGGAGGCTCGGACGACGGCGGCAGCGGCAACGGCTCCGGCGGCGCGGGCAACGGCTCGGGCTCCGGGAACGGCTCCGGCGGCGGCGACGGCCTCGCCCAGACCGGCGCCGAGGAGGACGGCGCGCTGCGCGCCCTCGGCCTGGTGGCCGGCACGGCGATCCTCCTCGGCGGCGCCGTCTTCACCTTCACCCCGTGGCGGCGCCTGGCCCGCCGCACCCGATAGGGCACCGCGAGAAGCGGGAAGGCCCCGGGACACCGTGCGGTGTCCCGGGGCCTTCCCGTGCGTCCTGCCGTGCGTCAGTGCACGTCGCCCATGAGGGTCTGGACCTTCTTGCGGTACATGTAGATCGCGATGCCCGCGACGACCGCCAGGGACGCCTCCATGGCGATCACCCCCGTGCCGTTCAGGTCCACACCGGCCAGCGAGAGCAGACCCGTGGTGCAGTCACCGGCGGTGACGGCGAGGAACCAGACGCCCATCATCTGGGAGGCGTACTTCTGCGGCGCCATCTTCGTGGTCACGGAGAGGCCGACCGGGGAGAGGCACAGCTCACCGATGGTCTGGATCATGTAGATCGAGACCAGCCACATCGGGGAGACCTTGGTGCCGTCGCCCGCCATGTTCATCGGGACGATGAAGACGAAGAAGGACGCGCCGACCAGGACCAGGCCCATCGCGAACTTCACGATGGTGTTCGGCTCCTGGTTCTTGCGGGCCAGCCACAGCCACAGCCAGGCGAAGACCGGGGCCAGCGCCATGACGAAGAGCGGGTTCAGGGACTGGTACCAGGTGGCCGGGAAGCCGAAGCCGAGCACGGTGTCGGCGGTCTTGCCGTCGGCGAAGAGCGACAGGGTCGAGCCGCCCTGGTCGTAGATCATCCAGAAGACGGCGGCGGCGACGAAGAACCAGATGTAGCCGGTCATCTTCGACTGCTCGGTCTTCGACAGGTCCTTGTCGCGCTTGATGCGGACGAGGACGGCGACCGGGATGATCAGGCCGGCGAGGGTGATCGGGACGATCGCCCAGTTCAGGGTGTACATGCCCATCGCGACGACGACGCCGTAGAAGACGGCGGCGACGACCAGCACCGTGGCGACCTTGACCAGGACGCTCTTGCGCTCGGCCGGGCTCAGCGGGTTCGGGACGACGTTGCTCTTCGGGCTCAGGTTCTTCGTGCCGATGAGGAACTGGACCAGGCCCAGGCCCATGCCGACCGCGGCGAGCGCGAAGCCGAGGTGCCAGTTGACCTTCTCGCCGACGGTGCCGACGACGAACGGGGCGACGAAGGCACCGAGGTTGATGCCGATGTAGAAGAGGGTGAAGCCACCGTCACGGCGCGGGTCGTCCGGGCCGTCGTAGAGGTGGCCGACCATCGTCGAGATGTTGGCCTTGAGCAGACCGGAGCCGGCGGCGACGAGCGCCAGACCGACGAAGAACATGGCCTGGCCCGGCAGCGCCAGCGACAGGTGACCCGCCATGATCACGAAACCGGCGATCGCGACGGTCTTGCGCGCGCCCCAGACGCGGTCGCCGAACCAGCCGCCGGGCATGGCCATCAGGTAGACCATCGACACGTACACGGAGTAGATCGCCGTGGCCGTCGCGGCCGTCATGGCCAGTCCGCCACCCTGGCTGCCGGTCGCCGCGTCGGCACCGCCGGAGACCAGGTACAGGACGAGAAGCGCCCGCATGCCGTAGTAGGAGAAACGCTCCCACATCTCGGTCATGAAGAGGGTGGCGAGGCCGCGGGGATGCCCGAAGAAGGTCTTCTCCGAACCCGCGGAAACGGTCGTTGCCGCCATGTCGATCCTTGCTCTGTCGGGACGCGACGCCTCGTGAGCGTGATGCGCCCGGTGGGGGGTGGCCGGCACCGGCCGGGACGTCCGAGCCCCGCCCGGGATCCACGCCCCGCCGCGCGTCGTCGCGCCGCGGGACCCGGCCCACAGGTCGTTCACCGTCTGCCGGGCCGGCGGAGCCGGCCCGGAGCAGAAAAGAGGACCTTGGCTGACGAAGCAGTCCAAAGGTCCCCGATTACCGCTACAGACGTCTCGCCACCATACGACACGACAGTGCCGGATATGGAAGGACTTGAGAGATGGATCACAGGTGACCAAGGAACCAACAGGCGCCATTCCAAGGTGATCTCAAGGTTACGCACCCAGCTTCGGAGGTGACCGCCGATGCCTGGCGATCCCGCCCCGGCCCGGCACCCGTGCGGACTACCATCACCCCATGACCCGTGTACTGCTCGCCGAGGACGACGCATCCATCTCGGAACCGCTGGCCCGCGCCCTGCGGAGAGAGGGGTACGAGGTCGAGGTCCGCGAGGACGGGCCGTCCGCGCTCGACACCGGACTCCAGGGCGGCGTCGACCTCGTCGTGCTCGATCTGGGCCTGCCCGGCATGGACGGCCTGGAGGTCGCCCGGCGGCTGCGCGCCGATGGCCACACGGTCCCGATCCTGGTCCTCACCGCCCGCGCGGACGAGGTCGACACCGTCGTCGGGCTCGACGCCGGCGCCGACGACTACGTCACCAAGCCCTTCCGCCTCGCCGAGCTCCTCGCCCGGGTCCGGGCCCTCCTCCGGCGCGGCGCCACCGAGCCCGCCCCCGCCCCCGCCACCCACGGCGTCCGCATCGACGTCGAGTCGCACCGGGCCTGGATGGGCGACGAGGAGCTCCAGCTCACGGCGAAGGAGTTCGACCTGCTGCGGGTCCTGGTCCGGGACGCCGGCCGGGTCGTCACCCGCGACCAGCTGATGCGCGAGGTCTGGGACACCACCTGGTGGTCCTCCACCAAGACCCTCGACATGCACATCTCCTGGCTCCGCAAGAAGCTCGGCGACGACGCGGCCAACCCCCGCTACATCGCCACGGTCCGCGGCGTCGGCTTCCGCTTCGAGAAGAGCTGACGGCACCTCAGGGCCCCGCACCCGGGGCCGCCCCGCATCCCGGGCCCCACGTCCCCGTACCCCCGCCCGGGAGGGCAAGTGCGCCGCCGCCTCATCACCTCCACCCTCGCCGTCGTCCTCGTCGTCATCGCCGTCTTCGGCGTCTCCCTCGTGCTGGTGGAGACGCGGACGATCACGAGCAGCGCCCAGGAGAGCGTCGACGCCGAGGCCCTGCGCATCGTCTCGATCGTCGACAGCCGGCTGATCGGCGGCGAGCCGGTCAATCCGGACATCCTGGCCGAGCAGAGCGGCGCCAAGCGGTACGCGCTGGTCACCATCCCCGGCCGGCCCTCCATCGAGATCGGCGCCCGCCCCACCGGCAGCGTCATCCGCGGCTACGCGGAGGGCGAGCGCGGGGAGACGGTCGTCGTCGAGGAGTCCCGCTCCGCCGTCACCTCCGAGGTCGGCAGCACGGCCCTGATCATCGTCGCCGTCGCCGGGCTCGCCGTCATCGCCGCGGTCCTCCTCGCCGTACGCCAGGCGAACCGGCTGGCGTCCCCGCTCACCGACCTCGCCGAGACCGCCGAACGGCTCGGTTCCGGCGACCCCCGGCCCCGGCACAAGCGGTACGGGGTCCCCGAGCTGGACCGGGTCGCGGACGTGCTCGACGCCTCCGCCGAGCGGATCGCCCGGATGCTCACCGCCGAGCGCCGGCTCGCCGCCGACGCCTCCCACCAGCTGCGCACCCCGCTGACCGCGCTCTCCATGCGCCTGGAGGAGGTCGCCCTCGCCGACGACCTCGACACCGTCAAGGAGGAGGCGACGATCGCGCTCACCCAGGTCGAGCGGCTCACCGACGTCGTCGAACGGCTGCTCACCAACTCCCGCGACCCCCGTTCCGGCTCCGCCGTCGCCTTCGACCTCGACGAGGTCGTCAAGCAGCAGATCGAGGAGTGGCGCCCCGCCTACCGCAGCGCCGGCCGCGCCATCGTCCGCTCCGGCAAGCAGGGCATGCGGGCCATCGGCACCCCCGGCGCGGTCGCCCAGGTCCTCGCCGCGCTCATCGAGAACTCGCTCATGCACGGCGGCGGCACCGTCGCCCTGCGCACCCGGGTCATCGGCAACCAGTCGGTGATCGAGGTCACCGACGAGGGCCCCGGCGTCCCCGCCGACCTCGGCGCGCGGATCTTCGAGCGGGCGGTCAGCGGCCGCAGCTCCACCGGCATCGGCCTCGCCGTCGCCCGGGACCTCGCCGAGGCAGACGGGGGCCGCCTGGAACTCCTCCAGCAGCACCCCCCGGTCTTCGCCCTCTTCCTCAGCCGGGAGGCCCGCGGCACCGACGACGAGCCCCGGGAGCGCCCCGTACGGTAGGCGCGCGCCCGGGACCCGCGGGAACGGTCCTGTCCTGGAGGCAAGGGAACGGTCCGGCCCGGGCATGCGGGAACCGGGCCCGGGCACGCGAAGACCCGGGCCTCAGCGGGCCCGGGTCTCGGGAGGGCGCGGGTCTCGGGAGGGCGCGGGTCAGACGTGGTCGGGCTGCCGGCGGCGGGCCTGCCGCGGCGGCACCGGCTCGGCCTGCTCCAGGAAGGACTCCGCGGTCTGCACGGCCTCCTTCGCCGGCAGCGCCCGGAACACCCACGTGCGGTACGACCAGAAGCGGAACAGCGTCGCCACGCCGATGCCGAAGAACTTGAAGAAGTTGCTCGCCAGCGGCGAGTTCCAGCCGAGGCCGTAGGTCGCCGCGTAGAGGATGCCGTTCTCGATGACCAGCCCGACCAGGCTGAACAGCAGGAAGAGGGTCATCTCCTTGGTGCGGCCCGACTTGTCGCGGTCGCGGTACGTGAAGTAGCGGAACCCCACGTAGTTGAAGGCGATGGCGACGACGGTGGCGACCAGGCTGGCCCGCACCACCGGAAGCTCCGTGGTGTGCCGGACCAGGTTGAAGACGGCCAGGTTGACCAGGACTCCGAGCCCGCCGACCACGCCGAACTTGGCGACCTCGCGGCCGAGCAGGGCGAGTCGCATGCGCAGCGCGCCGGGTTCGCTCATGGTGGGGTCGGTCCGTCCGTCGGGTGACGCCCGGGTGACGTCAACCCACTCATGCTAACCAGCCTCCCCTGTCACCCGCCCGGGTAGCCGGGAAACCTGTGGAAAACCCATCACCGCCCCGTCACGCCTTGTGTCAATCCACAGCCGGAAACGTGTTCACGGATGGTGCGGATACCCTAAGAGGGTGACGTTCCCGGTAGTAGGCATGGTCGGCGGCGGTCAGCTCGCCCGTATGACCCACGAGGCGGGCATCCCCCTCGGCATCAAGTTCAAGCTCCTCAGTGACACCCCGCAGGACTCGGCGGCGCAGGTGGCCGGCGAGGTCGTCGTCGGCGACTACCGCGACCTGGACACGCTCCGCGCGTTCGCACGCGGCTGCGACGTGATCACCTTCGACCACGAGCACGTGCCCACCGAGCACCTG
This sequence comes from Streptomyces sp. NPDC058052, assembly GCF_042885515.1. Classification (NCBI taxonomy): domain Bacteria; kingdom Bacillati; phylum Actinomycetota; class Actinomycetes; order Kitasatosporales; family Streptomycetaceae; genus Streptomyces; species Streptomyces sp. NPDC058052. Next base: position 224,878 of record NZ_JBHVRX010000004.1, on the reverse strand, counting down.
CGCGCCCTGGAGGCCGACGGCATCCCCGTCCGCCCCGGGCCCGACGCGCTCGTGCACGCGCAGGACAAGGGGGTGATGCGGGCGAAGCTCGACGAGATCGGCGCGCCCAGCCCCCGCCACCGCATCGTGGCCGACCCGGCCGACGCGGTCGCCTTCGCCGAGGAGGTCGGCGGCTTCCCGGTCATCCTCAAGACCGTGCGCGGCGGCTACGACGGCAAGGGCGTGTGGTTCGTCCGCACCGCCGACGACGCCCGCGACCCCTTCCTCGCCGGCGTGCCCGTGCTCGCCGAGGAGAAGGTCGACTTCGTCCGCGAGCTCGCGGCGAACATCGTCCGCTCCCCGCACGGCCAGGCCGTCGCCTACCCGGTGGTCGAGTCCCGCCAGGTCGACGGCGTCTGCGACACCGTGATCGCGCCCGCCCCCGACCTCGACGAGGAGCTGGCCGGGCAGGCCCAGGAGCTGGCCCTGCGGATCGCCAAGGAGCTCGGCGTCGTCGGCCACCTCGCGGTGGAGCTCTTCCAGACCACCGACGGCCGGATCCTCGTCAACGAACTGGCGATGCGCCCGCACAACTCCGGCCACTGGACGATGGACGGCGCGATCACCAGCCAGTTCGCCAACCACGTCCGCGCCGTCCTCGACCTGCCGCTCGGCGACCCCCGCCCGCGCGCCCCGTGGACCGTGATGTGCAACGTCCTCGGCGGCGACTACCCGGACATGTACCAGGGCTACCTGCACTGCATGGCCCGGGACCCGCAGCTCAAGATCCACATGTACGGCAAGGACGTGAAGCCCGGCCGCAAGGTCGGCCACGTCAACACCTACGGCGACGACCTCGACGAGACGCTGGAGCGCGCCCGTCACGCCGCCGACTACCTGCGAGGGACGATCGTTGAGTAACCCGGTCATCGGCATCGCCATGGGGTCCGACTCCGACTGGACCGTCATGGAGGCGGCCGCACAGGCACTGGACGAGTTCGAGATCCCGTACGAGGTGAACGTCCTCTCCGCGCACCGGATGCCGCGCGAGATGATCGCCTACGGCGAGCAGGCGGCCGGCCGCGGCCTCAAGGCGATCGTCGCCGGCGCCGGCGGCGCCGCCCACCTCCCGGGCATGCTCGCCTCCGTCACCCCGCTCCCGGTCGTCGGCGTCCCCGTGCCGCTGAAGTACCTGGACGGCATGGACTCGCTGCTCTCCATCGTGCAGATGCCGGCCGGCATCCCGGTCGCCACGGTCTCCGTCGCCGGCGCCCGGAACGCGGGCCTGCTCGCCGCCCGGATCGTCGCCGCCTCCGACCCGGCGCTCCGGACCCGCATGGAGGAGTTCCTCCAGGACCTCAACGCCCAGGCCACCGAGAAGGGCAAGCGGCTGCGCGCCAAGGTCGAGGGAACCGACTCCTTCGGGTTCGCCCGGTGAGCGCGGCCGAGCGGCTCGCCGAGGCCCGCGCCCTCCTCGCGGAGGCCCCCGTCGTCGACGGGCACAACGACCTCCCGTGGGCGCTGCGCCAGCAGTGCGGCTACGACCTCGACAAGCTCGACATCGCGGGCGACCGCTCGGCCACCCTCCACACCGACCTCGCCCGGCTCCGCGCCGGCGGGGTCGGTGCCCAGTTCTGGTCCGTCTACGTGCCGGGCCGGCTCACCGGCGACCACGCCGTCAGCGCCACCCTGGAGCAGATCGACGCCGTCGACCGGCTGGTCGAGCGGTACGCGGCCGACCTCGCGCCCGCCCGGACCGCCGACGACATCGTCAAGGCCCGCGAGGAGGGCCGGATCGCCTCCCTCAAGGGAGCCGAGGGCGGTCACTCCATCGACAACTCGCTGGCCACCCTGCGCGCCCTGTACACGCTCGGCGTGCGGTACATGACCCTCACGCACAACGAGAACAACGACTGGGCCGACTCCGCCACCGACGAGCCCCGGCACGGCGGTCTCACCGCCTTCGGCCGCGCCGTCGTCCGCGAGATGAACCGCTGCGGCATGCTCGTCGACCTCTCGCACGTCGCCGCCACCACCATGCGGGACGCCCTCGACGCCTCCGTCGCGCCGGTGATCTTCTCGCACTCCTCCTCCCGCGCGGTCTGCGACCACCCGCGGAACGTCCCGGACGACGTCCTGGAGCGGCTGCCCGCCAACGGCGGCGTGGCGATGGCGACCTTCGTGCCGAAGTTCATCCTCCCCGCGGCCGTCGAGTGGACCCTGCGCGCCGACGCCAACCTGCGCGCCCACGGCCTCCACCACCTCGACACCACCCCCCGGGCGAAGGAGATCCACGCCGCCTTCGAGGCGGAGCACCCCCGCCCGATCGCCACCGCCGCCACGGTCGCCGACCACCTCGACCACATGCGCGAGGCCGCCGGCATCGACCACGTCGGCATCGGCGGCGACTACGACGGCACCGCCTTCACCCCGGCCGGCCTGGACGACGTCGCCGGCTACCCCAACCTGATCGCGGAGCTCCTGCACCGCGGCTGGTCCCGCGCCGACCTGACCAAGCTGACCTGGTCGAACGCGCTCCGCGTGCTGCGCGACGCGGAGTCCGCCGCCCGCGACCTCACCGCCCGCACCCCCGCCTCCCACGCCACGATCGACCGGCTCGACGGCGTCTGACGCGCCTCACCCGGACGGCGCAGTCCGGCGGGCTCCCCGGGGGGCCCGGTGGCACGGTGGACGGTACTGCCCCGCCCTTTTGGCGGGGTAGTACTGCATCACCGAGTTCGGAGTAGTGAGTAGTGCCATGGCAGATCTCGACGATCATCCCCCCTTCTCTGCCGCCTCCGGCGCCGTCGGCGCGCTGGAACCCCCGGAGCCACCACCCCCGCCGCTCGACGAGACCGCCCGTGCCCGGGCGATCCTCGCCGCCCAGCCCGTCCTCGAAGGCCACACCGAACTTCCCGTGCTCCTCGACCCCGAGGACCTGCCGCCCGTCCGGGCCCGGGAGGCCGGCGCCCAGTTCTGGTCGCTGCACGTGGACTCCGACGACGGCGCCTTCGGCACCCTGCGGCGCCTCGACACCATCCGCGCGCTCATCGCGGCCTGCCCCGACGACCTGCGTCTGGCCCACTCCACCGCGGAGATGGCCCACGCCCGCAACTGCGGCCGGGTCGCCGCGCTCCTCGGACCGGTCGGCTGGACCGCGCTCGGCGGCTCCGCCGCCACCCTGCGGGCCTACCACGCCCTCGGCGTCCGGGCCGTGAACATCACCCGCTTCGACCGCTTCGCCCGCGAGGCGGTCCGGGAGATGAACCGCATCGGCCTGGCCGTGGATCTCTCCGGCGCCGACCAGGACGCCGTCCGCAAGGTCCTCGCCGTCACCCGCGCCCCCGCGCTGGTCACCCGGGCCGCCCCGGACGCCCTTCCGGACGACGTGCTGCGGCTGCTCGGTGAGAACGGCGCCGTCTGCATGGTCCCCGTCGGGGAGGACCCGGCCGCCACGGCCGACCTCCTCGACCGGGTGCGGGACGGGGCCGGGCCCGGGTCCACGGGCCTCTCCCGCCTGGCCGCCCCCGCCGCCGGCTACGTCCCGCTCTTCGCGGAACTGCTGCGGCGCGGCTGGCCGGCCCGGGACCTGGTCGGCCTGGCCCACGGCAACGCCACCCGGGCCCTGCGCGAGACCGAGTTCCTGTCCCGTACGAACCGGATCAGGCCCGTCGCCGCCTGACCCGTACGCACGGAGGAAACGGGGGAAGGGGCGTCCCGTCCACGCGGGGCGCCCCTTCCTCGTGTCTCACGCCGTCACGCGCGCGGGCGGCCCATCGCCCGGTACGTCCAGCCGGCCGCCCGCCACCGCTCGCCGTCCAGGGCGTTGCGCCCGTCGAGGACGACCGGCGAGGTGACGACCGCGGCCAGCTCCGCCGGGTCCAGCTCGCGGAACTCGCGCCACTCGGTCAGGTGCAGGACCACGTCCGCGCCCCGTACGGCCTCCAGCGCCGAGTCCGCGTAGCCGAGCGTGGGGAAGACCTTGCGGGCGTTCTCCATGCCCTTGGGGTCGTAGACGGTCACCTGGCCGCCCTGGAGGTGTATCTGGCCGGCCACGTTGAGCGCGGGGGAGTCGCGGACGTCGTCCGAGTCGGGCTTGAAGGTGGCGCCGAGGACGGCGACCCGGCGGCCCAGGAAGGAGTTCCCGCCGACCGCCTCGCGGGCCATCTCGACCATCTGGCCGCGCCGCCGCATGTTGATGGAGTCGATCTCGCGGAGGAAGGTCAGCGCCTGGTCGACGCCGAGCTCGCCCGCGCGGGCCATGAAGGCCCGGATGTCCTTGGGCAGGCAGCCGCCGCCGAAGCCGACGCCGGCCCGCAGGAACTTGTTGCCGATCCGCTCGTCGTGGCCGATGGCCTCGGCCAGCTTCACGACGTCGCCGCCGGCCGCCTCGCAGATCTCGGCCATCGCGTTGATGAAGGAGATCTTGGTGGCGAGGAAGGAGTTCGCGGCCGTCTTCACCAGCTCGGCGGTGGGGAAGTCGGTGAGGACGAAGGGCGAGCCCTCGCCGACCGGCGTCGCGTACACCTCGCGGAGCAGCTTCTCGGCCCGCCCTTCGTCGCCGCGGACGCCGACGACGATCCGGTCCGGGTGGAGGGTGTCCTGGACGGCGAAGCCCTCGCGCAGGAACTCGGGGTTCCAGGCCAGGTCCACGCCCTCCGGCAGCACTCCGGCGAGCCGCTCGGCCGAGCCGACCGGCACGGTCGACTTGCCGACGACCAGCGCGCCCTCGCGGACGACGGCGGCCAGGGAGGTGAAGGCGGCGTCGACGTAGCTCATGTCGCAGCCGTACTCGCCGTGCTTCTGCGGGGTGTTCACGCAGACGAAGTGGACGTCGCCGAAGGCGCCCACCTCCTCCCAGGAGGTGGTGAAGCGCAGCCGGCCGGTGGAGCCCTCGATCCCGGCGACGTGCCGCGCGAGCAGGTCCTCCAGGCCGGGCTCGTACATCGGGACGCGGCCGGAGGCCAGCAGCTCGATCTTCTCGGGCACGACGTCGAGGCCGAGGACCTCGAAGCCCATCTCCGCCATGGCCGCGGCGTGGGTGGCGCCGAGGTATCCGGTGCCGATCACGGTGATCTTCAGGGCCATGCGGGACTCCAGGGACGTCGGGCGAAACTGCCTGCCCGAGCATAGTCGGGCCCTGACAGAGCCCCGGGTCACGCCCTACCATTTGGGTTACTTAACGGTAGTTAGCAAGCGTGGGAGTGAGTGATCGTGGCGGGATCTGCTGATTTCGACCTGTACCGGACCTCCGAGGAGCACGAGATGCTCCGGGAGTCGGTGCGTGCGCTGGCGGAGGCGAAGATCGCCCCGTTCGCGGCGGCGGTGGACGAGGAGGGGCGTTTCCCGCAGGAGGCCCTGGACGCGCTGGTCGCCAACGACCTGCACGCGGTGCACGTGCCGGAGTCCTACGGCGGTGCGGGCGCGGACGCGCTGGCGACGGTGATCGTGATCGAGGAGGTCGCCCGTGTCTGCGGTTCGTCCTCGCTGATCCCGGCGGTCAACAAGCTCGGCTCGCTCCCGGTGGTCCTGTCGGGCTCGGAGGAGCTGAAGCGCAGGTACCTGGGCCCGCTGGCCAAGGGCGACGCGATGTTCTCCTACGCCCTGTCCGAGCCCGACGCGGGCTCCGACGCGGCCGGCATGAAGACCCGCGCGGTCCGCGACGGCGACTTCTGGGTCCTTAACGGCGTCAAGCGGTGGATCACCAACGCCGGCGTCTCCGAGTACTACACGGTGATGGCCGTCACCGACCCGGAGAAGCGCTCCAGGGGCATCTCCGCGTTCGTGGTCGAGAAGTCCGACGAGGGCGTGTCCTTCGGCGCCCCGGAGAAGAAGCTCGGCATCAAGGGCTCCCCGACCCGCGAGGTCTACCTCGACAACGTCCGCATCCCCGCCGACCGCATGATCGGCGCCGAGGGCACCGGCTTCGCCACCGCGATGAAGACCCTCGACCACACCCGCGTCACCATCGCCGCCCAGGCCATCGGCATCGCCCAGGGCGCCCTCGACTACGCCAAGGGCTACGTCAAGGAGCGCAAGCAGTTCGGCAAGCCCATCGCCGACTTCCAGGGCGTGCAGTTCATGCTCGCCGACATGGCCATGAAGCTGGAGGCCGCCCGCCAGCTCACCTACGCCGCCGCGGCCAAGTCCGAGCGCGTCGACGGCGACCTCACCTTCTTCGGCGCCGCCGCCAAGTGCTTCGCCTCCGACGTCGCCATGGAGGTCACCATCGACGCCGTCCAGCTCCTCGGCGGCTACGGCTACACCCGCGACTACCCCGTCGAGCGCATGATGCGCGACGCCAAGATCACCCAGATCTACGAAGGCACCAACCAGGTCCAGCGCATCGTCATGGCCCGCAACCTCCCGTAACCCACCCCTCGTCGAAAGGAGACAGGCCGTGACCCTGAGGATCGCTGTCTGTGTGAAGTACGTGCCCGACGCCACCGGCGACCGCGGATTCGCGGACGACCTGACCGTCGACCGCGACGAGGTCGACGGCCTCCTCTCGGAGCTCGACGAGTACGCGGTCGAGCAGGCCCTGCGGATCTCCGAGGAGGCCGACGACGCCGAGGTGACCGTCGTCACCGTCGGCCCGGACGACGCCAAGGACGCCCTGCGCAAGGCCCTGTCGATGGGCGCCGACAAGGCCGTCCACGTCAACGACGAGGCCCTCCACGGCTCCGACGTCATCGCCACCTCCGCCGTCCTCGCCAAGGCCCTGGAGAAGACCGGCTTCGACCTGGTCGTCTGCGGCATGGCCTCGACCGACGGCACCATGGGCGTGCTGCCCGCGCTCCTCGCCGAGCGGCTGAACCTGCCGCAGGCGACGCTGCTGTCCGAGGTCTCGGTGGAGGGCGGCCTCGTGAAGGGCCGCCGTGACGGCGACGCCGCCACGGAGCTCCTGGAGGCCCCGCTGCCCGCCGTCGTCTCGGTCACCGACCAGTCCGGCGAGGCCCGCTACCCCTCCTTCAAGGGGATCATGGCCGCCAAGAAGAAGCCGGTCGAGGAGCTGGAGCTCGACGACCTGGACATCGACGAGGACACGGTCGGCCTGGCCGGCTCCTGGACCCTGGTCGAGTCGGCGGACGCCCGCCCGGCCCGCACCCAGGGCACGATCGTCACGAACGAGGACGGTGACGGCGGCAAGCAGCTGGCCGCCTTCCTCGCCACCCAGAAGTTCATCTGACCGACCGTCACCCCACATCAGGAGCAAGGAATCATGGCTGAGATCCTGGTTCTCGTGGACCACGCCGACGGTGCGGTCCGCAAGCCGGCCCTCGAACTGCTCACCCTGGCCCGCCGCCTGGGCGAGCCGACCGCGGTCGTCCTCGGCGCCGGCGAGGCCGCCGCCTCCGTCGCCGCCACCGCCGCCGAGTACGGCGCGGCCACCGTGTACGTGGCGGACGGCGCCGAGTTCGCCGACCAGCTCGTCGTCCCCAAGGTCGACGCGCTCACCCAGATCGCGAAGGAGAAGGAGGTGGCCGCCGTCCTGGTGACCTCCTCCGGCGAGGGCAAGGAGATCGCCGCCCGCGTCGCGCTCCGCCTCGGCTCCGGCCTCATCACCGACGCCGTCGAGCTGGAGGCCGGCGCCGAGGGCCCGGTCGCCACGCAGTCGGTCTTCGCCGCCTCGTACCAGGTGAAGTCCCGCGTCTCGCACGGCGTCCCGGTCATCACCGTCAAGCCGAACTCCGCCGCCCCGGAGGCCGCCCCGGCCGCCGGCACGGTCGAGAACGTCACCGTCGCCTTCACCGGCAACGCGGCGAAGGTCGTCTCCCGCACCGCGCGCGTCTCCACCGGCCGCCCCGAGCTCACCGAGTCCGCGATCGTGGTCTCCGGCGGCCGCGGCGTCGGTGCCGCCGAGGGCTTCGAGGTCGTCGAGAAGCTGGCCGACTCGCTCGGCGCGGCCGTCGGCGCCTCCCGCGCCGCCGTGGACGCCGGCTGGTACCCGCACTCCAACCAGGTCGGCCAGACCGGCAAGCAGGTCTCGCCGCAGCTGTACGTCGCGGCGGGCATCTCCGGCGCGATCCAGCACCGGGCCGGCATGCAGACCTCGAAGACGATCGTCGCGGTCAACAAGGACCCGGAGGCCCCGATCTTCGACCTGGTCGACTACGGCGTGGTCGGCGACCTCTTCGAGGTGCTCCCGCAGCTCACCGAGGAGATCGGCGCCCGCTGACGCCGTCGGACACGGAGAAGGGGGGTGGCACTCTGTGCCACCCCCCTTCTCGCGCGAATGCCGTGCGCGCCCGCTCAGATCCAGCCGTCCAGCGGGACCTCCTCGCAGAGCCGGACGACCGGACGGCGCCCGGTGTCGGCGGCGCTCGCGAGCTTGACCCGGACGCCCGGGCGCACGGCGTGCGGCGGCCCGTCGACCCGGCAGCGGACGACGAAGCCCTCGGCCATGTGCACCGGCCAGAGGTCCGCCTCCGCGGCGGTGTGGGCGCGGCGCACGGTGATGACGCCCTCGCCGTCGCTGAGCTGCGGGGCCAGGTCGGTGGACCCGCAGGTCGGACAGAGCAGGCGCTGGAAGGTGGTGGTGTGGCACCAGGCGCAGCGCTGGAAGTAGAGATCGGTGCCTTCGGCCGATTCCTCGGTCCGGACGGCGCCGGGGTTCCTCAGTCCCGTGTGGAACACGATGCCTTCTCCTCGCACTCGGCGGCTCGACCGTGCATGGAGCCCAAGATATGGCACTCAGTGCCAGCAAAGAAAGACCTGAGTTCCCTCAAATCGAGATACTGAGACCCCTTTGTGTTCCGGGAGTGACCTCCCGCCCCTCAGCTCTCGCCGAGGCTCGATTCCACCTCGCGCACCACGCGCCACATCGGCGTGGACCGCTTGGTGATGACCACGACCACGTCGTCGGCCCCTTCGGCGGCGGCCTCGCCGGGGGCGCCCGCGGCCGCGTCGGGGCTCCAGGTGGCGCGGACGAACTCCAGCGCGCGGTCGACCTCCTCCAGCGGCTCGCCCTCGCCGCCCGAGCGCAGCCAGTGGCGCAGGGCGTGGTTGTGGGCGGCGACGACGGCCGCGGCGGCCACGTTGGCCCGCAGGGTGCCGTCCCTGCGGTCGGCCCAGCGCGCCCGCAGATAGTCGCCGAGGGTCTTCTCGTACCGCCAGACGACGGAGAGTTCGTAGGTGCGCAGCCCGGCGACCTCACGGGTCAGCCGGTAGCGCTGGACGGAGAAGGTGGGGTTCTCGGCGTACATCCGCATGACCAGGCGGGCGGCGTCGCAGACCCGGACCATGGGGTCGTCGGTGTCGGCGCTGGCGGCGAGGAAGCGGGTCATGTCGTCGAGGCACTGCTCGTGGTCGGGGAAGACCACGTCCTCCTTCGACGGGAAGTACCGGAAGAAGGAGCGCCGTCCGACGCCGGCGAGCGTGACGATGTCGTCGACGGTGGTCTGCTCGTAGCCCCGCTCCAGGAAGAGCTGGAAGGCCGCGGCGATGAGGGAGTCCCGCATCGCGGGCTTCGGGGTGGTCCGGGGGTTCGTCGCCGCTGCTGCCATGCCACGAACCTAACACCGCGCACGCTCCCGTGCGGCACTCGGTGCCGGAATTCTCCGGCACCGAGTGCTCTGCGCGAGGGTGTGGGTCAGCGGGCGGCCATCCGCAGCGCGCCGTCCATCCGGATCGTCTCGCCGTTGAGGTAGTCGTGCTCGGCGATCATCGTGACCAGGCGGGCGTACTCCTCCGGCTGGGCGAGGCGCTGCGGGAAGGTGACGCTCGCGGCGAGCCCGGCCCGGATCTCCTCGCTGAAGCCGGCCGTCATCGGGGTGTCCACGATGCCGGGGGCGACCGTGACGACCCGGATGCCGAACTGGGCGAGGTCACGGGCGGCCGTGATGGTCATGCCGGCGACGCCGGCCTTGGAGGCCGCGTAGGCGATCTGCCCGACCTGGCCCTCGAAGGCGGCGATGGAGGCGGTGTTGACCACGAGACCGCGCTGGCCGTGCGCGTCGGGCTCGTGCCGGGCGATGGCCTCGGCGGCGAGCCGCATCACGTTGAAGGTGCCGACGAGGTTGACGTTCACGACGGCGCGGAACAGGTCGAGGTCGTGCGGGCCCTTGCGGCCCAGGACGCGGGCCGAGGGGGCGATCCCGGCGCAGTTCACCGCGAGGCGCAGCTCGGCGCCGTCGGCGTCGATCTCCGCGAGCGCGGCGCGGACCTGGTCCTCGTCGGTCACGTCGGCGGCGATCAGCCGCACGCCCTCGGGCAGGGCCCCCGCGGCGGCGACGGCCTTCTCCAGGTCCAGCCCGTAGACCGTGGCGCCGCGGGCGGCGAGCGCGGCCGCGGTGGCGGCGCCAAGCCCGGAAGCGGCGCCGGTGACGAGAGCGGCGGAGCCGGCGATGTCCATGGAACTCCTCGTTCGTGTCGTGCGGGTGACCCTGCCGGCGGGTTGGCCGCCGGGCCGGGGGCGCGTCCCCGCGGGGGACCGCGCGGTCTGCGCGATCTGCGCCGCTCACCATAGAACCCCAGGCCACGCCCCCGGAAGCGCAGGACCGGCCGGGGCGGCGCGGGACGGGCGGGCACCGGCGCCCCGGGCCGGGTCATCCGATCGGTGGACCCCGGGGTCCACCGTTCCGCCCGCCGCCCGCAGCCGGTGCGCCGACCGTCGCGGGCCGGAACCGGCCGGAGGATGAGGCGTCAGTCGATCTTCCACCCCCGACCCTGGAGCGACAGCCCTATGAAGCACGTGAAGAAGGCCCACCGGACCCGTCTGGCGACCGGTGGCGCGATCGTCGCCCTCGGCCTGGCGGGGGTCGGCGCCTACTCCGCGAGCGCCGGCGGCGAGCAGGCCGCCGCCCCCGCGGCGGCCGTCACCGAGGCCGAGGCCGCCGACACGACCTCCACCGACCGCCTGACGGTCGCCGCGGCGACGAAGGCGGCCAGGGCGGCGCTGGACGCGGCCGAGGCGGAGAACCAGCGGGTCACCGTCGCCGTCGTCGACCGCGACGGCAACACGATCGTCACCCTGCGCGGCGACGGCGCGGGCCCGCAGTCCTACGGGTCGGCGGAGCGGAAGGCGTTCACGGCGGTGGCGTGGAACGCGCCCACCTCGGTGCTCGCCGGCCGGCTGGCCCAGGCCCCCCGCCTCAAGGACATCCCCGGCACGCTCTTCCTCGGCGGCGGCGCCCCGGTCACCGCCGGCGGCGCCCCGGTCGCGGGCATCGGCGTGGCGGGCGCGCCCTCGGGCGACCTCGACGAGAAGTTCGCGCGGGCGGGCGTGGCGGCGCTGGAGAAGTAGGCCCGGAAAGGCCACCGCGGATCCCGCGTCGGACCCGCGGAGCCCGGGAAACGCCGGACCCCGGTCCGCCTGAAACGGGGGAACACAGGCGAACCGGGGTGGCTGTTCCGAGCATACGCCTCAACTTGTTCAACACGAAATCACCACGGATATGTCAGGTCCGTGGTGATCGCGCCCCCCGGCACCGGGCCGCTCTGGGAGGATCACCCCTCCAGCAGTGCGAACTCGGGGGAACCGTGCACGACTTGCAGCCTGGCGACCCGGACGCGATCGGCCCGTACCGTCTGTCGGCACGGCTCGGCGAGGGCGGCATGGGCCAGGTGTTCCTGGCCGTCTCCCGCAGCGGCCGGCGGCTCGCGGTGAAGGTGATCCGCCCCCAGATCGCCGCCGACCCCGGCTTCCGCGAGCGGTTCCGCCGCGAGGTGGCGGCCGCGCGGACGGTCGGCGGCTTCTGGACCGCGCCGGTCGTGGACGCCGACCCGGACGGGGCGGTGCCGTGGGTGGCGAGCGACTACATCGACGCGCCCGATCTGGCGGCGCTCGTACGGGAGCGGGGGCCGCTGCCCGAGCCGGAGCTGCGCTCCCTCGCCGCCGGTCTCGCCGAGGCCCTGGAGGCCGTGCACCGGGCCGGCCTGGTCCATCGCGACCTGAAGCCGGCGAACATCCTGGTCACCACCGACGGCCCGCGCGTCATCGACTTCGGCATCTCGAAGGCGGTGGAGGACTCGACGGCCCTCACGGCCACCGGTCTGGTCGTCGGCACGCCGGGCTTCATGAGCCCGGAGCAGGCGACGGGCACGCCGGTGGGCCCGCCGGGCGACGTCTTCTCGCTGGGCGCGGTCCTGGCGTACGCCGCGACCGGCCGGGCCCCCTTCGGCGAGGGCTCCGCCCCCGCGCTCCTCTACCGGGTCGTCCACGACGCCCCGGCCCTGGACGGGGTGCCCCCCGCCCTGCGCGCCCTGGTCGCCGCGTGCCTGGAGAAGGCCCCGGAGCGGCGCCCGTCCGCCTCGCGGATCCTGGCCCTGCTGGGCGCCGACGCACCGGCTCTCGCGCCCCGCCCCCGTCCCGACGACCGCACGGACGCGAGGACGGCGTGGGTCCCGGAGACGGTGACGGCCCCGGAGACGGTGGAGGTGAGCGCGGGTCTGCTGGACGTGCCGAGCCGGCGGAAGGACCAGGAGTACTGGGCCCAGCTCGGCTCCGCACTCACGGTCGTGCCCAGCGGGGCCGTCGTCCTCGTCTTCTTTCCGTGGCCGATCGCCGCCGCCACGTCCGCGGCCCTCCTGCTCGGCTTCCTGCTCTGGGGTGCCTTCATCGATGCGGCACCGCCCGTCCGGCGGACCGTCCTGCTGTCCGCCGGCCACCTCGACTGCCGGTTCCAGCGCCGGCACTGGTCCTCGCCGTGGCCGGACGTCACCCGGGTCACCGTCCGGCGCACGAGGAAGGGCGCCCGGGGCAGGCGCCACTGGCAGCTGGCCGCCACCCTCCGCGCGGGCGTGAGGGTCCCCGCCGGCTTCGACGGGGAGGGCGACCGGGGCAGCGCCGCCATGGCGCTCGTGTTCGACGCCTCGGAGGACCCCCGTCCGGCGCTCCGCCGCCTGGACGAGGCCCTGCGCCGGCACGCCGGGGTGCGCTACTCCCCCGACCCGGCCCTCACCGCCTACCTGGACCGGACCTGACCGGCCGCTACTTCTCCGGGCGCGCCAGCCCCCGGCTGATGACCAGCCGCTGGATCTGGTTGGTGCCCTCGAAGATCTGCATGATCTTCGCCTCGCGCATGTAGCGCTCGACCGGGAAGTCGCGGGTGTAGCCGTAGCCGCCGAGGACCTGGACCGCGTCCGTGGTGACCTTCATCGCCGTGTCGGTGGCGATGAGCTTGGCGGCGCTGGCCTGGCGGCTGAAGGGGCGGCCGAGGTCGCGGCGGCGGGCGGCGTCGAGGTAGGTGGCGCGGGCCGCGTCGACGGCGGCGGCCATGTCGGCGAGGAGGAAGCCGAGGCCCTGGTGGTCGACGATCCGGCGGCCGAAGGTGGTGCGCTCGTTGGCGTAGTCGACGGCGGCGTCCAGGGCGGCCTGGGCGAGGCCGGTGGCGCAGGCGGCGATGCCGAGACGGCCGTTGTCGAGGGCGCTGAAGGCGATCTGGAGGCCCTGGCCCTCGGTGCCGATGAGCCGGTCCTCCTCGATGAGGGCCCCGTCCCAGTAGGCGGAGGTGGTGGGGACCGCCTGGAGGCCCATCTTGCGCTCCGGGGCGCCGAAGGAGAGGCCGTCGGTCTCGCCGGGGGCGAGGAAGCAGGAGATCCCGTGGCCGCCGGGGGCGGTGCGGGCGAAGAGGGCGTAGAAGCCGGCCTTGCCGCCGTGGGTGATCCACGCCTTGGTGCCGGTGATCCGGTAGCCGCCGCCGTCCTCCTGGCGCTCCGCCTTGCAGGCGAGGGCGGCGGCGTCCGAGCCCGCCTGCGGCTCGGAGAGGCTGTAGCCGCCGACGAGCCGGCCCTCCAGCATCGACGGGAGCCAGCGCTCCTTCTGCGCGTCGGTGCCGAAGGCGTACAGCGGGTGGCAGGCGAGCGTGTGGACGCTGGTGGCGACCGCGACGGCCGCCCAGCGGGCGGCGAGCTCCTCCAGGACCTGCAGGTAGACCTCGTACGGCTGGCCGCCGCCGCCGTACTCCTCGGGGTAGGCGAGGCCGAGCAGGCCGGCCCGGCCGAGCGTGGCGAAGAGACCCTCGGGATAGGTCTCGGCGGCCTCGTGCTCGTCCACCCGGGGCGAGAGCTCGTTGTCGGCGATCTCGCGGGTGAGGGCGATGAGGTCCGCCGCCTCGGGGGTGGGAAGCAGGCGGTCGACATCCATGGCGACTCCATCGGCACGCAAAGTGGTACTAGGGCTGGTACTCCAGTACCGCTAAAAATAGCGCATGAGTGAGTGGAGCGGATCCCTCCGCCCGGGTGGCCCGTCATACTGTCCGAGTGATCGAGACCTCCGCCGCCGACGCCCCGAAGCTCACGGGGCGGGGAGCGGCGCGCCGTTCCGCCCTCTTCGAGGAGCTCGTCGCCCTGCTCGTCGGCGAGGGCTTCGCCCGGCTGACCCTGGACGACCTCGCCGCGCGCCTGCACTGCTCCAAGCGCACCCTGTACGGCCTGGCCGGCAGCAAGGAGCAGCTGGTCAGGGCCGCCGTCGTGCACTTCTTCCGGCGCGCCACCGCCCGCGTCGAGTCGGGCCTCGCCGCCGCGAGCGGGCCCGCCGAGCGGCTCTCCGCCTATCTGCGGGCCGTCTCCGCCGAGCTGGCGCCGGTCTCCCCGCAGTTCTTCGACGACGTGGCCGCCTTCGAGCCGGCCGCCGAGGTGTACGAGCGGAACACCCGCGCCGCCGCCGGACGGGTCCAGCAGCTCATCGAGGAGGGCGTCAGCGCCGGCGTCTTCCGGGAGGTCCACGTGGCCTTCGCCGCCGACGTCATCGCCTCCGTGATGGTCCGCATCCAGCGGCGCCAGGTGGCCGCGTCCACCGGCCTCGCGGACGCCGAGGCGTACGACCAGCTGGCCGAGCTGCTGCTCAGCGGGCTGCGCCGGGCCTGAGGCGGCCGCCCGATGAACCGCCCGAGCCCGCCGGACCGCCACCGCCCGATGGACCACTACCGCGAGGGGCCCCAGTGACCAGACCGAACGGCCGGACCGTGCGGGACCTGCGGCGCGAGAACCGCACCGCGGTCCTCCGGCGGCTCTACTTCGACGGCCCCATGAGCCGCTTCGCGCTCGGCCCGGCCACCGGGCTCAGCTCCGGCTCCATCAGCAACGTGGTCGCCGAGCTGGTCGCCGAGGGGCTCGTCGAGGAGGCCGGCAGCGTCGACTCGGCCGGCGGCCGCCCCCGCATCCTGCTGCGCGTCGCCCCCGCCAGCGGCCGCATGATCGGCGTGGACGTGGGCGAGACCCGGATCCGGGTCGAGCTCTTCGACCTCACCCTCACCGAGCTCGCCCGCACCGAACGCCCGCTGGACCCGGCCGCGAAGGACGGCGAGCGGTACGAGGTCGGGGTCGTCGTCGACCACATCCGCGAGGGCATCGCCGAGGTGCTGCGCACGGCGGACGTCCCCGCCGAGGCGCTGCTCGGCGTCGGCATCGGCGTCCCCGGCATCGTCGAGCATCCCGCCGACGGCGCGGCCGGCGGGGCCGTCGTGCACGGCCAGACCGTCGGCTGGGACGCGGTCCCGCTGGAGCGGCTGCTCCGCGAGTCCGTCGAGCTGCCGGACGGGGTCCCGTACCGGATCGACAACGGCGCCAAGACCCTCGGCCAGGCCGAGATGTGGTTCGGCGCGGGCCGGGGCGCGACCAGCGCGGTCGTCGTCCTCTTCGGCTCCGGCGTCGGCGCCTGCGTCACCACCGACCCCCTGGGCCCCGGCCGGGCCCTCGAATGGGGCCACCTGAAGGTGCAGGTCAGGGGGCGCCGGTGCCGCTGCGGCGCCCAGGGCTGCCTGGAGGCGTACGCCGGTGCCGAGGCCCTGCTCGAACGGTGGCGGGAAGCGGGCGGCGAGCCCCCGGCCGGCGCCGGCGAGGAGGCCGCGCTCGCGGCGATGGCGGCCGCCGCGTACCCCGGCGACGACGGCGCGCCGGACCCGGCGGCGCTCGCCGTCCTGGCGGAGACCGCCGAATACCTGGGCGCCGGCTTCGCCGACCTGATCAACCTCTTCCAGCCGGAGCGGATCCTGGTCGGCGGCTGGGCCGGACTGCTGCTCGGCACCCGCTTCCTCGCCGCCGTCGAGGAGCACGCGCGCGCGTACGCCCTGGCGTACCCGGCGGCCCGGGTCACCCTCGGCCTCGGCACGCTCGGCCCGGACGCGGTCACCGTCGGCGCGGCGATCCTCCCCCTGGCGGACTTCTTCGCCCGCGGCGGCCGCCGCGAGGAGCCCGGCCCCGTCGAGGAGGCCCCGGCCTGGGCGGAGACCGTCCGGGAGCGCACCGCGCACTGACCCCCCGCCGCCGCGCGCCAGGTACGGCGCCCGCGCACCGGGTACGGCGTCCGCACGGCACGTACCGCGTCCGCGCACCGGGCACCGCGTCCACGCACCGGGCACGGCGTCCGCGCACCGGCCTCCGCGCGTCAGGCACCGCGTCCGCGCACCGGGCACGGCGCCGGCCACACCGGGTACGGCGTCCGGCACCGCGTGAGTACGCCTACTCACGCGGACCGGTCCGCTCCCCGCCTACCGTCGCCCCAGGACACGCGGACGGCGGCGGACGGCAGCGGGGTGGGCCACATGGCACGGTCACGGCAGGGCACGGCACGGCGGCTGGCGGGAGCGCTCGCCCTGGTCCTCGCGGGCGCCGGCCTCACCGGCTGCGGGACCTTCTCGACCGACGACGACCGGAAGCGCGCGGTCGAGATCGCGGAACGGGTCGCCCCGGGCGTCCTGGAGGTCGTCGACGTGCGCGGGCTCTTCCCGCAGAGCGGCGGCGCCGAGGTGAGCTTCCGGATCGCGGGCGACGCCGACGCCGTGGTCCGGCTGCGGGTGGACGCGGAGAAGGACGACTGCGAGGGCCGGTCCTGCGACGACCGGCTGACCGCCGCGCTCGCCGAGGCCCGGCGCGAGGCCGAGGGCTTCCGGGTGCTGCGGCGCGAGTTCGCCGCCTGCGGGTACGAGGTGCACGGGCTGTCCGCCGACGGCACCGGACCGTGGATCGCCGCCCGCTTCGACGCGGACACCGCCCGGAGCGTGGTCGCGTCCGTCGGCGAGTGCCTGCGGCGCTGGACCCGGGCCCGGGGCACCGCGCCGGCCCCGTACACCTCGGTGAAGGTGGCGCCGCCGGAGCGGGTCGCGGACCTTCCCGACTCCCCCGGGCGCCCCACCCTGATGCGGCTCACGGCCGACCGGCGGCTGGGCGCGCTGGGCCGGGGGACCTACCACCGGGTGGGGTTCGGGCCCGGTCCCGGCGGGATCGACCCGGACTCCGGCGAGGTCGACCTCGTCCAGCCGTTCGACGAGCGGCAGCGCTTCGGCGAGGCGGTCCGGGCGGCCGCACGGACGTGGCTCCGCACGGAGGCCGCGCCGCGGCTGCCGGAGGCGGTGACCGCGGAGTTCACGGGGGTGTGGAAGCTGGTGCCGGGCCGCGTCGACCGGGTCGGCGGCTGGGTCCTGTACTGCGAGCGCCCCGAGGGCGAGCGCCCGGTCTGCCTCGGCCGGCACGCCCTGGCGGTCACCGCCGGACTCGACGGCTCCCTCGCCGCCGACCCCGTCGTCCACCACGGCATCCGCGACGGCAACGGCCCCCTCGGTCTGCCGACCGTGGAGGACGGGGCCCCGTCGTACGCCTGGAAGCGTTCCTGAGCGTCAGGCCGGGGGTCGCGCCCCGGAAGGAGCGGGGCTACGCGACGGAGCCTATGCGGCCCGCGAGCGGGGTGTCCGGGCCGTCGTGGTGGATGGGGGTGTGGGCGCCGGTGAGGGAGGCGCCGGTGCCGCCGCGGCGGTTGGCGACGATCTCCGCGCCGATCGACAGGGCGGTCTCCTCGGGGGTGCGGGCGCCGAGGTCGAGGCCGATCGGGGAGCGCAGCCGGGCGAGTTCGAGTTCGGTGACGCCGACCTCGCGGAGGCGCTTGTTGCGGTCCTCGTGGGTGCGGCGGGAGCCCATCGCGCCGACGTAGGCGACGGGAAGCCTGAGGGCGGCCCGGAGGAGCGGGACGTCGAACTTGGCGTCGTGGGTGAGGACGCAGAGCACGGTCCGGGCGTCGACCTCGGTCGACTCCAGGTAGCGGTGGGGCCATTCCACGACGATCTCGTCGGCCTCGGGGAAGCGGAGCTCCGTCGCGAAGACGGGGCGGGCGTCGCAGACGGTGACGTGGTAGCCGAGGAACTTGCCGACCCGGACGAGCGCCGAGGCGAAGTCGATGGCACCGAAGACGATCATGCGGGGGGCCGGGACGGAGGACTCCACGAGCAGCGTCAGCGGCTGTCCGCAGCGGCTGCCGTCCTCGCCGATCTCCACCGTGCCGGTGCGGCCGGCGTCGAGGAGCGCGCGGGCCTCGGCGGCGGCGGTGCGGTCCAGCTCGGGGTGGCCGCCGAGCTTCCCGGCGTACGAGCCGTCCGGGTGGACCAGGAGCGCCTGGCCGAGCAGCTCCTCGGGGCCGGACACGATCCGGGCGAGGGCCGCCGCCTCCCCCGAGACGGCGGCGGCCAGGGCGGCGGGGAAGACCCCGCCGCGGACCGGGGTGACGAGGATGTCGATGATGCCGCCGCAGGTCAGGCCGACGGCGAAGGCGTCCTCGTCGCTGTAGCCGAAGCGCTCGACGACGGTCCTGCCGTCCTCCAGCGCCGTCTGGCACAGCTCGTACACCGCGCCCTCCACGCACCCGCCGGAGACCGAGCCGATCGCCGTGCCCTCGCTGTCGACGGCGAGGGCGGCGCCGGGCTGCCGGGGCGCGCTGCCGCCGACGGCCACCACGGTGGCCACGGCGAAGTCGCGTCCCTGCTCGACCCACCGGTGCAGCTCCTCGGCGATGTCCAGCATGTCGGTCTCCTTGGCTGTGTGGGTGGAGGGCGGGGGCGTCAGCTGACGCCCAGCCAGCCTTCGATCGGGTGAAGGGCGAAGAACACGATGAATATCGCGGTCAGGCACCACATGAACGCGCCGACCTCGCGCGCCTTGCCCTGGGCCACCTTGATGACCGTGTAGGCGATGACGCCGGCCGCGACGCCCGGGGTGATGCTGTAGGTGAACGGCATCAGGACGACGGTCAGGAAGACCGGGATCGCGACGGAGCTGTCGCCCCAGTTCACGTGCTTGGCGTTCATCATCATCATCGCGCCGATGACGACCAGGGCGGCGGAGCCGACCTCGCGGGGCACGATCTGGGTGATCGGCGTGAAGAAGAGGCAGGCCGCGAAGAACAGGCCGGTGATCACCGAGGAGAAGCCGGTGCGGGCGCCCTCGCCGACGCCGGTGGCGGACTCCACGAAGACGGTCTGGCCGGAGGCGCCGGAGACGCCGCCGATCGCGCCGCCCGCGCCGTCGATGAACAGCGCCTTGGACAGGCCGGGCATCCGGCCCTTGTCGTCGGCGAGGTTGGCCTCGGTGCCGACGCCGATGATGGTGGCCATGGCGTCGAAGAAGCCGGCGAGCACCAGGGTGAAGACGATCACGCCGACGGTGATGTAGCCGACGTCGCCCCAGCCGCCGAAGGAGACGTCGCCGAAGAGCGTGAAGTCCGGGGCGGAGACCGCGCTGCCCTTGAGCTCGGGCGAGCCGTTGGCCCAGGAGCCGGGGCCCTTGGCCGGGATGTCGGCGACGGCGTTGACGATCAGGGAGATGATCGTGCCGCCGACGATGCCGATGAGGATCGCGCCCGGGATCTTGCGGGCCTGGAGGGCGAAGATCGCGAGCAGGGTGACCGCGAAGATCAGGACGGGCCAGCCGACGAGTTCGCCGCCGGAGCCCATGGTGACGGGCGGGCCGAACTGCGGGCCGGCGCCGACGAAGCCGGCCTTATTGAAGCCGATCAGGGCGATGAAGAGGCCGATGCCGATGGTGATGCCGTGCTTGAGCGGCAGCGGGATGGCGTTCATGATCATCTCGCGGAGGCCGGTGACGACCAGGAGACAGATCACCAGACCGTAGACGACGCACATGCCCATGGCCTGCGGCCAGGTCATCTGCGGCACGACCTGGGTGGCGAGCACACCGGAGACGCTGAGGCCGGCCGCGAGGACGAGCGGCACCTTGCCGACGAAGCCCATCAGCAGGGTGGTGACCGCCGCGGCGAGCGCGGTCGCCGTGATGACGGCCGAGGAGGCGAGGACGTTCTTCTCGACGTCCGGGCCTCCGAGGAGGATCGGGTTGAGCAGGAGGATGTACGCCATCGCCATGAAGGTGGTGACGCCACCGCGGATCTCCGTGCTGACGGAGGATCCTCTCTCCGAGATGTGAAAGTACCGGTCGAGCCAAGAACGCCCGGCGGGGTTGCGCGAGCCGGAGCCCGCGTCCTCCGCGGCGGTCTTGGGCTCCACAGACGACTGGGTCATGGGGCCTACTCCCAAGGTTCAAAGGGGCACCCGCATCAGACTTCGAAGCACGTTCACAGGGAAGCTGACGGTGAAGCTGCGGGATTTGGGATATTTCGTTGGCTGCACGACCCGGGGGACGGCCCGAGACGAACGGGGTGGTGCGGGTGTTGCGGGCACTGCGGGGGTGGTACGACTCCGGGCGGTGCGGGCGGGGAAGGAGGTGTGACGTCCTGGGAGGCACACACCGCCCGGAGGGTCCTACAGGGTGCCGGTGAGCGCCTCGGGGCGGACCGGCGTCTTGTTCAGCTCCAGGCCGGTCGCGTTCCGGATCGCCGCGAGGACGGCCGGCGTGGACGACAGGGTGGGAGCCTCGCCGATGCCGCGCAGCCCGTAGGGGGCGTTGTGGTCGGCGAGTTCGAGCACGTCGACCGGGATGGTCGGGGTGTCGAGGATCGTGGGGATGAGGTAGTCCGTGAAGGAGGGGTTGCGCACCTTCGCGGTCTTCGGGTCGACGATGATCTCCTCCATCACCGCGACGCCCAGGCCCTGGGTGGTGCCACCCTGGATCTGGCCGACCACGGAGAGCGGGTTGAGCGCCTTGCCGACGTCCTGGGCGGTGGCGAGCTCGATGACCTTGACGAGGCCGAGCTCGGTGTCCACCTCCACCACCGCGCGGTGCGCGGCGAAGGTGTACTGGACGTGGCCGTCGCCCTGGCCCGTGCGCAGGTCGAAGGGGACCGTCGGACGGTGGCGGAACTCCAGCTCGATGTCGACCGGGTCCTCGCCCTCCAGGACGTCGGCGATCGTCGCGAGGACCTCGCCGCCGTCGGTGACGACCTTGCCGGCCTCCAGGAGGAGTTCGGCGGTCGCCCAGGCGGGGTGGTAGGAGCCGTTCTTGCGGCGGCCGATCTCCAGGACCTTCTCGCGGACGGCCTCGCAGGTGTTCTTCACCGCGCCGCCGGTCATGTACGTCTGCCGGGAGGCGGACGTCGAGCCGGCGGAGCCGACCTGGGTGTCGGCCGGGTGGATGGTCACCTGGGTGACGCCGAGCTCGGTGCGGGCGATCTGCGCGTGGACGGTGACACCGCCCTGGCCGACCTCCGCCATGGCGGTGTGGACCATGGCGACGGGCTCGCCGTTGATGACCTGGAGGACCACCCGGGCGGTCGAGTAGTCGTCGAAGCCCTCGGAGAAGCCGACGTTCTTGATGCCGACCGCGTAGCCGACGCCGCGGACGACGCCCTCGCCGTGGGTGGTGTTGGAGAGGCCGCCCGGCAGCGCGCGGACGTCCGCGCCCTGGCCGGCGGTCTCCCACTGGCGCTCCGGCGGCAGCGGGCGGGCCTTGACCCGGCGCAGCAGCTCGGCGACGGGGGCCGGGGAGTCGACGACCTGGCCGGTGGGCATCAGCGTGCCCTGCTCCATGGCGTTGAGCCGGCGGAACTCCACCGGGTCCATGCCGAGCTTGGCGGCCAGCTTGTCCATCTGCGCCTCGTAGGCGAAGCACGCCTGGACCGCGCCGAAGCCGCGCATGGCGCCGCAGGGCGGGTTGTTGGTGTAGAGGGCGACGGCCTCGATCTCGACGTCGTCGACCACGTAGGGGCCGGCGCCGAGCGAGGAGGCGTTGCCGACGACGGCCGGGGAGGCCGAGGCGTAGGCGCCGCCGTCGAGGACGATCCGGGCCTTGAGGTGGGTGAGCTTGCCGTCCTTGGTGGCGCCGTGCTCGTAGTGGAGCTTCGCCGGGTGGCGGTGCACGTGGCCGAAGAAGGACTCGAAGCGGTTGTAGACGATCTTGACCGGCTTGCCGGTGCGCAGCGCCAGGAGGCAGGCGTGGATCTGCATCGAGATGTCCTCGCGGCCGCCGAAGGCGCCGCCGACGCCGGAGAGCGTCATGCGGACCTTCTCCTCGGGCAGGCCGAGGACGGGGGCGATCTGCTTGAGGTCCGAGTGCAGCCACTGGGTGGCGACGTAGAGGTCGACGCCGCCGTCCTCGGAGGGTACGGCGAGGCCGGACTCGGGGCCGAGGAACGCCTGGTCCTGCATGCCGAAGACGTACTCGCCCTCGACGATCACGTCGGCCCGCTCGCGGGCCGCCGCCACGTCGCCGCGGACGATCGGCTGGCGGTGGACGATGTTGGGGTGCGGCACGTGGCCGGAGTGGTGGTCGTCGCGGCCCTCGTGGATGAGGGGCGCGTCGGGGGCGAGCGCGGACGCCTCGTCGGTGACGACGGGCAGTTCCCTGTACTCGATCTTGATCTTGGCGGCCGCGCGGCGGGCGGTCTCCGGGTGGTCGGCGGCGACCAGGGCCACCGGCTCGCCGTGGTGGCGGACCTTGCCGTGGGCCAGGACGGGGGTGTCCTGGATCTCCAGGCCGTAGTTCTTCATCTCGGCCGGGAGGTCGTCGTAGGTGAGCACGGCGTAGACGCCGGACATCGCGACGGCCTCGGAGATGTCGATGGAGACGATCTCGGCGTGGGCGACGGTGGAGCGCAGGGTCTGGCCCCACAGCATGTCCTCGTGCCACATGTCCGAGGAGTAGGCGAACTCGCCGGTGACCTTGAGGGTGCCGTCCGGGCGGAGGGTGGACTCGCCGATGCCGCCCTTGACGTGGTCCTGGGTGACGTCGGTCGGCGTGCCGGCCGGAGCGGTACGGGTGTTCTGAGCCATCGTCAGACCGCCTCTCCCTGACGGGCGGCCGCGAGGCGGACCGCGTCGAGGATCTTCTCGTAGCCCGTGCAGCGGCAGAGGTTGCCGGAGAGGGCCTCGCGGATGTCCTGGTCGGACGGGGTGGTGTTGCGCTCCAGGAGCTCGTCCGCGGCGATCAGCAGCCCGGGGGTGCAGAAACCGCACTGGACGGCGCCGGCGTCGATGAACGCCTGCTGGATCGGGGAGAGTTCGACGCCCTCGCCGGTCTGCGAGTCCTGCGTGGGCTTCGCCTCCCAGCGCTTGGCCCGGTCGAGCGGGGTGCCGCAGGCACCGGAGGCGCAACCGCCGTGCTCGGCGCGGTCCTTGGCGAACTCGGCGAGACCCTCGACCGTGACGACCTCGCGGCCCTCGACCTGGCCGGCGGCGACCAGACAGGAGCAGACCGGCACGCCGTCGAGGCGGACCGTGCAGGAGCCGCACTCGCCCTGCTCGCAGGCGTTCTTGGAGCCGGGCAGGCCCAGACGCTCGCGGAGCACGTAGAGGAGGGACTCGCCCTCCCAGACGTCGTCGGCTTCCTGCGGACGACCGTTGACCGTGAAATTGACGCGCATGATCAGGCAGCTCCCTCAAGCGTGCGGCCGGCGCCGCGGTACTGCTCCCAGGTCCAGCCGAGCTGGCGGCGGGCCATGATGCCGACGGCGTGGCGGCGGTACTTCGCGGTGCCGCGGACGTCGTCGATGGGGTTGGCGGCGGCCGAGACGAGGTCGGCGAACTGCTTGGCGACGGACGGGGTGATGATCTTCCCGTTGTCCCAGAAGCCGCCCTCCTCCAGGGCCGCGTTCAGGAACGCCTCGGCCTCCTTGGCGCGGATCGGGGTCGGCGCGGCCGAGCCGATGCCGGTGCGCACGGTCCGGGTCTCCGGGTGGAGCGCCAGACCGAAGGCGCAGACGGCGATGACCATCGCGTTGCGGGTGCCGACCTTGGAGTACTGCTGGGGGCCGTCCGCCTTCTTGATGTGGACGGTCTTGATGAGCTCGTCGGGCTGGAGCGCGTTGCGCTTCACGCCGGTGTAGAACTCGTCGATCGGGATGAAGCGGCTGCCGCGGACCGACTCGACCTCGACCTCGGCGCCGGCGGCGAGGAGGGCGGGGTGGGCGTCACCGGCCGGGGAAGCGGTGCCGAGGTTGCCGCCGACGCCGCCGCGGTTGCGGATCTGCGGGGAGGCGACCGTGTGGGAGGCGAGTGCCAGGCCCGGCAGCTCGGCCCGCAGGTTCTCCATGATCTGCGTGTACGGAACGGAAGCGCCGAGTCGGACGTTCTCCTCGCCGACCTCCCACTCGCGCAGCAGCTCGATGCGGTTCAGGTCCAGCAGGTACTCGGGGCGCCGGTGGTCGAAGTTGATCTCGACCATGACGTCGGTACCGCCGGCGATGGGCACGGCTGTGGGGTGCTCGGCCTTGGCGGCGAGCGCCTCCTCCCAGCTGGCGGGGCGAAGGAAGTCCATGGTGGCTCTCTTCTAGTGATTCTGGTGGGGGTCGGACGTCTGGGCCCTGGGGGACGTTCGGCCCTCGACTTCGGTGTTCATGTCCTGTTCACGCGGTGTGTGGCCTAGTACACAAGCCACGATGGCCGGGGTGCAGTCACCGAAAACATGAAGGAGTTGGCCGGTGCCCCGGCACGTCTTGTAGATTCGAACGAAAGACGGGGAACGGATACCTCGCCGTTTCCCCCTGGAAACAGCGACATCACCCGACCGACCCCACCGTCGAATACGCGACAACCCCACCACCCACTCGAAGGAACGGCGGCGACACGATGCGGCTGCGCGCACTGCTGGAGAACGACGCGCTCGGGCTGCGCCTGCTGGGCGGCGAGGACGAGCTGGACCGCTCGGTCCGCGGCGTGATGACCACGGACCTCAAGGATCCCAGCCGGTACCTCTCCGGCGGCGAGCTGGTCCTCACCGGACTGGCCTGGCTGCGGGAGCCGGCCGACGCCGAGCCCTTCGTCCGGATCCTCAGCCAGGCGGGGGTCGCCGCGCTCGCGGCCGGTGAGGCCGAGCTGGGCGACATCCCCGACGATCTCGTACAGGCGTGTTCGCGCCACCGGCTGCCGCTCTTCGCGGTCAACGAATCCGTTGCGTTCGCGACGATCACCGAGCACGTCGTTCGACAGGTCTCCGGCGAGCGGGCGGGCGACCTGGCCGCCGTCGTCGACCGCCACAGACGCCTGATGACCTCCGGCCCGGCCGGTGGCGGCCCGGAGGCCGTCCTCGACCTCCTCGGCTCCGACCTGGACCTGCGCGCCTGGGTCCTCTCCCCCACCGGACGGCAGATCGCGGGCGCCGGCGAGCCGCTGGACCCGGCCCTCGCGGCCGGCCTCGCGGGCGAGCACCTGGCCGCCACCCGGACCGGCCGGCGCGGCCCGCACCGGCTGACCGCCCACGGCACCGCGTACTCGCTCTTCCCGATCCGGAACACCGGCCGGGCCGCGGGCCCCGCCTCCCGGGACGTCCGCGAGACCGTGCTGTCCGACTGGCTGCTCGCCGTCGAGGCGGACGCCGGGGACTGGCCGGCCGCGCGCCTGGACCTGCTCCAGGGCGTCACGCAGCTGATCTCCGTCGAGCGCGACCGGCGCGACGCGGCCCGCACGGTGCGCCGCCGGCTCGCCCAGGAGGTCCTGGAGCTGGTCCAGACGGGCGCCGCGCCCGCCGAGATCGCGGCCCGGCTGCGGGTCGCCGCCCCCGTGCTGCTGCCCGGCCTGGGCGCCGCCCCGCACTGGCAGGTCGTCGTCGCCCGCGTCGAGTGGGACCAGGAGGGCGGGCAGCCGCCGGTGGAGCCCGGGCCGGTCACCCAGGCGCTCCTGGAGGAGATCCTGGTCGACCCGGCGACCGTGGGCGCCGAGTCCGCGGACCGGATCGCCGTGGCCCACACCGGCGACGAGGCCATCGCCCTGGTGCCGCTGGCCGCCGGCCCCCTGCCGGAGAGCGAGGACGACGGGCCGGCGACCGCCCTGGGCCTGCACGCCGACGCCCTGCTCGCGGCGGTACGGGCTCCGCTCTCGTCCGGCCTCGCCGACGACGGGCGCCTCACGCTGGGCGTCAGCGCCGCCGTGCACTCGGCGGAGGGGCTGCGCGGCGCCCTGGAGGAGGCCCGGCACGCCCGCCGGGTGGCCGCCGCCCGCCCGGGCCGGGTCTGCGCGGCCGGCCACCACGAGCTGGCCTCGCACGTCCTGCTGCTGCCCTTCGTCCCGGACGACGTGCGGCGCGCCTTCACGGCCCGGCTGCTCGACCCTCTGCGGGACTACGACCGGCGCCACCGCGCGGAGCTGATCCCGACCCTGGAGGCGTTCCTGGACTGCGACGGCTCCTGGACGCGCTGCGCGACCCGGCTGCACCTGCACGTGAACACGCTGCGCTACCGGGTCGGCCGGATCGAGCAGCTGACGGGCCGCGACCTGTCCCGTCTGGAGGACAAGCTCGACTTCTTCCTGGCCCTGCGGATGAGCTGACGGGCGCCTGACGGCGTTGGCCGGCGGGTTTCGGAATTCACTCCTTCGGTTGAGTCCGGAGGAGTGACGGAAGGCCCTCGGGACCACCCCTCCCGGCCGCCCCCGCGGATCACCTGCCTCCCTGATCACCGCCGTGATCACGGGCCCCAGCGCCCTCTGACGCCCCGTCGGACCCGGTCCCGGCGGGGCGTCACGCACGCCCCGCGGCTTTGTGAAATTTTTCACCCGACCCCTTGGCCGGGTACGTCCGTTCGTGCTGAGATGCCGTCCTACTCAACAGCTCGATGGCGCGCTCGGGGAGGGCAATGTGGCGGACACCGCCATGTCTGGTTCCGAATCAGGGGGCGGCGGAAGTCCGTCCCTCGCCTACGGCAAGGAGACTCCGGTGGAGACCGCCATATGGCGGCTCCGCTCCCGCGGCTGCTGGGCCGACGCGGCGGCGCTGCTCGCCCCCCGCTCCCACGAACCGGCCGCCGCCCTCGAACGGGCCGCGCTGCTGATCGAGCGCTGCCTCTACACCGAACAGGGCTGGGCCGAGGCCGAGGAGGCGCTGCGCGCCGCCGAGGCGGTCGCCGGCAGCGACGAGGAGCGCGGGGCGGCGGCCTGCGAACGCGGCTACCTCGCCTACGCCTCCACCCTCCTCGGTGTCCGGGACCGCGCCGACGAGGCCCGGATGGCGCTGGGCCGGGCGGCGGCCCTGATCGCGCCCTCCGAACCGGGCCGTCCGCTGCTCGACTACCGGCGCGGGCTGATCGCCCAGAACCTGGGCGACTCCCCGCAGGCGGCCCGTGCCGCGTACCGCCGCGCGCACGCCGGCGCGACCGCGCAGGGCGACTCGCTGCTGCTCTCCTCCACCTGGCGCCACCTCGCCGGGCTGGCGCTGCGGGAGGGCGAACTGGCGGAGGCGCGGCACGGCTTCTCCGAATCGCTGCGCATCCGCGAGGAGTTGGGCTACCTGGTGGGGACGGCCCCGGCGCTGACCGCGCTGGCCGACACGGAGACGGAGGCGGAGGCGGGCCGGCTGCGCGCCGAGGCCCGCCGGCTCTTCCGCCTCCTCGGCGGCGTACCCACATGGCTGGCGGGGCAGTTGACGCCCCGGACGGCCATGTGACGTCCGCGGAAGGGGGCCCGGCGAGCGGCCGGCGGCCTATCGCGCGCCGCCGGGCCTCGTCCATGACGTTCCGTCACCTTCCTTGTGGCTCCAGGCAGATCAGGCTCTCGTCGGTGCCGACGAGGAGCGCTCCGGTGGCCGTGACCGCGACGGCGCGGACCGCCGGACCCGGCCGGAAGGCGCGGCGCCGGCCGCCCTCCGCGGGGATCAGCTCGACCCGCCCGTCGGCCCACGCCGCCGCGACGAGCGGGCCGCCGGGGGCCGGGGCCGCGTGCAGGGCGACGACCGGCGCCCGGCGCTCCGCGAGCGGTTCGGGCACCGGAGCGCGACCCGGGGTCCACAGCCGTACGGTGCCGTCGGCGCCGCCCGAGCAGACGAACGGGGTCTCGGACTCGACGGCGGTCACGGCGGTCACCCGGCCGCTGTGCGAGGCGGCCTGGTGGAGGCCGGTCACCCCGAAGGCGTGGACCGAGCCGAGCCGGTCCCCCACCACCACCGAGCCCGCGATGGCCGCGAGCGCCGTGCCGGGGTGCCGGGACAGGGTGGTGGAGACGGCCTCGGTGAGCCGCTCCAGATAGGGCGGGCGGGGCGCCGTGCCCCGTACGGTGTGCAGCCGGCCGCGCTCGTCGAGCAGCAGCACCGTCCCGTCGGCGGTCGGCGCCAGGGCGGTGATCCGGCCCGTGACCCGGTGGGCCAGCCGCCCCTCCCCGGAGGCGTCCGCCTCCCGCAGCAGCCGGACCGTGCCCGTGCGGTCGCCGACGAGCACCAGATCGGCCGAGGGTCCGCCGGCCGTCGCCCCGAGCACCGCGACCGGCCCCGGCCACGGCGGGGAGACGTCGCCCCGGTGCCGGGCCCACCGCACCCGCCACGGCGCCGGCGCCGCCCGGGCGGCGAGGGCGGGCCGCAGCCGGGGGTCGGCGCCGTCGCCGAGCGCGGTGAGCAGCACCAGCGCCCGGCCGGCCGGGCCGTCCGCCGCGCACAGCGCCTGCCCGGCCCGCAGCCAGGCGTCGCGCAGTCCGCCGTGGTCGTCGGCGGAGGCCGTCGCGTACCCGGTGGTGACGAGGAGCGGGTCGGCGGCGCAGACGGCGGCGGGATCGGAGAGGTCGGGGAGCGGCGGGACCGGCGGCGGCGGTTCCGGGCCCGCGTCCCCGTCGAGGTCGACCACGGTGGTGCGGGCGGCCCTGGGCGGCCGGGTGCCGGTGCGGGCCTCCACGACGAGCCGGATCCGCCCGACCTCGGCGAGTCCGGCGAGCAGCTCGGCGACGGCGTCGGGTTCGGCGGCGGCGTGCAGATCGGTGAGGAGCAGCACGGTCCGGCCGGTGCGGCGGGCCTCGCTGGTGGCGAGCGCGTGGACGAGGTCGGCCGGTGTCCTGGCGACCACGCCCAGCCGGTTCGCGAGCGTCCAGGCGACGCCGAGGGCGCTCTGCCCGGCGAGCGGGACGAGGATCCGCTCGGTCCGTGAGCGTCCGCGCCGGGCCCGGGTCGCGTGCGCCGCGAGCCAGCCGAGCAGGGCGGTCTTGCCGCTGCCGGGGGCGCCGGTGACCAGGCAGAGGCGGGGCGCGTCGGGGTCGGTGAGCCAGCCGAGCAGGGCGGCGGCCTCGGGTTGCGTACCGGTGGCGCGGGTCCCGCCCTGGCCGAGCGGAGCCGGGGCCTTGGAGGAGGGTCGGCGTCCGTCCGCCGGGGACGGGGTCGCGGACGGCATGGGGCAACCTCACGGGCGGCGCGGTACGGGCGGCTGTCGACCACGACCTTAGTGGCCACGGGGCCCGGGGAGACCGCCCGTCACGGGACCGGTCTCCCCGGGGTGGGTCACTTCTTCGGGTCGTGGCCCGCCGCGATGGTCCGGATGCGGTCGGCCTGCATCTTCGCCGCCTCCTGCGCCTTCTCGGCGGAGACGCGGCTGCCCGCGACGTAGGAGACGACCGAGCCGACGCGCATGTAGACGTTGGTCCCCTCCGGGTCGCTGTAGGTGAACGCCTCGGTGCTGTCGGCGCCGCTGTCGAAGGTCAGCGGCTTCACGGAGCGCTTCTTCTGGACGTCGGCCTTCTTCCAGCCGGCCGTCATCTTCTCCACGTGGGTGGTGGCCTGCTCCTGCGAGCCGAAGACGAAGAGCAGGTAGTCGACCCGCTGGTCGGAGGAGCCGCCCGCCACGGTCTCCCTCAGTCCGCTGAGCGTGACGCCGTCGCAGGGCGCGTCCGTCCGCCCGGTGCACAACTCGACCGCCTCGGCGCCCTGGGCCGTGACCGGCGCGCTGCCCTGGAACGCGTCACCGACGTCGGTGTCGCGCGGCAGCGCGCGGGACAGTCCGGTCGCGTCGAGCGAGATGTTGTCGCCCTCGCCCGTGGCCTCGTCGAGGGCGTCGAGGGCGTCGCCCGCGCATCCCGTCAGGCCGATCAGCAGCGCCGCCGCGACGGCCGTGGCACGTAAACCAGTCCTCATCCGAAGTCCCCCTGTGACTCGGTGGATTGACATGATCAACCCACCCTAGCCGAGGCTCACGCCCGGCCGTCCGCGCCGGTGAAGTGCTCCCGCACCAGGGACTCGACGACCGGCAGGTCCTGGGCGATCAGGGCCTCCAGCAGGGCGGAGTGCTCGGCGGCGTCCGCGACGAGGTCCGCGTGGCGCGGGACCGGGGCACTGAGGAGGGGCCACTGGGAGCGGCGGTGCAGATCGTCGGCGACGACCAGGAGCTGCTCGTTCCCGGCGAGGGCCAGGACGGCGCGGTGGAAGGCGCGGTCGGTCTCGGCGTAGTGGGCGCGGTCGCCGCGGGCCGCGGCGGCGCCGGTGGCCTCGGCGAGCGGGCGCAGTCCGGACCAGCGGGCGGCCGGGACGGTGCGGGCCAGCCGGAGCATGACGGGGACCTCCAGGAGCGCCCGGATCTCGGCCAGCTCGGCCAGCTCGCGGGGGGTGCGGACGACGACGCGGAAGCCCCGGTTGGGGACGACCTCGACGGCGCCCTCGACGGCGAGGCGCTGCATGGCCTCGCGGACGGGGGTGGCGGAGACGCCGAAGCGCTCGCCGAGGGCGGGGGCGGAGTACACCTCGCCGGGGCGCAGCTCGCCGGCGACGAGGGCGGTCCTGAGGGCGTCGAGGATCTGGCCGCGGACGGAGTGGCGCCGGACGGTGCGCGGGCCGTCGCCGGGGAAGGGGAGGGGGGCCTCGCCGTGGGTGTGCTCGCCGCGGGCCTGCTCGGGGACGCGGGCGGCGTCCGGCGCGGCGCCGTACCCGCCGCCGTCCGGCACGGCTCCGTATCCCCCACGGCCGGGCGCGGCTGCGTACCCGGCGTCCGGCGCCGCTCCGTACCCGGCGTCCGGCGCCGCTCCGTACCCGGCGTCCGCGGCTCCGTACGGTTCGGCCCGCCGGCCGTTCGCGGGGTCGCCGCATCGCACGGACGGTCCCTCCGTCGCCCGCTCGCGCGCTGCGCCCTGCTCCACCCGGGTCCTCCTGCGGCCTCGTGCCGGGCCCGGCTCGCGATGGCGGGGTCCCCTGTGCACCATAGGCGAACAGACCGTTCCGCGGGACCGCGCCCACGCGGCGCGGGTGGGAGGGGGTCCGCCGGTGGTGAGACACGAGGTCGTTTCGGGTAAGGTAAGGCTAACCTGCTAACGATCGCGATTCGGTGGTCCGCATGACCGTCCCCGCCCTGCTGCCCTCGCCCCTCGCCTCGCCCGTCGCGGCCTCGTACGCCCGGCTCGCCGAGGTCTTCTCCGGCCTGCGGATAGAGGAGACGGCCGGGGACGAACGGCTGCCCGGCGGCGCCGGCTGGGTCCGCGCCGAGGAGCTCGCGGCCGGCGGGGCCGTGCTCGACGCCTTCCTCGCCTGGGACAACGCGCAGGTGCTCCGCGACTACGGACAGCAGGCCCGCCCCGACGTCGTCGCCAGCTTCGGTCTCCACCGCTACGCCTGGCCCGCCTGCCTCCTGGTGACCGTCCCCTGGTTCCTCCACCGCAGGGTCCCCCGCCTCCCCGTCGGCTCCGTCTCCTTCCAGCGGGCCCTGGGCCGGATGGCGGTCCGCGTCGAGGAGTTCGCCTGCCTGCCGGACGACCCCGCCGCCGTCCTCCCCGGCGCCCGGGTCGTCGCCGACGAGGACGCGCTGCGCGCGGAGGTGCGCGCCTCGCTCGCCGAGCACTTCGAGGCCCTGCTCACCGGCTTCGGCCCCCGGATGCGGCGCGGCCGCCGCGCCCTGTGGGGCATGGTGACGGACGAGATCGTGGAGAGCCTCTGGTACATCGGCGCCCTGCTCGGCGAGGAGGAGCGGGCGATGGCCGAGCTGGAGCGGCTGCTGCCGGGGACCACCGGCCGGCCGGAGAAGCCGTACGCGGGCGGCGCCGCCTTCCGCCCGCTGCCCGGGGCCGAGGCGCCCGACGGCACCCCCCGCGCCACCCGGGACCGGGCCACCTGCTGCTTCTTCTACACGCTGCGACCCGAGGACACCTGTCTCACCTGTCCGCGCACCTGTGACGCGGACCGGGTCCGGCGGCTCGCCGCGACCGCCTGAGCCGCCCTCCGCCCCTGGCGACTCACACCACTCTCACGAGTGACCTGAATCGAACGCAACTCCAGTCCCACGGACGACCGTTCGACCAGAAGGTACCTATTCGTATGCCCTGAGCCCCCGTTGGCGTGCTCTTGCCCCGAAACACCGTGTGCCCACCGATCGGTCGGACAGTATGGGCGGCCAAACGCCCTACTGCGATGCGAGGGACACCGCATGAGACTGACCGACATATCGCTGGACTGGCTGCTTCCGGGCGGCGTGATGGTGGCCGGGGTCCTGACGGCGGTGGCGGTGCTCGCGCGCGGGAAGCGCGCCGGTGACCAGGCCCCGGCCGAGGACTCCTGGGAACGCAGCGAGGAGCGGCGCAGACGCAAGGAGGCCATCTACGGATTCGCCTCGTACGGGCTGCTGTTCTGCTGCGCCGCGGTCGCGGCGGCGCTCTCCTTCCACGGGCTCGTCGGCTTCGGCCGGCAGAACCTCAACCTGACCGGTGGCTGGGAGTACCTGGTCCCGTTCGGCCTCGACGGCGCCGCCATGTTCTGCTCGGTGCTCGCCGTCCGCGAGGCCAGCCACGGCGACGCGGCCCTCGGCTCGCGCCTCCTGGTCTGGCTCTTCGCCGGCGCGGCGGCCTGGTTCAACTGGGTGCACGCGCCGCGCGGCCTGGGCCACGACGGGGCCCCGCAGTTCTTCGCGGGGATGTCCCTGTCGGCCGCGGTCCTCTTCGACCGGGCGCTGAAGCAGACCCGCCGGGCGGCGCTGCGGGAGCAGGGGCTCGTCCCCCGGCCGCTGCCGCAGATCCGCATCGTGCGGTGGATACGGGCTCCCCGCGAGACCTTCGCCGCCTGGTCGCTGATGCTCCTGGAGGGCGTGCGGACCCTGGACGAGGCCGTGGACGAGGTCCGGGAGGACCAGCGCGAGAAGGAGCAGAACCGGATCCGCCGGCGCGAGCAGGCCAAGCTCGACCGGGCGCAGATCAAGGCGCTCAACCGCCAGCACCGGGCCTTCGGGCGCGGCGGCGGGCGTCAGGTGGAGGTGGCGGCGCTGAGCGCCGGCACCGGGACCGTCGGGGGCCAGGCCCCGGGGTCCGGGCCGGGTTCCGCGACACCGGCGGTCTCCGCCGCCGTCGCGGAACCCGCCATAGCGGACCCGGGACAACTGCCGCTCAGGCCCCGGCCCTCCCTGCAAGCCGTCAGGGGCAGTGAGTCGCGGACGGTGGACCTCACCGCCGAGGACGACACCCAGGCGCTGCCCCGGCTCGACTCCCTGGAGGCCAAGCTCTCCGAGATGGAGCGGATGCTCGGCTAGCGGGATCGTTCCACCCCCACGGCGGGGCCACCCCTCAGGCGGCCCCGCCGTTCAGTTCGAACCAGACGACCTTGCCGGTGCCGCGCTCCTCGATGCCCCAGGAGTCGGCGAGTTCCCTGACGAGGAAGAGCCCCCGTCCGTGCGTACCGTCGTCGGCGGGCGGTACGGGCGGAGCGGTGAGCCCGGGCTCGAAGTCGCGGACCTCGACCCTGAGCTGGACCGGGTTGACGGTGGCGGTGACGACCGCGCCGTGCGCGGTGTGGACGAGGGCGTTGGTGACCAACTCGCTGGTGAGCAGTTCGGCCACGTCACCGGCGCCGGGTCCGCCCCAGGCGCCGAGGAGTTCGCGTAACGCGTGCCGCACCTCCGGCACCGCGGTCAGGTCGGCCCCTCCCACCTTTCTGAGCAGTTGAGTCGGCTGTCGTGCCTTCCCGGCCATAGCCCCCACCCACGATCGCGTCGAACAGGCTCACGGAGAAGCCTGCCCCGCGAGCCGGTCCGCATGCGCGGGCCTCCGGGCGCCTCAGGGGCGGGGGACGTTGCGCAGGTTGGAGCGGGCCATCTGGAGCATCCGGCCCACTCCCCCGTCGAGGACGATCTTGCTGGCGGAGAGGGCGAAGCCGGTGACCATCTCGGCGCTGATCTTCGGGGGGATGGAGAGGGCGTTGGGGTCGGTGACGACGTCGACGAGGGCGGGGCCCTTGTGCTTGAAGGCGTCCTTGAGGGCGCCCGCGAGCTGTCTGGGCTTCTCCACGCGGACCCCGTAGGCGCCGGCGGCGCGGGCGACGGCGGCGAAGTCGGGGTTGCGGTTGCCCGTTCCGTACGAGGGGAGGCCGGCGACCAGCATCTCCAGCTCGACCATGCCGAGCGAGGAGTTGTTGAACAGCACGATCTTCACCGGGAGTTCGTACTGGACGAGGGTGAGGAAGTCACCCATGAGCATGGTGAAGCCGCCGTCGCCGGAGAGCGAGACGACCTGCCGGCCCCGGTCGGTGAACTGGGCGCCGATCGCCTGCGGCAGGGCGTTGGCCATCGAGCCGTGGCTGAAGGAGCCGATGATCCGGCGGCGCCCGTTGGGGGTGAGGTAGCGGGCCGCCCAGACGTTGCACATGCCGGTGTCGACGGTGAAGACGGCGTCGTCGTCGGCGAGTTCGTCGAGGACGGAGGCGACGTACTCGGGGTGGATCGGGGTGTGCTTCTCCACCTTGCGGGTGTACGCCTTCACCACGCCCTCCAGGGCGTCGGCGTGCTTCTTCAGCATCTTGTCGAGGAAGCGGCGGTCGGCCCGGGCCCGGATCCGGGGGATCACACAGCGCAGGGTCTCCCGGACGTCGCCCCAGACGGCGAGGTCGAGCCGGGAGCGGCGGCCGAGGTGTTCGGGACGGACGTCGACCTGCACGATCCGGACGTCGTCGGGGAGGAAGGCGTTGTACGGGAAGTCGGTGCCGAGCAGGATCAGCAGGTCGCACTCGTGGGTGGCCTCGTAGGCGGCGCCGTAGCCGAGGAGTCCGCTCATGCCGACGTCGAAGGGGTTGTCGTACTGGATCCACTCCTTGCCCCGGAGGGCGTGGCCGACGGGGGCCTTGAGCCGTTCGGCGAACTGCATCACCTCGGCGTGGGCGCCGGCGGTCCCGCTGCCGCAGAAGAGCGTCACCCGTTCGGCCGCGTCGATCATCCGGACCAGGGCGTCGATCTCCGCGTCGCCGGGCCGGACCGTGGGACGCGCGGTGACGAGGGCCGAGCCGGCGGCCTTCTCCGGAGCGGGCTGGTCGGCGACATCGCCGGGGAGCGCGACCACGGAGACGCCGCGGCGGCCGACGGCGTGCTGGACGGCGGTGTGCAGCAGCCGGGGCATCTGCTTCGGGTTGGAGATCAGCTCGCTGTAGTGGCTGCACTCGCGGAACAGCTGGTCGGGGTGGGTCTCCTGGAAGTACCCGAGCCCGATCTCGCTGGACGGGATGTGCGAGGCGAGGGCGAGGACGGGGGCCATCGAGCGGTGGGCGTCGTACAGGCCGTTGATGAGGTGGAGGTTGCCGGGTCCGCAGGAGCCCGCGCAGGCGGCGAGGCTCCCGGTGATCTGGGCCTCGGCGCCCGCGGCGAAGGCGGCGGTCTCCTCGTGGCGCACCTGGACCCAGTCGATGGCGGGATTGCGCCGGATGGCGTCGACGACCGGGTTCAGGCTGTCGCCGACCACCCCGTACAGCCGCTGCACGCCGGCGCGGACGAGGATGTCGACGAACTGCTCCGCTACGTTCTGTTTGGCCATGGGTCCATCAACACACGGCCCGGCGTCTCACGCCTCCCAGACGGCCGCCCCCGTACGGTCGTCGGCGTACCCGGTCACCCTCAGCTGGGTGTCGGCGAGGAAGGCGGCGAGGCCGGGCGGCTCGGCTCCGGCCCAGCGGGCCGCCAGCTCGCGGGCGAGTGCGGGCTCGCCGCGCATCGGCTCGGCGAGGCCGGGCGAGGCGAGGAGGAGGGTGTCGCCGGGCCGGGCCACCGAGGCGCGGAAGCGGAAGGGTTCGGCGGGCGGCGGGACGGGCTCCTCGACGAGCGGGCCGGGGGCGGTGGTGATGCCGAGGTCCATGGTGAGCCGGTCGCCCTCCTCGGTCGCCTCCGGGATCCCCCGCGGCGGGGTCGAGCCGAAGCCGACGACGGGCTCGCCGGTGACCGACGCCGGGTCGGGCAGCAGCGGTTCGATGTCCTGCCAGGCGCCGTCGCGGAGCCGGAAGAGTCCGCCGCCGCCGATGCCGAAGAAGACCCGGGTGCGGCAGTCGGGGTCGGCCGGGATCAGCAGGCAGCGCAGGGTCGCGGTGTACGCGTCGGGCGCCAGGCCCCGCTCGGCGGCGCGGGCCCGGAGCCGCCCGTAGGCGCGGTCGGTGAGCCGGTGCAGCCCGGATTTGAGGTCGCCGCGGCGGCCGGAGCGGATGTCCTCGGAGAGCCGGGCGTGGCTGCGGCCGACGGCCTCGCCGATCCAGCGGCAGGCGTCGGCGGCGGCGAGGTGGGCCTCGTCGGCGGCGCGGGAGCCGGCGGCGACGGCGACCAGCACGAGGGCGGTCTCGTCGTGGCCGAAGCGGGCCGTGAGCAGGGCGTCCCTGCGGGGTTCGCCCCGGTAGCGGGCGGAGTCGCCGCGCACGGAGGCGGCGCGGAGGGTGGCGGTGCCGTAGCGGGCGCCGTCGAGGACGGTGTCGGCGACCAGGTCGCCGAGCTCGCCGGGGCGGGCGGTGGGCAGGGCGGTGGGCTCGGCCTCGTAGGTGGGCGGCCGGCTGCCGAGGAAGCCGGTGCGCGGCCGGGGCACGGGCACCTGGACCGTCGGCGCGTGTCCGGCGGGGAGGTGCACCTGGACGGTGACGTCCTCCTGCCCCTGCGTCCGCGCCGTCGCCGCCGAGGCCGGCCCGGACTCCGGCGCGGGCTCCGGTCCGGGCTCCGGTGCCGGCGCGGGCTCCTCGGCGGGCGGGGGCGGGGACGGGAAGGTGCGGGGCCCGCTGCTGACGGGCGCCTCCCACGGCGCCGGCCCGAGCACCGCGGGCGCGTGCGGGACGGCCGGCGGGGCGGGCGGGACGGCCGGAGGGTCCGGCGGGGCGGGCTGAACGGGCTGCGCGGCCGGAGGGAGCGGCGGGGCGGGCGGGACCGCGGGCGCCTCGGGCGGCGGGGTGCCGGGGCGGGCCGGGTGGGCCGGCGGGGGCGGGGCCGCGGGGCGGGCCGGAGGCTCCGGGGGTTCCGGGGCCGCGGCGGCGGGCGGCGGCGTCGGTGGGGCGGTGGGTACGGGCGCGGTGGCCCGGGTGGCGGAGGCGAAGCGGGCGTCGAGGGTGTCACCCGAGGACGCCGGTGCGCCGTCCTCCGCCGCTTCGTCGTAGAGCGCGTCCCACCAGTTGTCCCCCTGCTGAGTCATGCCCTTATTGTCCACCGCGGGCGGCCCGGGAAAACGGGACACGAGAAAAACCGTTGCTGCGAATGGGTGGTCCGCCGGACGACCCCACCCCCCACGGGAAGGACGTCCGGCGGACCGTCGTGGTCAGCGCACGTCGTAGGCGCGGACCACGGTCTGGGTGACGGAGGCGCCGTTGGCGTCCGTCAGTTCGGTCTTCAGGGTGACCGGCTTGCCCGTCGCGCCCGCGTGGTTCACGGTCGCGACCCACTCGCCGCCCGCCTTGGCGACCTGGGCCTCGGTCCAGGTGGTGCCCCCGTCGTAGGAGTACGAGAGCGAGGCCGAGGTGAGGGTGCCCGGCTGGTACCCGGCGTGACCGGTGACGCCGAGGCGGATCCGCTGGCCGTCGGTGGCGGCGAGGGTCTTGAGTCCGTCCACCGGCAGGTCGTACCGGGGGAAGAGAATCGGGATGCCCTGAGAATAGACCGTCTCGTCGAGCTGGGAGGTGAATTTCCAGATCGACTGCACGGAGGTGGAGCGGGCCCAGTTCCGATTGCCGATCTTCATGGTGTTCTGTTCCAGCTCGTAGCTGCCGCGCCCGGCGGGCACCTCGAAGGCTCCGAAGGGCCAGGCGTTCTCGCCGATGAGCTCGCCGTCGCGGCGCAGCCTCAGATTGCCGAGGTCACCGAAGGAGCCGGGCTCGGCGTAGTGGCTGCCGTCGCCCCACATCGCCGCGGCGAAGCCGATCAGGTTGCCCTGGCGCTCGGAGACGAGGACGGGCTCGCCGGAGGCGTCGCGCGGGGCGGTCGGGGCGATCACGCCGTCGTACCAGCGCTCGGTGCGCCGCTCGCCGGGGGTGTACGTGTGCCGGTCGCCGACCATCAGCTCGCCGTAGGGGAAGCTGCTGCCGGTCATCTGCCGCCAGGCGGTGTCGCCGGCCGTGTAGTACTCGGTGCGGCTGCCGGGGGCGGGGACGGTCTCCAGGCCGGCGAAGCCGACGGAGGTGCCGTTCGGGCGGTACGCGGCGGGGAAGTTCATGAAGTCCGCGGCGACGCCGGCCGAGCCGTAGGAGACCTCGGAGCGGCCGAGGCGGGAGTCGCGGGCGCGATAGACGCGGTCGCGGTCGACCTCGCCGGTCTCCGGGAAGGCGAGGCTGTAGACGTAGGACGGCTTGGCCGTGGCCTTCCAGTGCAGGGTGACCTCGCCGGCGGCGAGCCGGTCGCGGAGCGCGGCGGCCTCGGCGGCCGGGATCCCGAGGGCCGGCAGGCCGGCGCCGGTGAAGCCGCCGGTCGGGTACCAGCGGAGCGCCGACTCGTGGTGGACGACGACGCCGATCGCGCCGGCCGCCTTGGCGTCGCGGGCGAGGGTGCCGACGCCGGTGGTGTCGTCGGGCAGGCGGACCAGGGCGAGGCGGCCCTGGACCCCGGCGGCCCTCAGCTCCTCCGGAGTGCCGGTGCCGGCGTCGACGAGCCGGGCGGAGCCGGTGCCGTCGAGGTTGTCCGAGCCGGTGGAGGCGGTCACCGCGTGCAGGTCCAGGCCGTCGCCGGTGCGCAGCGAGGAGAGCTGCGGGGCGGCGGCGCGCCAGTAGCTGCCGGACTCGAAGGCGCCGTCGCGGGCCTCGCCCTCGACGGAGGCGTAGTAGGCGCGGATGGTGCGCGGGCCGATGGCGGTGCCGGAGTGCATCCAGACGTCGTCCCAGGAGCGGGCGAACGCGAGGGTGGTGCCGCGGGCCTCGGACGGGCGGTCGGTGCGGACCGAGAGGCGGGCGGCCTCGCGGGCGTCGAGGACGACGGTGGTGTCCTTCCTGACCTCCAGCTGCGGGCGGGCCAGGTGGGTGAGCGAGTCGGTCAGCGTGGCGCCCTCGCCCGCGTCGGGGGTGGTGACGAAGGAGGTGAGGAAGTAGCTGCCGGGGCGGACCTCGAAGACCTGGTCGGCGGCGCCCTCGTTGAACCGGCGCTCGCCGGTGGCGGTGTCGGTGCCGATGACGTCGAGCGAGGAGGGGCCGTCGGCCGGCTTGCCCAGGCGGTCGATCAGCTTGACGCGGAGGGTGACGGTCTCGGGCTCGACGTAGAGCGAGAACGGGGTGGAGACGTGCACGCCGCCTCGGGCGGTGGCGACGACCCTGCCCGTGACGTCGCCGTACTGCGCGCGCTCCAGGCGGGCGGTGGGGTCGAGGGAGAGCGGGACCTCGACGGTCGCGCCGGCCGGGACGGTCACGCTGCGCCTGCCGAGGCGGGCGACGGAGGACCGGACGGCGGAGCCGTCGTTGCCGGTGACCTTCTCGACGGCCAGGTCGAGGGTGACCGGGGCGCCGGAGGTGTTGGTGTAGGGGACGCTCACGGTGGTGCGGTCGCTCTTGTCCTGCGGCCAGTGGAAGGTGCCGCCCTGGACGGCCGGGGCGGAGAGCACCGTCTGGTCGATCGCGGCCTTGACGTCGAGCCGGCCGCCGCCGGTCTCCCGGACGTCGCCGGGGATGCCGGTCTCGGCGGAGGAGACGAGGGCCGCCTTCAACTGCTGTGCGGTCCAGTCGGGGTGACGCTGCTTCAGGATCGCGGCGGCACCGGCGACGTGCGGGGCGGCCATCGACGTACCGGACATCGCCTGGTACGCGTAGAGGCCCCGGCCGCCGGCCGCGGCGGCGGAGATCTCGACGCCGGGGGCGGCGATCTCCGGCTTGAGGGTGTGCGCCTCGTTGGCGATCGGGCTGCGGCTGGAGAACCAGGCGGTGGAGTCGTCGCGGTCGGTGGCGCCGACGGTGAGGACGCTGGGAGCGCAGCCGGGCGAGGAGACGGAGTTGAGCGTCGGGCCGGAGTTGCCTGCGGCGACGACGAACAACGTGCCCTTGTTCTGGGCGAGTTCCTCGGCGGCGGCGGCCATCGGGTCGTCGCAGTCGGTCTCGGAGGGGTTGCCGAGGCTCATCGAGACGACGTCGGCGCCCTGGGCGACGGCCCACTCCATGCCGGCGATGATCCACGAAGTGGCGCCGGAGCCGGAGTCGTTGAGGACCTTGCCGTTGAGGAGCTGGGCGCCGGGGGCGACGCCCTTCTTCTTGCCGCCGCTCGCCGCTCCGGAGCCGCCGACGGTGGAGATGGTGTGGGTGCCGTGGCCCTGGAGGTCGCCGGCGCCGGCGGAGTCGGTGAAGTTCTCCGAGGCGACGATCCGGCCCTGGAGGTCGGGGTGCGCGGCGTCGGCGCCGGTGTCGAGGACGGCGACCTTGGTCCCGGTGCCGTCGTAGCCGGCGGCCCACGCCTCGGGGGCGTGCACCTGCTGGGTGGAGCGCTCCAGGGTGGCCTCGACCTTGCGGTCCAGCCACAGCTTCGCGATGCCCGCGGAGGAGGAGCGGGCGGTGGGGGCGGAGACCTCGGACCAGAAGGTGGCGGCCTGCTTCTTGTCGGCCTGGAGGGCGACGCCGCCGATGGTCCTGAGGACCTGGCCGCGGCGGGCGCCGCGCGGGGCGGCGGGGGTGGTGCGGGCGGTGGCGGCGGAGCCGTAGACGGCGATCAGCGGCAGTGTGGCGGTGGAGGCGTCGTCGTAGCCCTGGCGGACCAGGCCGGTGACGTTGAAGAGCTCCTCGTCGACCCGGTCGGCGGCGAGCGCGGCGGTGGCGCCCTCGGGGTACACGTAGAGGTCCTCGCCGGAGCGGCGGGTCTGGACCAGCGGCACGGTGCCGTCCTCGCGGGGCAGCACGGTGGCGGCGGGGTTGCCCCGCTCGTCGCGGCTGACCAGGACGCGGTCGCCGGTGACCAGGGTCACCGTGGCGGGCCGCTCCCCGGAGCGGGCGTGGGCCTCGCTGCCGACCGGCGGGCGTTCGGCGGAGCCGCCGGCCGGCGGCTGGGCCGCGACGGACGGCAGGGCCGCGGTAACGGCCAGGACGGCGGCGGTCGCCGCCCCCAGGGCCGTACGCGAAATCGGGCGCATCGCTCTCCCCATCAGAATCCGGACAACAAGCGCAAGTCACCTGTATCCGGAGGCGGTTGGTGCTGCGGTGGCGCCACATTGGCAGAGGTGAGGGCGGTACAGGGATGATGGGCGAGGCGGGAATACGCCGTGGCCGATTCCCGCCAGGCCACCAACGGAACGAATGCCTCCGGAGAACGCGCGCGGACCATCCCGCGCGGGCGCCCGGACGCACGGCGAGGGGCGGGAACCGATGCTGGGAGCGATAGGACTGGACGAGCGGCAGGAGTCGGCGTACCGGGCGCTGATCGCGCTCGGGGCGGCCGAGGTCACGGACCTGGCACACCGGCTCTCGCTGCCCGAGCAGGACACCGAGCGGGCGCTGCGCCGCCTCGAGGCGCAGGGGCTCGCCGCCCAGTCGTCGGCGCGCACCGGCCGCTGGGTGGCGGCACCGCCCGGGGTCGCGCTCGGCGCGCTCCTCACCCAGCAGCGGCACGAGCTGGAACAGGCGGAGCTCGCGGCGGCGCTGCTCGCCGAGGAGTACCGCGCCGAGGCGACCGAGCCTGCCGTGCACGACCTGGTCGAGGTGGTGACCGGCGCGAGCGCCGTCACCCACC
The DNA here is from genome assembly GCF_042885515.1 of Streptomyces sp. NPDC058052. NCBI lineage: Bacteria > Bacillati > Actinomycetota > Actinomycetes > Kitasatosporales > Streptomycetaceae > Streptomyces > Streptomyces sp. NPDC058052. The sequence goes on along the minus strand of NZ_JBHVRX010000004.1, from coordinate 183,231 downwards.
GCTTCCTCCAGCTCCAGCTCGGCGCGGCGGAGGAGGTCTGCGCCCTCGTCACCGGCAAGCCGATCGCCGTCTCGGGCCTGGAGAACGACGCCGAGGAGCTGGCCGCCGGGCGGGGCGTGCGCTACCGGGTGGTGGTCGAGCGGGAGGTGCTGACCCTCCCCAGCGGCCTGCTGGAACTGTCCGCGGCGCTCGGCCGCGAGGAGCAGATCCGGGTGGTGGACCGGGTGCCGACCAAGCTGGTGGTAGCCGACCGCAGCCTCGCGATGGTCCCGCTCACCGGCCGGGGCGCGGAGCCCGCAGCGCTGGTGGTGCACGCGAGCGGCCTCCTGGAGTCCCTGATGGGCCTCTTCGAGGCGGTGTGGCGGGAGGCGCTGCCGCTCCGGCTGGGCGCGGGCGCGCAGATCACCGAGGAGCAGGCCCCCGGCCCGGACAGCACCGACCTGGAGATCCTCTCCCTGCTCCTCGCCGGGATGACCGACGCGAGCGTGGCCAAGCAGCTGGACCTGGGCCTGCGCACGGTCCAGCGCCGCGTGAAGGGCCTGATGGAGCTGGCCGCGGTGACGACCCGGCTCCAGCTGGGCTGGCACGCGTACGAGAAGGGGTGGGTCGCCCGGTAGGGACGGAGGCGGCGCACCACCGGGCCGGAGGACGCGGGGGCGGCGCACCGCCGGGGGCCGGAGGACGCGGGGGCGGCGCCCGGGCCCGGACCCGCCGGCGTGCCCCCGGCGGTGCCCCCGGGCCGTCCGGACGTCCGCCCCGTTCGGTCCTCGCGACCTGCGGGAACGGGTTTCGTGGGGGAGGCTGGGCGCGTGGGTGTGTGGCAGCTCCTGATGGTCGCGGCGGTCATGCTCCTCGGCCTGTTCGGGGTCCTCGCCCCCGGTGTGCCGGGCAGTTGGCTGGTGTGGGCCGCCATGCTGTGGTGGTCGCTGCACGAGCAGACCGGCCTCGCGTGGATCCTGCTCGTCTCCTCGACCGCCCTGCTGCTGCTCACCCAGGTGGTGGTGTGGCAGCTGCCCGCGCGCCGCTTCCGGGGCGTGGGCCTCACCCGCCGCACGATCGGTTACGCGGGCGCGGGCGCCCTCCTCGGCTTCGTCCTGCTCCCCGTGGTGGGCGCGGTCCCCGGCTTCGTCGGCGGGATCTACCTCTCCGAGCGCCGCCGGCTCGGCGGCCACGGCCAGGCCCGGGCCGCCACCCGCACCATCATGCGGGCGGCCGGCACCAGCGTGCTGGTGGAGCTCTTCGCCTGCCTGCTGATCGTGGGCGCGTGGGTGGGCGCGGTCGTCCTGGGGTGAGGCCGGCGGCCCGTTCCGGCCGAGCTAGGACGGGACCGCCGTCACCGGGACCCTCCGGTAGTGCGCGGCGTACGACCGCCAGGGCGCCCACTCCGGCGCGTCCGGGCCGTCCGGCTCCGGCACGTCCGGGTCGCCCAGGGAGCGGACGCGGATCCGGGCGGCGGCCCGGGCGTCGACCCCGGGGAGGGTCCCGAGGACGCGGGCGGCCTCGTCGCGGTCGGCGCCCGGGTCGAGGCGGAGGGTGCCGTCGGCGAGGGCACGGGCCGACGGCCCGGCGACCGGGTGGCCGGTGAGGTCCGCCGGGACGGGGAAGAGCGCGCGGAGCGTGCCGTCGGGGGTGTCCAGCGGGGTCCCGGCCGAGGCCAGGACGCGGGCGGACTCCTCCGGGCCCAGCACGGTCCGGAGGGCGTACTCCTCCGGGTCGGCGGCGCCCGGCGAGCGGACGCCCGGCCGGGCGGCGACCCCGGCGGCGAGACGGGGGTCGGCGCCGAGCCGCTCCGCCACCGCGTACGGGTCGGCGTCCAGGTCGAACAGGCGCCTCAGCCGGTGCACGGCGGTGGTGAGGTCGCGCAGCTCGGCGAGGTGCAACCGGGCCTCCAGCCAGCGGCCGGGCGCCCGCTCGCGGACGGCGACGACCCCGGGTCCGTACGGCAGCCGCAGGGTCCGCCGGTAGGTGCGGCCGCCGCGCGGCCCGGTGACCTCCTCGACGCCCGGCAGGGCCTCGGCGGCCAGCAGGTCGAAGACCTCGGCGGCGGCGTACGGCCCCCGGTACGCGAGCCGCAGCGGTACGCCGGTGGCCGGCGCGGCCCGCGGTCCGGACCGCCCGTCCGCCTCGGCGCGCAGCTCGGTCGGGGTGCGGGCGTAGACGGCCCGGATGGTGTCGTTGAACTGCCGGACGCTGCTGAAACCGGCCGCGAAGCCGATCTCGGTCACCGGCAGCGTGGTGGTCTGGAGCAGCACGCGGGCGGTGTGGGCCCGCTGCGCGCGGGCCAGCGCCACCGGTCCCGCGCCCAGCTCGGCGGTGAGCTGGCGCTGGACCTGGCGGGTGCTGTAGCCGAGGCGGACGGCGAGGCCGGGCACGCCCTCACGGTCCACGACGCCGTCGCCGATCATCCGCACCGCCCGGCCGACGACGTCGGCGCGGACGTTCCACGCCGCGGATCCGGGCACCGCGTCGGGCCGGCAGCGGCGGCAGGCCCGGAAGCCGTGCCCCTGGGCGGCGGCCGCCGTCGGGAAGAAGGCGACGTTCCGCCGCTTGGGGGTGACGGCGGGGCAGCTGGGCCGGCAGTAGATGCCGGTGGTCCGCACGGCGAAGAAGAACGCGCCGTCGAACCGCGCGTCCCTGCTGCTCACCGCCTGGTAGAGGGTGTCCCCCTCGTCGTCCGTCATGTCTCCAGTGTGCGGCGGCGAACCGCCGCGCACTGGCGGGATTCGGACACGGCGCCGCCGGTGCCGCTACCGCAGCCGGCCCTCGCGCTTGAAGGCCATCTGCGCCCGTCCCTCGGCGCCCTTGCGCTTCCAGTCCTTGCGGATCTCGTTGCGCAGCCGGGCGTCGGTCTTGGCGACCAGGCGCTGGTTCTCGCGGAGGAGCTTGCGGTAGCTCTCCAGCCGGCGCACCGAGAGCGTGCCCTCGTCGAGGGCCGCCACGACCGCGCAGCCCGGCTCGGACTCGTGGGAGCAGTCGTGGAAGCGGCAGTCGGCGGCCAGCGCCTCGATCTCCGCGAAGGTCTGGCCGACGCCGGCCTCCGCGTCCCACAGCCCGACGCCGCGCAGGCCGGGGGTGTCGATGAGGACACCGCCGCCGGGCAGCACGAAGAGGTTGCGGGTGGTGGTGGTGTGCCGGCCCTTGCCGTCCACGTCACGGGCCGCCTGCACGGTCATGACGTCCTCGCCGACGAGGGCGTTGGCGAGGGTGGACTTCCCGGCGCCGGAGACGCCGAGGAGGACGGTGGTGCCGCCGGAGACGACGGCCTTGAGGACGTCGACGCCGTCCCCGCTGGCCGAGCTGAGCGGCAGCACCTCGACGCCGGGCGCGGCGCCCTGGACGTCCTCCACCAGGTGGGAGAGGACGACCGGGTCGGGCACCAGGTCGGCCTTGGACAGGACGACGGTCGGCCGGGCGCCGGACTCCCACGCGAGGGCGAGGAACCGCTCGATCCGTCCGAGGTCCAGCTCGACGGCGAGCGAGACGGTGATGACGGCGTGGTCGACGTTGGCCGCGAGGATCTGCCCCTCGGACCGCTTGGACGAGGTGGACCGGGCGAACGCGGTCCGCCGCGGCAGCAGCGTCCGCACGTACCGGGGGTCGCTCACGCCCTCGGCGTCGACGGCGACCCAGTCGCCGGTGCAGACGACCCGCAGCGGATCGTGCGGGGTCACGAACGCGGTGTCGGCCCGGACGGTGCCGTCGGGCGTCGCCACGTCGCACTGGCCGCGGTCGACCCGCACGACCCGACCGGGGACGAGCCCCTGGGCGGCGTACGGCGCGAAGCTCTCGGCCCAGTCGGCGTCCCAGCCATGGGCGTCGAGGACGGAGAGGCCGGCGGAGCCGGCGGAGGTGGAGAGAGCGGAGAGAGTGGAGCGGGGGGAAACGGAGGAACGCGAGAAAGACAAGGGGAACCCTTCACAGGGTGGCCCCGGCCGCGCGCGCGGCGCGCGAGGGTGGAAGGTGTCAGCCGGAGACCACGGAAGTGGGAACGATGAACTCCTGAATGCGGGCAGAGCCCGTCACCGTGACAGTCATCAATGTCCTCACCTCCGGCTTCTTCTCGACGAACCGACACCGCCCCTCGGGAGCGGATGAGCAGCACACTAGCCCGCTCCCGAGGACGGCACCACCGGATTAACCGATGGCCGGGCTGCTCCCGAACGCCTTCACGGCCTGGTAGTAGGTCCAGGCGGTGGAGTCGCACGACGTGCGGGTCAGGCCCGAGTAGCGGGTACACACGCGCTTGAGGTCGGCGTAGAAGGCGTCGTCGAGCCGCGCCTTGTTCGCGCTGAAGGTCCCGGCCTGCTTGTAGTTGCGGTAGCCGAAGTCGTGGCGGGCGCAGGACATCTGGAACGGGAACCCGAAGGGGTTGTCCGGGGAGGACGAGCAGTAGTCCGTGGACCAGTCGAACCCGTAGGCGGACCAGCTGCCCTGGTTGGCGCGGGCGGAAGCCCAGGAGTTGTAGCTCGTGGCGCTCGTCTGCGTCCAGCTGCTCAGCACCTGCGGCTTGTCGGCCGGCGCGGCGGCGGCCGGCGTGGCAAGGGCGACGATTCCGGCCACGACGGTGGCCGTCACAGCGGTGAGTCGACTGCGCATCAGGGGTCCTCCCCGGAGAGCGGACCGGGGATCTCCCGGCGCCGATGCCCCGAGACTGGTGGGCCGGGATATAGCGGATCCCTGACGCAGCTGTACGGAATCTCTACGCCGCGGCCGGTCGCCGCGTTGCCGGTTGCCGGTGCCGGTTGCCGGGAGGATGCCGATCGGTTCGGCGTCGGAGGGGCGGGCCGTTCGGCCAAGGTGGTTTCCACAGCCCCGAGTCCGCCGTCGAGAGGAACCCATGGACTTCCAGCTGCTCGGCCCGGTCGAGGCCACCCGGGACGGCCGGCGTGTCGCCCTCTCGGGCACGAAGACGCACACCCTCCTCGCCGCCCTGCTGCTGGCCCGCGGGCAGGTCGTCCCGGACGCCCGGCTGAGCCGGCTGCTGTGGGGAGCGGAGCCGCCGGCCACGATGAGCGCGCAGATCTATACGTACGTCTCCCGGCTGCGCAAGCTGCTGGACCCCGAGGTCACCCTGGAGCGGCGTGCGCCGGGGTACGCCATCCGGACCGGCGACAGCCGCGTCGACGTCCTGGAGTACGAACGCCTCGACCGCCTCGGCCGGCAGGCCCTCCAGGAGCACCGGCACGCGGAGGCCGCCACCCTCCTGCGTGACGCGCTGGACTTATGGCGGGGACCCGTGCTGGTGAACGTCACCGAGTTCCTCGCGGAGGAGGAGGTCCCGCACTGGGAGGAGGAGCGCGCCGCCACCCTGGAGAACCGGATCGAGGCCGATCTCGCCCTGGGCCGGCATCAGCGGATCGTCGCCGAGCTGACCCGGCTGGTCGCCGACTTCCCGCTCCGCGAGCGGATGCGGGCCCAGCTGATGACCGCCCTCTACCGGTGCGGGCGGCAGGCCGAGGCGCTCCAGGTCTTCGACGAGGGCCGGGCGGTGCTCGCCGACGAGCTGGGCGTCGACCCCGGCCATGGGCTGAAGGCCGCGCATCAGGCCCTGCTGTGCGCCACGCTGGACCTCGCCCCGCCGCCCGCGGAGCGCGCCTCGGCGGGCGCGGCGAAGGCATCGGTTCCCGCCCCGGCCGCCGCGCGGGCGCCCCGCCGGGCCGCCGGCGGGGCGCCCGGCGCCGCGCCGCCGTTCATGCCGCCTCCCGACACCCCCTGCTTCACGGGGCGCTCCCGTGAGCGGGCCGTGCTGGGCCGCCTGCTCGCCGCCCGCCCCGCCGCCGCGGGACCGCGCCGCTGTCTGATCACCGGCATGGCGGGCGTCGGCAAGACGGCTCTCGCGGTGCACGCCCTGCACGCGGCCCGTGACGCCTTCCCCGACGGGCAGCTGTACGCCGACCTCACCGGGCCGTACGGAACCCCCGAGGATCCGCGCGACGTCCTCGTACGGTTCCTCCGCGCTCTCGGCACCGAGCCGCCCGACTCCGCCGTCGACGACCTGGGGGAGCTCGTCCGGATCTACCGCACCCGCACGGCGGACCGCCGGCTCCTGGTCCTGCTGGACAACGCCTCCGAGCACGCCGCGCTCGCTCCGCTCCTGCCGGCCGGGCCGCGCTGCGCGGTGCTGGTCACGGGCCACGTCCACCTCGCCGCGGAGACCGGCCCCACGGTCCTCGCCCTCGCGCCCATGAACCGCGCCGAGTCGCTCGCGCTGCTGACCGCGACGGCCGGCCGGGCCCGCACCACCGCCGAGCCGGCCGCGGCGGAACGGATCGTGGACCTCTGCGCCGGGCTGCCGCTCGCGCTGCGGATCGCCGGGGCCCGTCTCGCCGCCCGCCCGCACTGGTCGGTGGCCCGCCTCGCGCAGCGGCTGGCCGCGGAGCCGACCCGGCTCGCCGAACTCGCCTTCGGGCGCCTGGACGTGGCCGGTGCCCTGGCGCGCCTGCTGCGGCGCACCGACACCGAGAGCCGCGAGGTGCTGACCCGTCTCACCGCGCTCGGGCCGCGCCCCTTCACCCCGGACTCCGCCGCGGCGGCCCTCGGCCTGCCCGTCCCCCGGGCCGAGGACCTGGTCGAGCGTCTCGCCGACGCCTGTCTCCTGGAACCGCTCCCCGCACCGCCCGTCGCGCTGGACGGCCCGCCCGTCACGACCTTCCGGTTCCATCCCCTTCTTCTGCTCCACCTCCAGTCCCTGCCGATACAGCGCCCCGCCCGGACCTCCCGCTCCGGCCCTCCCCCGCTGCCCCCGGTGTCCGATCCGTACAAGACGCGGTCCTGGTGAGCCTCTAGCGTCGGGGGCATGAAGACACCTCGACTCGATCTCATCGGACTGGTGGTCGCCGACATGGCCGCCTCGCTCGCCTTCTACCGCCGGCTGGGTCTCGACTTCCCGGAGGGGGCGGAGGGGGCGCCGCACGTGGAGGCGGTGCTGCCCGGGGGGCTGCGGCTCGCGTGGGACACGGAGGAGTCCGTGCGGTCCTTCGATCCGTCGTTCCGGCGGACGGAGGGGAGCCGGGGCGAGCTGGCGTTCCGGTGCGACGCGGCGGAGGACGTGGACGCGGTGTACGCGGAGCTCACGGGGGCCGGGTACGCGGGACACCTGGAGCCGTGGGACGCGGTGTGGGGGCAGCGGTACGCGGTCGTGACCGATCCGGACGGTTACGGGATCTCGCTGTTCGCCGACGTCTCGATCGACTCCAGGGCCCCCGGCGGCTCCTGATCCGCCGCCACGCGCGCGTAGGCCCCCGGTGTCGTGCCCGCCAGGGCGCGGGTGTCGCGGGTGAGGTGGGCCTGGTCCGTGTACCCGGCGCGGGTGGCGGCCTCGGCGGGCCGGAGGCCGGCGCGGAGCAGGGCCAGGGCGCGCTGGAGGCGGAGGACGCGGGCCAGGGTCTGGGGGCCGTAGCCGAAGGCGTCCAGGGAGAGCCGGTGGAGGCGGCGGACGCCGAGGCCGAGGGCGTCGGCGGTCTCGCCGACCGGGCGGCCCGCGCCGAGCCGGGCGGCGACCGCGCGGAGCAGCGGGTCGGGCGGTCCGGTGCCGGCCGCGCGGTGGAGCGCGTACGCCTCCAGGGCGGCGGCCGGGTCGGGTGCCCCGCCGATCCGCGCGGCGAGGCGGCGGGCGGGTCCCGCGCCCCACAGGTCGGCGAGGTCGACCCGGCGGTCGCGCAGGTCGCGGGCCGGGACGCCGAGGAGGTGCGGGGCGTCGCCGGGCGCGAAGCGCAGCCCCGCGTACCGGGCGACGGCCTCTTCCGAGCGGTACGCGCGCGTGTCGGCGCCCGCGACGAGGAGCCGGCCGTCGGCCCAGATCAGGTCCATGCAGCCGTCGGGGACGACGAGGGCGCCGGAGACGACGGGGGCGGGCGCCGTCCGGGTCCACAGGACGGCGCCGTCGAGCCGGGCGGGGCGTTCCTCGTACACCCGTCCAGGCTAGATCCTGTGCGGGGCGTGGCGCCGTCCGCGCCGGACGGGGCCTTCCGGGCGGGACCCGGGGCCGGGCCTCCGGGGCCCGTGCGTCGGGGCGGGCCGGACGCCGGTGCCGTTCACTCCTTCTCCCAGCCCGTGTGGAGGCGGGCCTTCACGTCGTCCGGGGGGAGGAACCTGGACCAGCGCTCGGGGAACTCGGACGGCATGTCGGGGTCGTCCTCGTCGACCTCCTCGGCCTCCGCGCGGATCCGGGCGACGAGCTCGGCGGCCTGGACGGCGCGGGCGCGTTCGTTGGCCTCGCGGGCGGCGGCGGTGGCGACGGACGGCCAGACGCGGTCGATGGCCGCGTTCACGGCGGCGCCGACCAGGACGGCGAAGGCGGAGACGCCGATCCAGAGGAGGATGGCGATGGGTGCGGCGAGCGAGCCGTAGATGGTCGGTCCCTCGACCTGGCTCGTCAGGTAGATCCGCAGCAGGAAGCTGCCGAACGCCCACATCGCGAGGGCGACGAGCGCGCCCGGGATGTCCTCGATCCACGGCGATCTGACGGGCACGGAGACGTGGTAGAGCGTGGTGAGGAAGGCGACGGAGAGCAGGATGACGGCCGGCCAGTAGAGGACGGCAACGACGTCGGTGCCCCAGGTGACGAGTTCGACGACCCGGTCGGGGCCGACGACCGCGAGGGGCAGCACCACCGCCCCGATGATCAGCGCCACGATGTAGAGCAGGAAGGCGAGCAGCCGGGTCTTCACGATGCCGCGGTGCCCGTCGAGGCCGTACATGACGGTGATGGTGTCGATGAAGACGTTCACCGCGCGGGAGCCTGACCACAGGGCGATGGCGAAGCCGAGGGAGACGAGTTCGGGCCGTTTCGCGTGGGTGATGTCGTCGAGGATCGGCTGTGCGATCTCGTCGACGCCCCGGTCGGAGAGGACCGTTCCGGCGGCGCGGAGGATGTTCTCCTGGATGCTGGCGACGGTGTCGGTGTTGGTCCAGTCGTCGGCGTAGCCGAGGAGGGCGATGAGTCCGAGCAGCAGGGGTGGCAGGGAGAGCAGGGTGAAGAAGGCCGCCTCGGCGGCGAGCCCGAGGATCCGGTACTCGATGCACGAGTTCACGGTGTCCTTGAGGAGCAGCCAGACCATCTTCCGCTTGGAGACGTTGCGGTAGAGGACGCGGGCCCGGTGGAGCCTGCTCCAGGGTCGCCGCTCCGGCCGTTCGGGTGTTTCGCTTGCTGCCTGCACCTGCTTACCGTATCGGCATGGAAGCGGCCTCCCACACAGTGACCAACCAGGCTCCGCCCCTGGTGGGGTACGACGTCTTCACGTCCGACCGTGCCCTGGCCGAGGCGGTCGGCCGCCACCTGCCCGCCGGCCTCCTCGACGGGGCCGCGGAGGAGCTGCGCGCGCTGGGCCGGGCCTCGGGTTCGGAGCAGGTGCGGGAGTGGGGGGAGCAGGCGAACGCCTTCCCGCCGCGGCTGCGGACGCACGACCGGTACGGGCACCGGATCGACGAGGTGGAGTTCCATCCGGCCTGGCACCGGCTGCTCGGCAAGGGCGTGGCGGCGGGGCTGACGGACGCGTGGGGGCGGCCGGGCGGGCACGTGCGGCGGGCGGCCGCCTTCCTGGTGGCCACGCAGGCGGAGGCCGGGCACGGCTGTCCGCTGTCGATGACCCACGCGGCGGTGCCGGCGCTGCGGGCCGAGCCGGAGCTGGCGGCGGTCTGGGAGCCGCCGGCGGTCTCCCGGGTGTACGAGCGGGAGCTGCGGCCGGCCGCCTCGAAGGCGGGGGTGCTGCTGGGGATGGGGATGACGGAGAAGCAGGGCGGGAGCGACGTACGGGCGAACACGACGTCCGCGCGGCCGCTGGCGGCCTCCGGCGAGTACGTGCTGACGGGGCACAAGTGGTTCTGTTCGGCGCCGATGTCGGACGCGTTCCTGGTGCTCGCGCAGGCGCCCGGCGGCCTGACGTGTTTCCTGGTGCCCCGGGTCCTGGACGACGGCTCGCGCAACGCGTTCGCGCTCCAGCGGCTCAAGGACAAGCTCGGGAACCGGTCGAACGCCTCGGCGGAGGTGGAGTTCGACGGGACGACGTGGGCGCGCCGGGTCGGCGAGGAGGGGCGCGGGCTGCGGACGGTCATGGGGATGGTGGCGGCGACCCGGCTGGACTGCGTGCTGGGGTCGGCGGCGCTGATGCGGCAGGCGGTGGCGCAGGCCGTGCACCACGCCTCGTACCGCTCGGCCTTCGGCGGTCTCCTCGCCGACAAGCCGCTGATGCGGAACGTGCTGGCGGACCTCGCCGTGGAGTCGGAGGCGGCGACCGTCCTCGGGATGCGGCTGGCGGCGGCGTACGACTCCGGTACGGAGCGGGACCTGGCGCTGCTGCGGATCGCGGTCCCGGCGGCCAAGTACTGGGTGACGAAGCGGTGCGTGCCGTTGGTGGCCGAGGCGCTGGAGTGCCTGGGCGGGAACGGGTACGTGGAGGAGTCCGGGCTGCCGAGGCTGCTGCGCGAGTCGCCGCTGAACTCGGTGTGGGAGGGCGCGGGGAACATCCAGGCGCTGGACGTGCTGCGGGCGCTGCGGACGGAGCCGGCGGCGCTGGACGCGTACCTGCGGGAGGTCGGGGAGGCGCGCGGCGCGGACCCGCGGCTCGACCGGGCGATCCGGGGCCTGCTCACGGAGCTGGCCGATCTGGAGGGCGTCGAGGCGCGGGCCCGGCGGCTCGCGGAGCGGATGGCCCTGGTCCTCCAGGGCGCGCTGCTGGTGCGCTGGGCGCCGCCGGAGGTCGCGGACGCGTTCTGCGCGGGGCGGCTGGGCGGCGACGCGGGCTCGGCCTTCGGCACCCTGCCGCACACCCTGGACCTGCGCGCGGTGGTGGAGCGGGCCCGGCCGGTGGTGTGAGGGCGGGGGGTCCCGCGGCGGGGGCGGCGCGTCAGGTGTGCGCCGCGCCGCGGGCGGATTCCCTGCGTCACGGCGGTGTTCGCCGCGGGCGCGGGCGGTGTTCGCCGCGGGCGGGCGGCGGGGGCACGTGGGTGCGGGAGGCTGTGCCGCGCGTACCAGGGGTGGACCCGGCGGCCCGCGGGGCGGGGCGCGGGGTCGGCACGCGCGGAAGGCGGGGGTGGTGCTGCGCCGACACGGCACCACCACCCGCCGTCACCACCCTCACGCACCGGGCCGGGGCGGGGCCAGAGTTGCAAAGGGTTGCAGGATTACCCGAACCGGGCTCCGTGGAGGGCTTCCGGACGGCACGATGGACCCGCGACACTGCGACCCACGGCCCGGGGCGACAATTCGGACGGGCCGGACGGCGCTCACGACACTCCGGTCATCCGCCCGGACACTGCAGAACCGATACAGCACACCGGGTGGCGGGGAGGGACCGATGAACAACACGCGGCTCGACATGAAGCGGCTGGCCACCATGGACGCCGTCCAGGCGGCCCGGCTGCTCCACCGCGTCCGTGAGGAGACGCTGGCCGGACGGACGCCCCCGATCGCGCCCCGCCCGGAGATCGACGCCTCCTGGCGGCGGATGGCCCGGCTCGGCCTCGACCCCGACCAGGGCACCAGCAGCGTGCTGCTGCGCCGCGACGAGCTGGAGCAGCGGCGGCGGAGCACCCTGCTGGCCGAGGTGATGCAGACCCTGAGCTCCGGCCTGGCCGGGATCGCCGACGCCTCGCTCCAGATCATGGTGGTCACCGACGAGCACGGCCGGGTGCTGTGGCGGGAGGGCCACCCCTCGGTGATGCGGCACGCGAACGGGATCTGCCTGGAGGAGGGGGCGGCCTGGACGGAGCACACCACCGGCACCAACGCGGTCGGCACCGCGCTCGCCACCCACCGGGCGGTGCAGGTCCACTCCGCCGAGCACTACGTGCACGCGCTGCACAACTGGACCTGCGCCGCCGCGCCCGTCCACGACCCGCGCGACCAGCGGCTGCTCGGCGTGCTGGACGTGAGCGGGCCGGCCTCCACCTTCCACCCCTCGATGCTGGCCCTGGTGGGCTCGGTCGCCCGGCTCGCCGAGGCCGAGATGCGCGAGCGGCACCGGGGCACGGTCGAGCGGCTGCGGGCGGTGGCCGCGCCGATCCTGTGCCGTGTGGGCGGCCGGGCCGTCGCGGTCGACGCCCACGGGTGGACGGCCGCGGTGACCGGGCTCGCCCCGATGGACCGGATCACGCTGCCGAAGTCGTTCGGCGCCGGCCGGGTGTGGCTGCCCTCGCTGGGCCTGTGCGCGGTGGAGCCGCTGCCCGGCGGCTGGCTGCTGCGGGTGGAGGAGGACACCGCGCCGGCCGGTGCGGAGTCGGGGGCGGCGAGCCGGGTGGTCCTCGACCTGCGCCGGCCGCGCCGCTGGACCGTGGCGGTCTCCGGAGCGGCCGGGAGCTGGCAGCAGGAGCTGAGCCCGCGCCACGCGGAACTCCTCTATCTCCTGGCGCTGCATCCGGACGGGCGGACGGCGGCCGATCTGGCGCAGGACGTGTTCGGGGACCGGACGAGGACGGTGACGGTCCGCGCCGAGATGTCCCGGGTACGCCGCACCCTGGCCGGCGTCCTGGCGCACCGCCCGTACCGCTTCCGTGAGGAGATCGCGGTGGAGGTACGGCGCCCGAAGAGCCCGGGCGACCTCCTCCCGCACTCGACGGCCCCGGCGATCCGCTCGGCCAGCCGGGTCTGACCGTCCGGGTCCGCGCGGGCCGATGCCCCGGGCGGCCGGCTCCGGGCGAACGGTTCCCGGGTCCGGAGCGGCCGGCTCCCGGGCGACCGGCTCCCGAGTCCGAGGCCCGACGGCCGGTTCCCGCACCCCCGGGTCCGGCCGCCCCCCCCCGCCTGTCCACATGCCGGACACCGCGTCCGCCCCGGCCCGGCGAGACGGGGCCCACCCCCGCCCGGCCTGGGAATCCGGCGCTCCGCATGATGCGATAAGAGCATGAGCATCACTCTCACCACCTGGTCCCTGGAACAGACCTCGCCCGACGACCTGCGTCCGGCGCGGGTCCCCGAGGGCGACGACATCGTCGTCCGCCGGGCCGAGGTCCCCTCCCCCGAGTTCAGCCGCTACCTCTACACCGCGGTCGGCGGCGACATCCACTGGGCCGACCGGCTCCCGCTCGACTACGCGCAGTGGAAGGAGATCGCGGAGAAGCCGGGCGCCGAGATCTGGGTGGCGTACGACCGGGGGACGCCGGCCGGGTACGTGGAGTTCGACCCGCAGGACGACGGGGTCGTCGAGATCATCTACTTCGGCCTGATCGCCGCCTTCCGGGGCCGCGGCATCGGCGGCCACCTGCTCTCCGAGGGCATCCGGCGCGCCTGGGACCTGGCCGAGCGCTGGCCGGACCGGGAGCCGACGAAGCGGGTGTGGCTGCACACCTGCTCGCTGGACGGGCCGCACGCCATGGCCAACTACGAGCGCCGCGGCTTCCGCCTCTTCGACACCAAGGTGGAGCAGGCCGAGGAGACCGTGACGCCCGGCCCGTGGCCCGGCGCGCACGCCTGAGTCTCCGACAGTTCGCCGCGAAAGGGGCCCTGATCAGGGCCCCTTTCGCGTGACCCAGACCACACCGTCTCGCACAGTGAGACGTTCATGTCCACATAACGGACGATGCTGGACTGGGTCCAAAGTCCCGTGACACGCTTCCGCCATGCCTGGAACTGGAACTGCCTTGGTGAGTCGGCGGCACGTCGACCTCGGCCGCATGTCCAGCGCCATCTGTCCGGCGCGCTGAGCACACCAGCACTGCCGCAATCCCTCTCTGCCCGACCCTGCTGCGCACCGCCGCGCCACTCTCTGTTCTGCGCGCGAGTGTGCAGGTCAGAGCCGCCCTCCCGCAGTCCCGAAGGACAAGACGCCATGGCCGCCACCCCGGAAAACCCCACCCCCGCCGCCGCCCGCCGCAAGACCGGGCGCCACCGTGGCGAGGGTCAGTGGGCCGTGGGGCACTTCACCCCGCTGAACGGCAATGAGCAGTTCAAGAAGGATGACGACGGTCTCAATGTGCGGACACGTATTGAGACGGTCTACTCGAAGCGCGGTTTCGACTCGATCGACCCCAACGACCTGCGCGGGCGCATGCGCTGGTGGGGCCTGTACACCCAGCGCAAGCAGGGCCTGGACGGCACCAAGACCGGTGTCCTGGAGCCGGAGGAGCTGGACGACGAGTACTTCATGCTCCGCGTCCGCATCGACGGCGGCCGGCTGACCACCCGGCAGCTGCGGGTGATCGGCGAGATCTCCGAGGAGTTCGCGCGCGGCACCGCCGACATCACGGACCGGCAGAACGTCCAGTACCACTGGATCCGCATCGAGGACGTCCCCGAGATCTGGAACCGCCTGGAGGCGGTCGGCCTCTCCACCACCGAGGCGTGCGGCGACACCCCGCGCGTCATCCTCGGCTCGCCGGTCGCCGGCATCGCCGAGGAGGAGATCATCGACGGCACCCCCGCCATCGACGAGATCCAGCGCCGGATCGTCGGCAACAAGGACTTCTCCAACCTGCCCCGCAAGTTCAAGTCCGCCGTCTCCGGTTCGCCGCTGCTCGACGTGGCGCACGAGATCAACGACATCTCCTTCGTCGGCGTCGTGCACCCCGAGCACGGTCCGGGCTTCGACGTCTGGGTCGGCGGCGGCCTCTCCACCAACCCCAAGCTCGGCGTCCGCCTGGGCACCTGGGTCTCCCTGGACGAGGTCCCCGACGTCTACGAGGGCGTCATCTCGATCTTCCGCGACTACGGCTACCGCCGGCTGCGCAACCGCGCCCGCCTGAAGTTCCTCGTCGCCGACTGGGGCGCGGAGAAGTTCCGCCAGGTCCTGGAGGACGAGTACCTGAAGCGGAAGCTCACCGACGGCCCCGCGCCCGAGCAGCCGGCCGGCCGCTGGCGCGACCACGTCGGCGTGCACAAGCAGAAGGACGGCAACTTCTACGTCGGCTTCGCCCCGCGCGTCGGCCGCGTGGACGGCCCCACCCTCACCAAGATCGCCGAGATCGCCGAGGCCCACGGCTCCGGCCGGGTCCGCACCACCGCCGAGCAGAAGATGCTCGTCCTCGACGTCGTCGAGTCGCAGGTCGAGTCGCTGGTCGCCGCCCTGGAGGCGCTGGACCTGCGGGTCACCCCGTCGCCCTTCCGGCGCGGCACGATGGCCTGCACTGGCATCGAGTTCTGCAAGCTCGCCATCGTCGAGACGAAGGGCCGCGGCTCCTCGCTCATCGACGAACTGGAGCGCCGCCTCCCGGAGTTCGACGAGCCGCTCACCATCAACATCAACGGCTGCCCGAACGCCTGCGCCCGCATCCAGGTCGCGGACATCGGTCTCAAGGGCCAGCTGGTCCTGGACGACGAGGGCAACCGCGTCGAGGGCTACCAGGTCCACCTGGGCGGCGCCCTCGGCCTGGAGGCCGGCTTCGGCCGCAAGGTCCGCGGCCTCAAGGTCACCTCGGCCGAGCTGCCCGACTACGTCGAGCGGATCCTCAGCCGCTACCAGGCCGAGCGCGAGGACGGCGAGCGCTTCGCCACCTGGGCGGCCAGGGCGTCCGAGGAGGCCCTCTCGTGAGCGAGCGCGCCGCCCCCTTCTTCTGCCCCTACTGCGGGGACGAGGACCTGCGTCCGAGCGAGCAGGGCCACGGCTCCTGGGAATGCGCAGCGTGCAGTCGAGCCTTCCAGCTGAAGTTCCTGGGGCTCCTCGCCCCCGGAACTTCCGGCAACTCCACTGGAGGGGAATCGATATGACGGCGACTCAGGTCACCGAGGCGACCACCGACGCCGAGCTGAAGGCGCTCGCCGAGCAGGCCGGGCGGGAGCTGGAGGACGCCTCCGCGCTGGAGGTCCTCCAGTGGGCCGCCGCCACCTTCGGCAACCGGTTCTGCGTCACCTCCTCCATGGAGGACGCGGTCGTCGCCCACCTCGCCTCCCGCGCCATGCCCGGCGTGGACGTCGTCTTCCTCGACACCGGCTACCACTTCGAGGAGACCATCGGCACCCGTGACGCCGTCGAGGCCGTCATGGACGTCAAGGTCATCACCCTGACCCCGCGCCAGACGGTGGCCGAGCAGGACGCCGAGCACGGGCCGAAGCTGCACGACCGCGACCCCGACCTGTGCTGCGCGCTGCGCAAGATCAAGCCGCTCCAGGAGGGGCTGACCGGGTACACCGCGTGGGCGACCGGACTGCGCCGCGACGAGTCCCCGACCCGGGCGAACACCCCGGTCGTCGGCTGGGACGAGAAGCGGCGCAAGGTGAAGGTCTCCCCCATCGCCCGCTGGACCCAGGACGACGTCGACGCCTACGTCACCGAGTACGGGGTCCTCACCAACCCGCTGCTCATGGACGGGTACGCCTCCGTCGGCTGCGCGCCCTGCACCCGCCGGGTCGAGGCCGGCGAGGACGCCCGGGCCGGCCGCTGGGCCGGCCGCGCCAAGACCGAATGCGGACTGCACGGCTGATGACCACCCCCGACACCCCCCTGGAGACCCACGTGACCGGTGCCACCGTCTGGCTCACCGGACTGCCGAGCGCCGGCAAGACCACGATCGCCTACGAGCTGGCCGGCCGGCTGCGCGAGGAGGGCCACCGCGTCGAGATCCTCGACGGCGACGAGATCCGCGAGTTCCTCTCCGCGGGCCTCGGCTTCTCCCGCGAGGACCGGTTCACCAACGTGCAGCGGATCGGCTTCGTCGCCGAGCTGCTCGCCTCGCACGGCGTGACCGCGCTGGTCCCGGTCATCGCCCCGTACGCCGACAGCCGCGAGGCGGTCCGCAAGCGGCACCAGGCCGAGGGCACCGCCTTCGTCGAGGTCCACGTGGCCACCCCGGTCGAGGTCTGCTCGGTCCGCGACGTCAAGGGGCTCTACGCCAAGCAGGCCGCGGGCGAGCTCTCCGGCCTGACCGGCGTCGACGACCCGTACGAGGCCCCCGAGGCCCCCGATCTGCGGATCGAGTCCCAGAACCAGACCGTGCAGGAGTCCGCGGCGCAGCTCCACGCGCTGCTCACCGAGAGGGGTCTGCTGTGAGCGACGTGCGCGCGGCCACCGGCCCGCAGACCACGACGAAAGCCGCACCGGTGCGCCGCGCGGGCGGAGAAGCTCACGAGGAGGCACGGTGAGCGACGTGCGCGCGGCCACCGGCCCGCAGACGACGACGAAAGCCGCACCGGTGCGCCGCGCGGGCGGAGAAGCTCACGAGGAGGCACGGTGAGCGACGTGCGCGCGGCCACCGGCCCGCAGACCACGACGAAAGCCGCACCGGTGCGCCGCGCGGGCGGAGAAGCTCACGAGGAGGCACTGTGACCACCGTCGCCCATGTCCACGAGACCGACAGCCCGTTCGCGCTGTCGCACCTCGACTCCCTGGAGTCCGAGGCCGTCCACATCTTCCGTGAGGTGGCGGGCGAGTTCGAGCGGCCGGTGATCCTCTTCTCCGGCGGCAAGGACTCCATCGTCATGCTGCACCTGGCGCTCAAGGCGTTCGCCCCCGCGCCGGTCCCCTTCACGCTGCTGCACGTCGACACGGGCCACAACTTCCCCGAGGTCATCGAGTACCGCGACCGCGTGGTCGCCGAGCACGGGCTGCGGCTGCACGTCGCCTCCGTGCAGGAGTACATCGACCGCGGCGCCCTCAAGGAGCGCCCGGACGGCACCCGCAACCCGCTCCAGACGGTGCCGCTGACCGAGGCCATCCAGCAGCACCGTTTCGACGCCGTGTTCGGCGGCGGCCGGCGCGACGAGGAGAAGGCCCGCGCCAAGGAGCGGGTGTTCTCCCTCCGCGACGAGTTCTCCCAGTGGGACCCGCGCCGCCAGCGCCCCGAGCTGTGGCAGCTGTACAACGGCCGGCACGCCCCCGGCGAGCACGTCCGGGTCTTCCCGCTCTCCAACTGGACCGAGCTGGACGTCTGGCAGTACATCCAGCGCGAGAAGATCGAGCTTCCCCAGATCTACTTCGCCCACGAGCGCGAGGTGTTCGCCCGCAGCGGCATGTGGCTCACCGCCGGCGCGTGGGGCGGCCCGAAGGAGACCGAGCGGGTCGAGACGCGGCTGATCCGCTACCGCACGGTCGGCGACATGTCCTGCACCGGCGCCGTCGACTCCGACGCCACCACGCTCGACGCCGTCATCGCCGAGATCGCCGCCTCCCGTCTCACCGAGCGGGGCGCCACCCGGGCCGACGACAAGCTGTCCGAGGCCGCGATGGAAGACCGCAAGCGCGAAGGGTACTTCTAACCATGAGCACGTCCATCGAGCAGCCGGCCGCCGAGCTGGCCGCCACCACCCTGCTGCGCTTCGCCACCGCCGGCTCCGTCGACGACGGCAAGTCCACCCTGGTGGGCCGGCTCCTGCACGACTCCAAGTCGGTCCTCGCCGACCAGCTGGAGGCCGTGGAGCACGCCTCGCGTTCGCGCGGCCAGGAGGCCCCCGACCTGGCGCTGCTCACGGACGGCCTGCGGGCCGAGCGGGAGCAGGGCATCACGATCGACGTGGCGTACCGCTACTTCGCGACCCCGCGCCGGCGGTTCATCCTCGCCGACACCCCGGGGCACGTGCAGTACACCCGGAACATGGTGACCGGCGCCTCCACGGCCGAGCTGGCCGTGGTCCTGGTCGACGCCCGCAACGGCGTCGTGGAGCAGACCCGCCGGCACGCCGCCGTCGCCGCGCTGCTCCGCGTCCCGCACGTGGTGCTGGCCGTGAACAAGATGGACCTCGTCGAGTACCGGGAGTCCGTCTTCGCCGCGATCGCCGAGGAGTTCACCACGTACGCCTCCGAGCTGGGCGTCCCGGAGATCACCGCGATCCCGATCTCGGCGCTCGCCGGCGACAACGTCGTGGAGCCGTCCGCGAACATGGACTGGTACGGCGGCCCGACCGTCCTGGAGCACCTGGAGACGGTCCCGGTCAGCCACGACCTGACGGCGTGCCACGCCCGCTTCCCGGTCCAGTACGTGATCCGTCCGCAGACCGCCGAGCACCCCGACTACCGCGGCTACGCGGGCCAGATCGCGGCCGGCGCCTTCCGGGTCGGCGAGCAGGTCACCGTGCTGCCGTCCGGGAGGACCTCGACGATCACCGCGATCGACGCGCTGGGCGAGCCGGTGGACATCGCCTGGGCCCCGCAGTCGGTCACGATCCGGCTCGCCGACGACATCGACATCTCGCGCGGCGACCTGCTCGCCCCGAGCGGCGACGCCCCGGCCACCAGCCAGGACGTCGAGGCGACCGTCTGCCACGTGGCGGACCAGCCGCTCACCGTCGGCCAGCGGGTGCTGCTCAAGCACACCACCCGCACGGTCAAGGCGATCGTCAAGGAGATCCCGTCCCGGCTCACCCTGGACGACCTCTCCCAGCACCCGGAGCCCGGGCAGCTCGTCGCCAACGACATCGGCCGGGTGAAGGTCCGCACGGCGGAGCCGCTCGCGCTCGACGCGTACGCGGACTCCCGCCGCACCGGTTCGTTCCTGCTGATCGACCCGGCCGACGGCACCACCCTCGCGGCGGGCATGGCGGGCGAGTCCTTCGCCACCGCCAAGGCCGCGCAGACCACCGACGACGAAGAGGGATGGGACTTCTGACGATGACTCAGGACTTCTACGGGACCTTCGCGAAGGAAGGCGGCCGGGTCGGCTCCGGCGCGCTCGGCGCGGGCAGAGGAGGTGTCGCGCGATGTGCGTGCTGACCTCGGTGCACCGCGTGAGCGGTGCGACACGGCTCCACCCGCTCCACCCCGAACGACACAGACACAGACTTCGAAGACGCTGAATCGAGGGGAACACCTCCCGTGCCTGCCACCACCCGTACCACCCTGCGCCGCAGCCTGGCCGCCACCGCCGCCCTGCCTCTGCTGATCGGCGCCCTCGCCTCGTGCGGCTACGGCTCCGACGCGAAGAAGGACACGTCCGCGGAGAAGGCCCCGATCGCGGCCGACGCGAAGAAGCTCTCCGCCCCCGAGGTCCGGGTCGGCTTCTTCCCCAACCTGACGCACGCCACCGCGCTGATCGGCGTCCAGGACGGCCACATCCAGAAGGAGCTGGGCGGCACGGTCCTCAAGCCCCAGACCTTCAACGCCGGCCCGTCCGAGATCGAGGCCCTCAACGGCGGCTCTCTCGACATCGGCTTCATCGGCCCCTCGCCGTCCATCAACGCCTACGTCAAGTCCAAGGGCAAGAACCTGCGGATCATCTCCGGCTCCGCCTCCGGCGGCGTGAAGCTGGTCGTGAACCCGGACAGGATCAAGACCCTGGACGACCTGAAGGGCAAGAAGATCGCCACCCCGCAGAAGGGGAACACGCAGGACGTCGCGCTCCTCAACTGGATCGCGGAGAAGGGCTGGACGGTCGACGCCGAGTCCGGCAAGGGTGACGTCTCCGTGGTGCGCACGGACAACAAGGTGACCCCGGACGCCTACAAGTCGGGCTCCATCGACGGTGCCTGGGTGCCGGAGCCGACGGCTTCCAAGCTGGTCTCCCAGGGCGCGTCGGTGCTCCTCGACGAGACCTCCCTGTGGCCCGACAAGAAGTTCGTGATCACGAACATCATCGTGTCGCAGAAGTTCCTCACGGAGCACCCGGACGTCGTCGAGGCCGTCCTGCGGGGCACGGTGAAGACCAACGCGTGGATCAACGCCAACCCGGACAAGGCCAAGGAGTCCGCCAACGCGGCGCTGAAGGCGGAGTCGGGCAAGGCCCTGGACGCCAAGGTCATCGACCCGGCGTGGCCGAGCATCGCGATCACGAACGACCCGCTGGCCGCGACGCTGAAGACGCAGTCCGAGTGGGCGGTCAAGGCGAAGCTCATCGACCAGCCCGACCTGGCCGGCATCTACGACCTGAAGCTCCTCAACAAGGTGCTGAAGGCCGAGGGCCAGGCCGAGGTCTCCGACGCCGGTCTCGGCGTCAAGTAAGCAGTCCGCAGCTGATACCCAGGAGGTGACGACCATGGCCACGACGCTCGCCAAGGCTGCCGAGGGCACCGTAGCGGAGCAGACGCACGCCGCCCGGATCGAGCACGTCTCGAAGTCCTTCTCCGGCCCGGCCGGTACCCAGCTCGTCCTGGACGACGTCAGTCTCGACGTCGCGCCCGGCGAGTTCGTCACCATCCTGGGGGCCTCGGGGTGTGGCAAGTCCACGCTGCTGAACCTGGTCGCCGGACTGGACCGGCCGACCCTGGGGTCCATCGCGACCCCGGGCGGCCGGCCGGCCCTGATGTTCCAGGAGCACGCCCTCTTCCCGTGGCTGACCGCGGGCAAGAACATCGAGCTCGCGCTGCGGCTGCGCGGGCTGCCGCGGGCCGAGCGCAGGCCGGAGGCCGAGCGGCTGCTCGAACTCGTCCGGCTCGGCGGCGCGTACGGCAAGCGGGTGCACGAGCTGTCCGGCGGCATGCGCCAGCGCGTGGCGCTCGCCCGGGCGCTCGCCCAGGACAGCCAGCTGCTGCTGATGGACGAGCCGTTCGCGGCGCTCGACGCCATCACCCGCGACGTGCTGCACGGCGAGCTCACCCGCATCTGGGAGGAGACGAACCTCTCCGTCCTCTTCGTCACGCACAACGTGCGCGAGGCCGTCCGCCTCGCCGAGCGCGTCGTCCTGCTCTCCTCCCGGCCCGGCCGGGTGGCCAAGGAGTGGACCGTGGACATCCCGCAGCCGCGCCGCATCGAGGACGCCGACGTGGCGGAGCTGTCCGTCGAGATCACTGAACACCTGCGTGGGGAGATCCGCCGCCATGGCCAGCACTGACACCGCCGCGAAGGTCAAGAACGACGACCTCGCCGGTCTGGAGGCCGGGCTCGACGCGCTGGACGCGGTCGAGGTCCGCCGCACGCCGGTCCGCGAGGTCCTCGTCAAGAAGGTCCTCCCGCCCACCCTCGCCGTCGCCCTCGTCCTGGTCGTCTGGCAGGTCCTGGTCTCCGCGAAGATCACCGAGGAGACCAAGCTCCCCGCGCCGTCCGCGGTGTGGGACGGCCTGTCCGACATGTGGCTCCAGGGCACCCTCCTGGAGGTCATCTGGACCAGCGTGTCCCGGGGCCTGGCCGGCTTCCTCCTCGCCCTCGCCATCGGCACCCCGCTGGGTCTGCTGGTGGCCCGGGTGAAGTTCGTCCGCGCCGCGATCGGCCCGATCCTGTCCGGTCTCCAGTCGCTGCCGTCGGTGGCGTGGGTGCCGCCGGCCGTGCTCTGGTTCGGCCTGAACGACGCCATGATGTACACGGTGATCCTGCTCGGCGCCGTGCCGTCCATCGCCAACGGCCTGGTCTCCGGCGTGGACCAGGTGCCGCCGCTCTTCCTGCGGGCCGGCCGCACCCTGGGCGCCACCGGCCTCAAGGGCACCTGGCACGTGGTCCTCCCGGCCGCGCTGCCCGGCTACCTGGCAGGGCTGAAGCAGGGCTGGGCCTTCTCCTGGCGCTCGCTGATGGCCGCGGAGATCATCGCCTCCTCCCCCGACCTGGGGCTCGGCCTGGGCCAGCTCCTGGAGAACGGCCGCAACAACATCGACCTGCCCGGCGTCTTCCTGGCGATCCTGCTGATCCTGATCGTCGGCATCGCCATCGACCTGCTGATCTTCAGCCCGCTGGAGCGCTGGGTGCTCCGCAGCCGCGGCCTGCTGGTGAAGTGAGCGACCCGCCATGAACCGCCCCGTTCTCCTCGTCATCGCCCACGGCAGCCGCGATCCGCGGCACGCGGCGACCGTCCAGGCGCTGGTGCGCCGGGCCGGCGCGCTGCGGCCGGGGCTGCGGGTCGAGACCGCGTTCCTGGACTTCACCCTGCCGTCGGTGGCGGGCGTCCTGGACCGGCTCGCCGCCGAGGGGGTACGGGACGTGGTGGCGCTGCCGCTGCTGCTGACCCGAGCCTTCCACGCCAAGGCCGACATCCCGGCCGTGCTGCGCGGGGCGCCGGCGGGGCTGCGGATCCGGCAGGCGGAGGTCCTCGGCCCGTCCCCGCTGCTGCTCGCGACGGTGGAACGGCGCCTGTACGAGGCCGGGCTCACGCCCGGCGACCGGAGCACCACCGGGGTCGTCCTGGCCTCGGCGGGCTCCACGGACCCGGAGGCGATCGCGGCGATCGCAGAAACGGCGCGGGAGCTGCGGCGCACCGGTTGGTGCTCCGTGCGGCCCGCGTTCGCCTCCGCATCTCTTCCCCGGACCGAGGACGCGGTACGGGCGCTGCGCGCCGAACCGGGCGTCCGCCGGGTGGCGGTGGCCCCGTACGTGATCGCGCCGGGCCGCCTGCCGGACCGGATCGCGGCCGGGGCCGCCGAGGCGGACGTGCTGGCCGGCGTCCTCGGCCCCTCCCCCGAACTGGCCCGGCTGCTCGTGGAGCGGTACGCGGAGGCGGCTGGCGCCCCGGAGCGGGTGGCGGCCGCGGCCGGCTAGGTCCCGCCCCGGGACCGGTCCGGTCGGCTAGGCGGTCATCTCCACCAGCTTGCGGACCGTGTTCCAGTTGCGGGCGGTGGCCACCACGCCCTTGTTCAGGGACGGGCGCAGCACGGCCTCGGCGAGCTTGGAGCGGCCGAGGCCGTCCGGCGTGTGGAGGTACATCACCCGGTCGCCGAGGGCGAACGCCTCGGGCAGAAGGGCCTCGGCGTCGATCGAGGCGAAGCGGTCCGGGGTGACCTGCTCGGAGTAGTACACGGCGTGCAGCTGCTTCCCCTCCAGTTCGCCGGCGGGGAAGGGGCACGCCTCGGCGACGGCCGCGAGGTAGGCGCCGTCGCGGACGAGGCAGTCGCAGCGGAAGCCGAACCGCTTCTCGACGGCCTCCTCGATCACGGTGGCGAGGGCGTCCTCGGAGGCGTCCCCCGCGGTGGTGAAGACCGCGTTCCCGCTCTGGAGATAGGTCCGCACGTCGCCGTGGCCGAGCTCTTCGAGGAGGGTGCGCAGCTCCGCCATGGGGAGCTTGCGCCGGCCGCTCACGTTGATCCCGCGGAGGAGGAGCGCGTACGTCGTCGTCATGCGGCCAGCGTAGAAGGCCACCGCGCCTCGTGGGGGGTGGCGCGGTGGCTGGTCCGAACCCTTCCCGATCGACGGCGGGCAGGGGAAGACCCGTCACTCATCTGTGACTTATTGAACAAGGTTTCGTAATGACGAGGGGTGCTGCCAGGGATGGGAGACTGCTCGCGCACACGTACCACCGGGTAGGGAGAGAGTGATGGACGAGGCGAGGGCCCGGGAGATCCTGGCCGCGGCGGGGCTGCCGGCCGGCGGGGCGCGGCTGCTCGCGCTGGGCGAGAACGCGGTCTTCGCCGTGGACGGCCTGGTGGTCAAGGTGGGCCGGTCCGCCGAGCTGTTCGAGCGGGCGGAGCGGGAGGTGGCGCTGGCCGGCTGGCTCGCCTCGGCCGGGGTGCCGGCGGTGCGGGCCGCGGAGCGGAAGCCGCGGCTGGTCGAGGGGCACCCCCTCACCTTCTGGCATCCGCTGCCGGAGGCCGTCCGGCCGGCCGAGCCGCGGGATCTGGCGCCGTTGCTCACGGCGGTGCACGCGCTGCCCGTGCCGACGGAGTTCACGCTGCCCCGGCGGGAACTCCTGGGCGGGGTGGAGCGCTGGCTGCGGCTCGCC
Source organism: Streptomyces sp. NPDC058052 (assembly GCF_042885515.1). NCBI lineage: Bacteria > Bacillati > Actinomycetota > Actinomycetes > Kitasatosporales > Streptomycetaceae > Streptomyces > Streptomyces sp. NPDC058052. The sequence continues at coordinate 158,799 of NZ_JBHVRX010000004.1, read as the reverse complement.
GGCGAGGCGATCGACCCGGTGGACGCGGCCTTCCTGCGGGAGCGCCGGGACTCCTTCGCGCCGGCCGCGGCCGCGCTCACCCCGCACCTGGCCCCCGGCCCGATCCATGGCGACGCCCTGCCGCGCAACGTGCAGGTGGGTCCGGACGGGCCGGTCCTGATGGACCTGGAGACCTTCTCCTCCGACCTGCGCGAGCACGACCTGGTGGTGCTGGCGCTCTCCCGCGACCGGTACGGCCTGGACCCGGCGGCCTACGACGCCTTCACCGCCGCGTACGGCTGGGACGTGCGGGAGTGGGAGGGGTGCGCGGTGCTGCGCGGGGCGCGGGAGACCGCGAGCTGCGCCTGGGTGGCCCAGCACGCGCCGCACAACCCGAAGGCGCTGGCCGAGTTCGAGCGGCGGGTGGGCTCGCTGCGGGACGGCGATCCCGAGGTTCGCTGGTATCCGTTCTGACCGGCCTGACATCATGATCCCTGGCGAACCGACCGACAGAAACGGGGTGTTGTGATGCGGATCGAGTTGACCGAGGTGGCTCTGGACGTCGAGGTGAGCGGTGAGGGACCGGTGGTCCTGCTGCTCCACGGCTTTCCCGACAGCCATCTCCTCTGGCGCCATCAGGTCCCGGCGCTGAACGCGGCCGGCTTCCGGACGATCGCGCCGACCCTGCGGGGCTTCGGCGGTTCGGACCGTCCGGAGGGCGGCCCGGAGGCGTACCACCCGGCCAAGCACGTCGGGGACGTCATGGAGCTGCTGACCCGGCTGAAGGTGGGCCGCTTCCACGTGGTCGGCCACGACTGGGGTTCGGGCGTGGCGCAGGGGATCGCCTCGGTGGTGCCGCACCGGGTGCAGAGCCTGAGCCTGCTCTCGGTCGGTCACATCGGGGCGGTCCGGGACGCGGGCTGGGAGCAGAAGCAGCGCTCCTGGTACATGCTGCTCTTCCAGCTGGCCGGGCTCGCGGAGGACTGGCTGGCGCGGGACGACTTCGCCATGCTGCGGGAGATGCTGGCCGAGCACCCGGACGCGGAGTCCGTGATCGAGCCGCTGCGTGCCCCCGGGGCGCTGACGGCGGCGCTGAACATCTACCGGGCGGGCCTCCCGCCGGAGGCCCAGTTCGCTCCGCACGAGCCGGTGGCGCCGCTGCCGGAGAGGGTTCCGGTGCTGGGCGTCTGGTCGACCGGGGACCGGTTCCTCACCGAGTACTCGATGGAGCGGACGGGCGACCACGTCGCCGGCCCCTGGCGGTACGAGCGGGTGGAGGAGGCGGGGCACTGGCTGCAGCTGGACCGGCCGGAGACCGTGAACGACCTGCTGCTCTCCTTCCTCAAGGAGAACGCCTGACCGGCGCCTCCGTCAGGAGGTGACGGCGGCGGGCTCGCCGCGCAGCGGCCACACCGGGTCGACGACGGCGTCCGGGTCGCCCTTGCGGCGCAGGAAGTCCTGGAAGTTCTCGGCCCAGGCGCGGTACCAGCCGATCTGCCGCTCGTGCAGTGCGGCCGGGTCGAGGGCGGCGACCTGCGGGTGCCGCTCGGCTATCGCGAGGGCGACCCGGACGGCGGCGAGGGCGTCGGCGGACGCCTGGTGGGCGCGGGTGAGCTCGACGCCGTACTCGCCGCAGACCGCTTCCAGGGTGCGCTTGCCGCGCCGGTAGCGGTCGACGGCCCGGTCGATGGTGTACGGGTCGAGGACGGGGCCGATGCCGGCGCCGCCCATCCGCTCGGCGAGCGAGGGCAGTCCGTGCCGGCGCAGCTCGGCGGAGAGCAGGGTGAGGTCGAAGGAGGCGTTGTAGGCGACGACGGGGACGCCCTGGGACCAGTAGCCGGCCAGGGTCTCGGCGACCTCGTCGGCGACCTCGCGGACCGGGCGGCCCTCGGCGGCGGCGCGCTCGCTGCTGATGCCGTGGATGGCCGACGCCTGCTCGGGGATGCGGACACCGGGGTCGGCGAGCCAGTCCCGCTGGCGGACCACCGCTCCGCGGTGGACGCCGATCACCGACGCGGTGACGATGCGGGACTCCAGCGGATCGGTGCCGGTCGTCTCCAGGTCGAAGCCGACCAGTGGTTCCCCATGCCAGGCCATCGGGTCCTCCTTACGTGATCTCCCCCGTGGTGCTCACACCCTCGCACGCGCCTCTGACAACGCGGTCGCGGGGTTCAGGAGACGGGCCGGGAGTCGAGCCAGACGGACTCGAACTCCTCCCGGTAGGTCTCGAAGAGGCCGTGGTCCGCGTCACGTCCGGGGGCGTCGTGCCGGACGACCGTCCGGCCGCCGCCGCGCAGCACGAGGACGGGCGCCTCCATGCCGCGGGCCCTGCGGAGGTAGGACTGGACGACGCCGACGCCGTCGGGGCCGTCGCCGTCGACGAGGTAGGCGGTGAAGCGGGGGGTCTCGTCGAAGACGTGGATCTGGAAGGCGTCGGGGTCGCGGAGCTTGGAGCGGACCCGGCGCATGTGCAGGATGTTCATCTCGACGGACCGGCTCAGCTCGCCCTTGCGGATGCCGAGCTCGCGCTCGCGGCGCTTGACGGCGCTGCTGGCGGGGTTGAGGAAGAGGAGCCGTATCCGGCAGCCGGACTCGGCGAGGCGGACCATGCGGCGGCCGGAGAAGTTCTGCACGAGCAGGTTCAGGCCTATGCCGGTGGCGTCGAGGCGGCGCGCGCCGCCGAAGAGGTCCTCGGCGGGCAGCTGGCGCTGGAGCCGGACGCGGTCGGGGTGGACGGAGACGACGTCGGCGTACCGGTCGCCGACGAGGTCCTCGACGGCGTCGACGGGCAGCCGGTCGGCGGAGGGGACGCCGGCGCCGCTGCCGAGGATCTCCAGGAGGCGGGAGGAGGCCCGTTCGGCCTGGGCGAGGACGGTGGGCGAGAGGGCCCGGTTGCGGGAGACGACGTTGCGGGTGACCTCCAGCTCGTCGAGGGCGAGCTCGACCTCGCGCCGGTCGTCGAAGTAGGGCTCGAAGCAGGGCCAGTGCTGGACCATCAGCTCGCGGAGCTGGGGCAGGGTGAGGAAGGAGAGGACGTTGTCGTCGGCGGGGTCGAGGAGGTAGCCCTTGCGACGGGAGACCTCGCGGACGGCGACGGCCCGGCGGACCCATTCCTGGCCGGCCGGGCCGGCGGCGGCGACGACCCATTCGTCGCCGTGGACGGGCTCGTAGACGGGCCTGAGGACGGCGGCGACGACGGCCCGCATCCGCTGTTCGACGAGGTTGAGCCAGATGTAGGCGCGGCCGGCGCGCTGGGCGCGGGTGCGGACCTCGCTCCACGCCTCCGCGCCCCAGTCGAGTTCGGCGCCGATCTCCACCGGGCGCACCACGGGGAGCGTGCCGGGGGTGACGGTCCCGGGGGGCAGGACCGCTCCGGGCGGCGGCGCCTCCCCGGGGTCGGCCGGTCCCCCCTCGTGACCCGCGTCACCTGGGGGCAGCTCACGACCTCCCGAGCTCACCCGCGCACCGCCTTCTGCTCTGGACGCCCGTCCCGATTCTTCCGACAAGATCAAGGAAGGGTACTCCGCGAGCGGGAGGCGGTGCAGCAGGATCCGTCGGCCGCTTGCTCAACTCTGCGTGGGAGGCTGTCCGTTCTGGGAGGCGAGATCGGGCGGAGTGAGGGGATTCATAGCGGTTACGTCCCTGGGCGCGAGCTGGAAGCCCTGCCAGTGGACGGGCATGGGCTGCTGGTCCTCGTCCCGGGCGACGTGGTGGAACCCGATGTTGACCCACACGGTCGGTTTGGCCAGAGTCTCCCCGTTGACCCATTTGTCCACGCTGTCGCCTGCGCCGGGCGCGCAGCTGCCGATGTTGTTGCTGGCGTACTGCTCGCAGGCGCGGGACTGGGTGAAGTAGACGTCGTGCTTGGTGAAGCCGCGGCCGGCGTGGGTGTCGGTGTGGCCGGGGACGATCTCGTAGCTGCGGGCGTGGCCGTCGGCGTTCTTGCCGGTGCCGCTGACCACCCGCCACCAGCGCATGTTCTTCGCGTCGCCGGCGAGCTCCTTGGTGACGGCGGTCCGCTTCGTCTTCACGGTGGGGCTGCCGTCGCCGGTGGGCGGGGTGACGGTGGAGTCGTACTGCTCGATGCGGTCCCTGCCGCCGTCGAGGCCGAAGTCGAGCTTCCAGAAGACGTTGTGGGCGTGGCTCGTGGCGTAGCCGCGGGCGCCCTTGCCGATGGGCCAGCCGCGTCCGTCGGTGGCGTTGTAGTCGACGGGCGAGAGGCTGCCGGTGGCGCCCACGTTGGCGCCGATGGTGCCGTCGGAGGAGAAGCGCCATTCGGAGATGTACTCGTACCAGCCGACCTTGTTCACGGTGTAGACGAGCAGGTCCTTGGCCTGGGCCTGATAGACGCCGGCGCCGGAGTCGCTCGCCATGCGGTAGGCGTGGCCGCGGGCCCGGGTGGTGGCGCACAGGCCCTTGACGGTGCCGACCTCGGGCACCTTGACGGTGGAGAGGGTGCCGCCGGGGCACTCGGCGGGCTTGAGGTCCTGGAGGCCCCAGCCGAAGCCGGCGCCGGTGAGGTCGTCGTACTCGGCGCCGCCGTCGTCGTACGGCACGTGGATCTGGGCGAGCCGGGCGGTGGACAGGACGCGGACGGGTGCGCCGCCGGGCGGCCGGTAGGTGACCCCGTCGAGGATCAGGCCGGCGTCGGTGCTGTAGCGCCAGCACATCTCCCAGGTGGCGCCGCCGTCGAGCTTCTTGGTGATGCGGTACGCGGCCGAGCACACCGGCGGGGGCGTGGCGGGCGGGCGGGGCGCGGCGGTGGTGCCGGGTCCCGGCGGGTTCGGGTAGGCGGGCGCCCCGGAGGCGGGGGCAGCGGCGGCGGTGGCGGTGCCGAGGAAGGCGGTGGCCGCGAAGGCGGCGAGGATCCCCCTGGTGCGCCGGTGGTGCCGGTCGGTCATGCGGGCGTGCTCCTTCGTGCGGGCCCCCGGACGGCCGGGGGCGGGAAGGGGAACGGCGGGCGGCGGTGGTCAGCCGACGCGGACGACGTTCCTCGCGGAGAGGTCGACGATCAGGTTCCTGGTGTCGATCCAGGCGCCGTTGCGGACCTTGGTGACGAGCCGGACGCAGCGGTGCTCGCCGCAGCGGGAGAGCGCCTCGGGGACGTTCCTCTCGCGGTAGGTCCGGTAGATGTCGCCGTTGAACCAGAGCTGGTCGGCGCTCCGCAGTTCCTTGCCGGTGGCGTCCCGGTAGTCCTCCTTCACCCCCTGGCCGAGGGGGCTCGCGAGGATGAGGCCGAGGGCGGCGCGGAGTTCCTCGGGGTGTGCGGAGGGCTGGATCCCGCGCCGGGTGCCGGTGGCCTCGACCTTGCCGGTGGCCAGGTCGACGGTGCGGGTGACGAGTTCGTCGCGGGCGTAGTCGTAGAAGCGGACCTGGGCGCGGCGGGCGCCCTCCCGGCCGGGGACGGGGTCGGCGAGTTCGGTGCCGAGGTGCTGCGGTCGGCCGCGGCCGCCGTCGACGTCCTGCCGGGCCGCGGTGTCGGCCGGGGCGAGGGCGAGGCTCCGGGCCCGGTCCAGTTCGGCGTCGGTGAGCGGGTCGGTTCCGGTGCCCTTCGGGCCCTCGGCGGCGGCCGGGGCGACGGTGGCGGGGGCGAGCGCGGCGGCCCCCCGGCCGCCCGTTCCCTCCGCGCCCGGGGCGCCCCCGGTGGCCCGCGGGGCGTCCGTGCCGCCGGCGGTGGCGGCCGCGCCGGGCGTCCCGCCGGGGGCCGCGGCGCGGCCGGCGGGAGTGTCCTCCGCTCCGGCGGTGCCCGGCAGGCTGATCGCGACCGCGGCGGCGGTCCCCGTCACCGCCATCGCCGCTCCCGCTACCACCTTCCCCAGGTGGCGGCGCACTATTTCGTACACGTTTCCCCCTCAATCCCCCGCTTGGCCTGCGGACACCCAGGAGGACGGGGCGAGTTCCCCGGAGGTTGCTCATCTTTCGGGCAGGATCTGGCCGAAGAGCACGCATGAACCCGGACAGAAGAGGAAGATTCGTATCCATGCAGGTCTGGCCGGGACAGGCGTACCCCCTGGGCGCCACCTATGACGGAGCGGGCACCAACTTCGCGGTCTTCTCGGAGGCGGCGCACCGCATCGAACTGTGTCTCATCGACGACGACGGCACGGAGACGTCCGTCGAACTGCGCGAGACGGACGCCTTCGTCCGGCACGCGTACCTGCCGGGCGTGATGCCCGGACAGCGGTACGGCTTCCGGGTGCACGGGCCGTACGCGCCGGAGCGCGGGCTGCGCTGCAACCCGGCGAAGCTCCTCCTCGACCCGTACGCGCGGGCGATGTCGGGCTCGATCGCCTGGGGCGAGGCGGTGTACGGGTACCCCTTCGGGCGGCCCGACGCGCGCAACGACCTGGACTCGGCCCCGCACACCATGACCTCGGTGGTGGTGAACCCGTACTTCGACTGGGGCGACGACCGGCGGCCGCGCACCGAGTACCACCACACGGTGATCTACGAGGCCCATGTGAAGGGCCTGACGATGCTCCACCCGGACCTTCCGGAGGAGCTGCGCGGCACCTACGCGGGGCTCGCGCACCCGGCGGTGATCAACCATCTGAAGGAACTCGGCGTCACCGCGCTGGAACTGATGCCGGTGCACCAGTTCGTCAACGACCACCGGCTGGTCGACGCGGGCCTGTCGAACTACTGGGGCTACAACACCATCGGCTTCTTCGCCCCGCACAACGCGTACGCCTCCTGGGGCGACCGCGGGCAGCAGGTGCTGGAGTTCAAGTCGGCGGTGCGCGCCCTGCACCAGGCCGGCATCGAGGTCATCCTCGACGTCGTCTACAACCACACGGCGGAGGGCAACCACCTGGGCCCGACGCTCTCCTTCCGCGGCCTGGACAACCCCTCGTACTACCGGCTCGCGGACGACCCGCGGTACTACATGGACACCACCGGCACCGGGAACTCGCTGCTCATGCGGTCCCCGCACGTCCTCCAGATGATCATGGACAGCCTGCGGTACTGGGTGACCGAGATGCACGTGGACGGCTTCCGCTTCGACCTGGCGGCCACCCTGGCCCGCCAGTTCCACGAGGTGGACCGGCTGTCGTCCTTCTTCGACCTGGTGCAGCAGGACCCGGTGGTCAGCCAGGTGAAGCTCATCGCGGAGCCGTGGGACGTCGGCGAGGGCGGCTACCAGGTGGGCAACTTCCCGCCGCTGTGGACCGAGTGGAACGGCAAGTACCGGGACTGCGTGCGGGACCTGTGGCGGGGCGAGCCGCGCACGCTCGCCGAGTTCGCCTCCCGGCTGACCGGCTCCTCCGACCTGTACCAGGACGACGGGCGGCGCCCCCTCGCCTCGGTCAACTTCGTTACCTGCCACGACGGTTTCACCCTCCGCGACCTCGTCTCGTACGACGAGAAGCACAACGAGGCGAACGGGGAGGGCAACCGGGACGGCGAGAGCCACAACCGGTCCTGGAACTGCGGGCAGGAGGGCGAGACCGACGACGTCGGGATCATCGAGCTGCGGGCGCGGCAGATGCGCAACTTCCTCGCCACCCTGATGCTGTCGCAGGGCGTGCCGATGCTCAGCCACGGCGACGAGTTCGGGCGCACCCAGGGCGGCAACAACAACGCCTACTGCCAGGACGGCGAGGTCTCCTGGGTGCGGTGGCCGAAGGAGAACAGCGAGGCCGAGGCGGTCCTGCTGCGCTTCACCCGGGCGATGGTGCGGCTCCGCCGCGAGCACCCGGTCTTCCGGCGGCGCCGCTTCTTCCACGGCCGGCCGGTGGAGGGCACCCACGACGAGCTCACCGACATCGCCTGGTTCACGCCGGAGGGCGAGGAGATGACGGCCCGCGACTGGCAGGCGGCGCACGCCCGGGCGCTCACCGTCTTCCTCAACGGCAACGCCATCTCCGAACCGGGCACGCAGGGCGAGCGGATCGCCGACGACTCCTTCCTGCTGATGTTCAACGCCTCCTCGCAGGAGCTGGAGTTCGCCGTGCCGGACAGCCACGGGCGGTGCTGGCGGACGGTGGTGGACACCTCGGACCCGGAGGGGATGCCGCCGCAGGAAGGACCGGAGATCGTCGCGGGCGAGCGCGTCACCCTCGCGCCGCTGAGTCTGACGGTGCTGCGCCGTCCGGCGTGAGTGATCCGCGCGGCGCTCCGGTCCGTACGGTCCAGGAGAGCGCCGCGCAGGCCGCGGCCGCCCCCACCGCCACCCCGAAGGCGGCGGGGGCGCCGTGCTGTTCGGCGAGCCGGCCGGACAGGGCCAGGGCGAGCGCCTGGCCGCCGACGATCCCGCTGGTCAGGAAGGCCATGGACTCGGCGAGCCGGGCGGCCGGAACGGCCCGCTCGGTCAGCGCGAAGACCGTGATGAGGTGCGGGGCGTAGGCGGCGCCGAGGACGGTCACCACCGCGTAGAGGGCGATGAGCGAGTCGGCCGCGAGCAGCGGGAGGGAGAGCAGCACGAGGCCGGCGGTCGCGGTCCGCCAGCGGAGGGTGAGGCCGATCCGGGCGGGCAGGGCGGCGAGCGAGAGGCCGACGGCGGCGCTCATCACGCCCATCGCCGCGTAGACGAGACCCGCCTGGGCGGGGGCGCCGAGGGCGGCGGTGAGGGCGGTGATCCCGGCCTGGGAGGCGCCGAACATGGCGCCCTGGAGGACCATCGTCACCCGGAGGGCGTAGGCGGTTCCGGGCAGCCGCGTCCGTTCGGCGGCGCCCGTGCGGGTGGCGGTCGCCCCGGCTCCGGTGGCGGTGGCGCGGGCGGTGGGGTGGAGGGCGAAGCCGGTGCCGCAGAGGGCGAGCAGCAGGGCCGCGCCGAGCAGGGCGGCGCCCGGGTGGGCGAGGGCGGCGGCGAGGCCGACGAGCGCCGGGCCGAGGACGAAGGACACCTCGTCGAGGGTGCCCTCGAAGGAGAGGACGGCGCCCACCGTCCGGTCGTCGGCTCCGGCCCGGCGGGCGAGCGCCACCGAGCGGGTCCGGGCGAGCGGTCCGATCTGCGGGACGGTCGCCCCGGCGAGCAGGGCGAGCGGGACCAGCAGGCCGGTGGGGGCGCGGGCGACGGCGGCGAGGACGAGGGCGGCGACCGCGAGCGCGTTGGCGAGGGAGGCGGCGAGGACGGGGCCGCGCTGGCCGCGCCGGTCGGCGAGCCGGCCGAGAAGCGGCCCGGCGACGGTCTGCCCGGCGGCCAGCGCGCCTCCGGCGAGACCCGCCGTGGCCAGGGAACCGCTCGTCTGCGCGACCAGCAGCACGCTGCCGAGCTGGCACATCGCGGTCGGCAGCCGGCCCAGGAAGGAGAGGACCGGCAGGGCGGGGCCCAGCAGCGAGAAGGTGTCGCGGTACATCCGGAGCATCGGCCGAAACTAACGCGATGCACCCGAACGGGTGCATCGGGCGATGACACGGAAGCTGCCGTACGGGGTACGTACGTTCGCATGACGCCCAACCCGGCCTCGTCCGCGCCCCCTCCGGCCTCCTCCGCCTCCGCCCCGGCCTCGCCCTCCCCCGGCCCGGTCCCGTCCGCCTCCGCCCCGGACTCCCCCTCTCCGGACTCCCCCCGCCACGCCCCGGACTCCGCCGGCCGCGGGCCGGGCCCCGCGGTCCCCTACGCGCCCGCCGTCGTGCCCACCGCCACCTACCGGCTCCAGCTCCAGCCCGCGTTCCCGTTCGCCGCGGCGGAGCGGGCCGTGCCGCACCTCGCCGGGCTCGGCGTCTCGCACCTGCACCTCTCCCCCGTCCTGGAGGCGGTGCCCGGCTCGCTCCACGGGTACGACGTCACCGACCACCGCGCGGTCCGGGCGGAACTCGGCGGCGAGGCGGGGCTGCGGTCGCTCGCCGCCACCGCCCGCGCCCACGGCCTCGGCCTGGTGGTGGACCTGGTGCCCAACCACATGGCGGCCTCGCCCGCCCACAACCACGCGCTGCGGGAGGTGCTGCGGCACGGGCCGGACTCTCCGTACGGGCGCTGGTTCGACGTGGACCGGTCGGCCGGCGACGGGCGGCTGCTGCTGCCGGTGCTGCCCGCCCGCCTGTCGGAGGTGCGGGACCGGCTCCGGGTCGAGGACGGCGCGCTCCGCCTGGACGGGCAGGAGTTCCCGCTCCGCGAGGGCACCGAGGGCCTGCCGCTGGACGCGCTGCTCGCCGCCCAGTGGTACCGGCTCGGCTGGTGGCGGCTGGCCCGCACCGAGCTCGGCTACCGGCGCTTCTTCACCGTCTCTGACCTCATCGGGGTGCGGGTGGAGGACCCGGAGGTCTTCGCGGCGACCCACGCCAAGATCCTGGAGCTGGTCGCCGACGGGGTGGTGGAGGGGCTGCGCATCGACCATCCGGACGGACTCGCCGATCCCCAGGGCTACTTGGAGCGGCTGGCGGAGGCGACCGGCGGGCGGTGCTGGACGGTGGTCGAGAAGATCCTCACCGGGCCCGAGACCCTGCCGGACGCCTGGCCGGTGTCCGGGACGACCGGATACGACGCGCTCCGCCTGGTCGACGGCGTGCTCACCGACGCCGAGGGGGCCGCCGGGCTCACCGACCTCTACCGGCGGTTCGCCGGACGCTCGGCGGACCGGGGCGGGGAGTGGGAGGCGACCGCCCGGCGCGCCGGGTACGAGGTGGTGCGGCACGACCTGGCGGCCGAGACGGCCGTCCTGACCCGGGCGGCGGTCCGGCTCTGCGCCGCCGACCCCGAACTCCAGGACCACGCGCCCTGGGCGCTGCGGACCGCGGTCGAGGAACTCCTCGTCCGCATGCCGGTCTACCGGCCCTACCGGACCGGCGCCGAGGAGGTGCTCACGCCCGAGGCCGCCCGGGGCGCGCGGGCCGCGTTCGCCGTGCCGGAGGAGGCCGCCGCCGTGGACACCGTGCGGGGACTCCTCCTCGGCGGACGGGGCGACTCCCCCGGACACCGGGTGTTCCGGGCCCGGTTCGCGCAGACGTCCTCGGCGCTGCGGGCCAAGTCGACCGAGGACACCGCCTTCTACCGGTACGCCCCGCTGCTCTCGGCCAACGAGGTCGGCGGCGACCCGGGCCGGCCCGGCGTCGGCGTCGCGGAGTTCCACGCCGCCTGCGCCCGGCTGGCCCGCGACTGGCCGGCCGGCGGCACGGTCCTCACCACCCACGACACCAAGCGCAGCGCCGACGTGCGGGCGGCGATCGCGGTCCTCGCCCAGTGCCCGGACGTGTGGGCCGGTCTGCTGGCCGAGGTCGCCGGCGTCCCGGCGCCCGACCCGCACCTCGCCTGGACGGCCTGGCAGACCGCCTTCGGCTTCGGCACCCCGGACCCGGAGCGGATCGGCCCCGCGGTGCTCAAGGCCGTACGGGAGGAGGGGCTGCGGACCTCCTGGACCGAGCAGGACGCCGCGTACGAGCGGGCGGTGGCCGACTTCGTGGCGGCCGGGCCCGGCCGCGTACCGCTGCGGACGGCGTCCGAGGCGGCCTTCGCCCTGGAGCCGCACATCCGGGCGCACGCGGACGCCGCGGCCCTGGTCCAGCTGACCATGCCGGGCGTGCCGGAGCTGTACCAGAACACCGAGCGGGAGTACCGGGCGCTGGTCGACCCGGACAACCGGGCCCCGTTCGCGCCGGGTCCGGACGACGGGCGGACCGCGCTCGTGCGGGCGGCGCTGCGGCTGCGCCGGGAGCGTCCGGCGGCCTTCGGTCCCGGCTCCACCCACGCGCCGCTCGCCGCCGAGGGTCCGGCGGCCGCGCACTGCCTCGCCTTCGCCCGCTCGGGCGAGGTGGTCACCGCGGTGACCCGGCTGTCGCTGCGGCTCGCGGAGGCGGGCGGCTGGCGCGACACGGAGCTGGTGCTCCCGGAGGGCCGCTGGGCCGATGTCCTCGACGGCGTGCGGGAGTTCAGCGGTGGACCGGAGAGCGAGCTGAAGCTGGCGGAGCTGTTCGCGGACCGGCCCGTCGCACTCCTCGCGCGGGTCACCGCGTGACCGCATACTGACGGGACCGTGCTCGACGAGAGGGGGAGGACATGGCGCTGTGGGTGCTGTTCGGGGGGCTGGGGGGCCTCGTCGCGGTGCTGACGGTGGTGCTGACGCGCCGCGGCGGGTCCAGGACGGAGAACGCGGAGGGCCTGCGCATCGAGGAGCGGGCCCGGTTCCAGGCGTCGCAGGACCGCGTCTCGTACAACTCCTGGGCGGTGCACAACGCCCCGCCGAACCAGAGCGACGCCTACCAGCGGCGCCGCTGACGGGAGCGGGTGGCGCCGGTCCGCGGGACCGCGCCACCCGCGTGCCGCCGGCCGGTCAGAGGCGGTTGGCGCGCGTGACCTCGCACTTGGTGTACTCGGAGCCGTCGCCGGTACCCGGGTAGGGGGTGGCCAGTTCGGCCTTGGCGGTGGCGCCGGCGGCGACCGCGATGCCGGTCTTCACGGCGGTCGCGGGGGTCGCGCTTCCGCCGGTGAACTTCATGGTGACGCTGTAGTCGTAGTCGAGCGCGCCGTCGTTCTTGATGGTGACCCGGGCGGTCAGGTTCTTGGTCGCCGGGTCGTAGGCGCACGTGTCGATGGTGACGTCGCGGGCGGCCTTGTCGGCGCTGCCGCTGCCGCCGCCGGACACCGAGCCGCCGGAGCCGCCGCTGCCGGCGTCGTCGTCGCCGTTGTGGCTGCCGCCGGAGCTGGAGCTGGAACTGGAGCCGGAGCCGCTGCTGTTGTCGCAGCCGCCGCCGTTCGAACCGCGGGCGCCGGTGAGGGCGAGGACGGCGATGCCGAAGACGGCGACCGCACGGACATGACGAAGCTTCACGTGTTCATTCCCCGTTGGAAGTGGTGCGTCAGAAAGGCTCGCTTGACGAGCACACGTCACCCTAGCAGCGGGGCGGCGGCCCCCGGATCAGCCGTTCGGCCGCACCACCAGCGTCCTCGGGGCACGGGTGATCAGCCCGGCCGGGGCCGGGCGGAAGCCGTCGTCCAGCCTCAGCCGGGGCATCGCCCCGAAGAGCGCGCGGACCGCGTACTCCGCCTCCAGCCCGGCCAGGATCACGGCCGGGCAGAACCCGGGCCCGTAGGTGAGCTGGTCCGCGTCGTCGCGGAGCGGATCGAAGCGGTCCGGCTCGCGGAACCGCTCCGGGTCCCGGCCCGCCGCGCCGATCAGCAGCGCGACCGAGGACCCGCCCGGCAGGATCCCGCCGCTCACCCGCACGTCCTCGCGGGTGCGGCGGACGGCGATCTGCACCGGCGGGTCGCGGCGCAGCGACTCCGCCCACGCCCGGGCCACCAGGCCCGCCGGGGCGCCGCGCAGGGCGGCGGTCTGGTCGGGGTCGGCGAGGACGTTGCCGAGGAAGGAGGCCAGCGCCTTCTCCCGTACCGCGATCTGCCCGCCGCACTCGCCGGCGAGCGCCGTCGCGGCCCGGCCCCGCACCAGCCGCATCATGTCCCGGTACGGGACGCCGACGGCGGCGGCGACGGTGCCGGCCGGGAGCCAGTGGCAGAAGTCGGCCACCAGGTCGGCCCGGTCGCGGCCGGCGATCCGCCGGGCCAGGACGTACGCGGTGCGTTCCACGACGGCCCGCAGCTCGGCGAGGTCCACGTCGACGTGGGCCCGGGCGCACGCCGGGTCGCCGGGCCGGTGCCCGTGGGTGAAGCGGGGGTCGGTGAGGGCGGTGGCCACGTCCGCGTACCGGCTGAGGACCCAGGCGCGCAGCAGCGGGTCGTACGTGAGCGGGAACTCCTCGCGCAGCCGGCGGTGGACGGGGTGCGGGTCGAGGGCGGCCCCGGGGTCCAGCGGGCTGGGGGGCACGGTCCGTCCGCCGGGCGGCGCGGGCGGTCCGGCGGCCGGGTCGGCGACGGAGCGGACCCGTCCGGGCGCCGCCGCGGCGGTGCGCCCCGCGGGTGCCATGGCGGGCAGCCGCCGCCAGGGGTCGTCGTCCTCGCGGTGTCCCGTCCCGCGGTTCGGCTCGTCGCGCATCGCGCCCCCTGTCGTCCGGCGGTGCCTGCCGCGGCCGGGATCGTGGCGCGCGTCCCCCCAGCCCATCACCGCCGGCCCGCCCCCGCCCGCCACGTACGGCCGATCGGGTGAGGGGGCACCGTCCTGACCTCGAAGGACCCGACGGGCCGGGGGCCTTCGGGACGGGGGCGGCGGGCAGCGGGCAGCAGGCAGCAGGCCGACCGGGCAGAGGGCCGGCCGGGGACAGGGCCCCGGCCGCCGTGCCGCCGTACCCGGGTCAGTCGACGGAGAGGCGGAAGGTCATCTCCCCGAACCCGACGACGTCGCCGGCCCGCACCACGACGGCGCCGACGACCCGGCGCCCGTTGACGGTCGTGCCGTTGGTGGAGCCGAGGTCGCGCAGCACCCACAGCCCGCCCTGGAGGGAGAGCTCGGCGTGCAGCCGGGAGGCCGTCTCGTGGCTGAGCCGCAGCCCGTTCACCGGGTCGCGGCCGATCCGCAGCGGGTACGGCCCCGGCTGCGGCAGCAGCAGCTTCGGCAGCCGCTCGGAGTGCCAGGCGCGGCCTATGCGGGCGGTGAACGCCGACATCCGCTCGACCGCGCCGACCACCCGCCGGGTCCAGCCTCCCTCGCCGCGCAGGTCGGCGGTGAGCACGGCGAGTTCGTCGGGACGGCGGGCCTCCAGCGCCCGCTCCATCCGGAAGAGGAAGGTGTCGTGCGAGAGACGGCCCTGTGCCGCGCCCTCCCGGAGCAGGACCAGCGCACGGTCCCGCTCGGCATCGGTCAGCCGGGGGGCGTGCGCCGGAGGCTCGTAAGGGGTCGTCACACCGTGATTGTCCGCGTGTCCGGGCCGGACTGTCCAGAAGCGTCCCGTCCCGGGGCCGTACCGGCTCCGCCACAAATTCCCGTACCCGCCCGGCAAGATCACTGCTACGGTCTGCGGGCTCGATCAACCGTACCCCTGGGGGAACCACCGTATGACCGACGACCTCGTCGTCCGCCCGCTCGCCGGGCCCGAGGAACTGGACCTTTTCCTCGGCCTCACCTACACGCTCGACCACGAACTCGCCGACGACCTCGGCACCGGCCGCCGCCGCCCGGAGTGGCTCTGGGTGGCCCTCCGCGACGGCCGGCTGCTCGGCCGCATCGCCTGGTGGACCAACAAGGACGGGGGCGAGCCGCTCGCCCTCGACTTCTTCGACCTCGACCCGGAGCTGCCGGCGGGGGAGGCGGCGGAGGTGGGCCGCCGGCTGCTGCGGACCGCCATGGCCGCCGTCGTACCGGCCGGCACCGTGCCGCCGGAGTACAACCGCTACCTGCCCGCCGACTGGCGCGAGGTCCCCGGGACCCGCGACCGCGTGGAGCTGCTGCTCTCCCTCCTGGCGGAGACGGGCGCCCGGCCGCTGGTCGAGCGGCTGCGCCTGGAGTGGCTGCCCGGGACGCCGGTGGCGGAGCCCACGGGCCGGCTGGTGTTCCGCCCGGTGCGGGACCGCGAGGACCTGCTCGCCCTGATGACGCCGGTGATGGAGGGCACGCTCGACGCGCACGGCCAGGCCGACCTGGGCGAGGGGCTGACCCTCCGGGAGGCCGCCGAGCGTCACTACGACGACGAGTTCCCGCACTACAGCTCGCCGCGCGAGTGGTGGCAGGTGGCCGAACTGCCGGGCACCGGCGAGCCGGTCGGCTTCGTCGTCCCCGCCCGCAACAACTACAACCCGATCATCGCCTACATCGGTGTGCTCCCCGCCCACCGGGGCCACGGGTACATCGACGACATCCTCGCCGAGGGCACCCGGATCCTCGCCGAGGCCGGCATGGAGCGCGTCCGCGCCGCGACCGACCTGGGGAACGTGCCGATGGCGGCGGCGTTCGCCCGCGCCGGATACGTGAACTTCCAGCGCCAGGTGGACTACGTGTGGGACGCGCCGGGCGCGTCGCCGTCCTGACTGCCAGGATGGGGTGGGACGCCGCTCCCTGAGCGGCGGGGCCGTCCGTACCGGTACCGACGTCTGCGAGGAGAACCGCCGTGCTCTTCGAGGTCTGGGCGCCGCACGCCCGCGACCGGGTGACCCTGGAGCTGAACGGCGCCGGGCACCCGCTGGACCGGGACCCGCCGCGGGAGGGCTGGTGGACCGGCACCGTACCGGCCTCCGACGGCGACCGGTACGGCTTCCGCCTCGACGACGGACCCGTCCGCCCCGATCCGCGCGGCCGCAGGCTGCCGGACGGGCCGGACGGGCTCAGCGCCGTCGTCGACCACGCGGCCTACGCATGGCGCCACGAGCCGCCCCGGCTGCGGCTGCGCGGCGCGGTCCTCTACGAGCTGCACGTCGGCACCTTCACCCCGGAGGGCACCCTCGACGCGGCCGCGGCCCGGCTCGGGGAGCTCGCCGGGCTCGGCATCACCCATGTGGAGCTGATGCCGCTCTGCCCGTTCCCCGGCGTGCGCGGCTGGGGGTACGACGGGGTGGCGCCGTGGGCGGTGCACGAGCCGTACGGCGGGCCCGAGGCGCTGAAGCGGTTCACCGACACGGCGCACGGCCTGGGCATGGGCGTGGTCCTCGACGTGGTCCACAACCACCTGGGCCCCTCCGGCAACCACCTCCCGTCCTTCGGGCCGTACTTCACCGACACCCACCACACCCCGTGGGGCGCGGCGGTGAACCTGGACGCGGCCGGCTCGGACGAGGTGCGGGCGTACTTCCTCGGCAGCGCGCTCGCCTGGCTGCGCGACTACCGGATCGACGGACTGCGGCTCGACGCGGTGCACGCGCTCGCCGACGACCGCGCCCTCACCTTCCTGGAGGAACTGTCGGCCTCGGTCGACGAGCTGGCGAGGGAACAGGGCCGCCAGCACTTCCTGATCGGCGAGTCCGACCTCGCCGACCCGCGCACCACCACGCCGCGCACCCACGGCGGCCTCGGTCTGCACGCCCAGTGGAACGACGACTTCCACCACGCCCTGCACACCGCGCTGACCGGAGAGGCACAGGGCTACTACGCCGACTTCGCGCGCGCCCCGATGGCCGCGCTGGCCAAGACCCTCACCCGCGTCTTCTTCCACGACGGCACCTGGTCGTCCTTCCGCGGCCGGCACCACGGCCGCCCGGTCGACCGGGAGCGCACCCCCGCCCACCGCTTCCTGGGTTATGCCCAGACCCACGACCAGATCGGCAACCGGGCGCTGGGGGACCGCCTTTCGGCCTCCCTCTCCCCCGGCCTGCTGGCCTGCGCGGCGGCGCTCGTGCTCACCGGCCCGTCCGTGCCGATGCTGTTCATGGGCGAGGAGTGGGGTGCCCGCACCCCCTGGCAGTACTTCACCGACCACACCGACCCGGAGCTCGCGGAGGCCGTACGGCGGGGCAGACGGCGGGAGTTCGCGGCGCACGGCTGGGACGAGGGCGAGGTGCCCGACCCGCAGGACCCGGCGACCCGGGACCGCTCGGTCCTCGACCGCGCCGAGCGCGAGCGCGACCCGCACCGGCGGCTCCTGGCCTGGCACCGCGAGCTGATCGCCCTCCGCCGCACCCTGCCCGACCTGACCGATCCGGACCTGGGCGGGGTGAAGGTCGCCTTCGACGAGGACGCCCGCTGGCTGGTCTTCCGGCGCGGCGACGTCCGGGTGGCGGTCAATCTGGGCCCGGAGCCGGCCGCGATCCCGCTGGGCTCGAACGGCCGGGACCGGGTCCTCGCCGCCTGGGAGCCGGCCGAGGCCCCCGCCCGCGACGGGCTGCTGCGCCTCGGCGCCGAGTCGGCGGTGGTCCTGGCGGACGGCTGAAGCGGGGCGGCGCGCGGGGCGGGCGGGCGCGCTGGGCCGGGCGGGCGCCGCTCGGGGGCACGGCCGGAGTGTTCCGGGCGGGCCGGGGCGGCGGGCGGCCATAGTGCCCCGCATGACACCCTCCACTCCCCCTCGCCGCCGCGCCCGCGGCCGGGTCCGCGCGGCGGTCCTGGGCGCCGCCCTCCTCGCGCTCGTCGCGCCGTCGGCCGCCCCCGCCGTCCCGGCCCCCGCGGGCGCCGCGCCGCACGGGTCCGAGACGTGCGCGCGCACGCCCGGGCCGCTCTCCGGGGACGCCCGGCGCGTCCTGGAGGTCGCGCGGAAGGCCAGGAAGGACCTGAGGCTCAACGCCGTGCTGCTGCGGGTGACGGTGGACGGGCGCGAGGTCGTCACGGGGGCGCTGGGCGAGTCCATGACGGGCGTGCCGGCCGAGCCGGACATGCACTTCCGGGCCGGTTCCGTCGCCTTCGCCCACATCGGGACGGCCCTGCTGCGGCTGGTCGAGCAGCGCCGGGTGCGGCTCGACGACACGGTGGAGCGCTGGCTGCCGGAGGTCCCGAGGGCCGGCGAGATCACCCTGCGGATGCTGGCGAACAACACCTCGGGCCTGCACGACTACGTCACCGACCCGGCGTTCGGCGCCGAGCTCACCCCGCACCCCTTCAAGCAGTGGACTCCCGAGGAGCTGCTCGCCTTCCCGTTCTCCCACGACCTCTGGTACGACCCGGGCACCAACTGGAGCTACTCGCACGCCAACTACCTGCTGCTGAGCCGGGCCCTGGAGCGGATCACCGGCACCCGCATCGACCGCCTGGTCCGTGAGCTGGTGACCGGCCCGCTGGGGCTGCGGGAGACCAGGAACTCCTTCACGCCCGAGATCCCGGCCCCGGTGCTGCACGCCTTCACCTCGGACCGGGGCCTCTACGAGGAGTCCACCTTCTGGAACCCCTCGTGGACCACCGGTCCCGGCGCCGTCATCACCAGCACCGTCTGCGACATGGCCCGCTCGGCCCAGGGCATCGGCAGCGGCGAGCTGATCGGCCCGCGTTCGTACCGCGTCCTGCTCGACCCCGGCACGGTCGGCCTCGGCACGCCGACGCGCACGTGCCCGGCCACGATCTGCCTGAAGCAGACCGAGGAGCGGCACTTCGGGCTGGGCGTGATCGTCTCCGGCGGGTGGCTGCTCCAGAACCCGTCCTTCTCCGGCTACGCGGCCCTCCAGGCGTACCTGCCGTCGAAGAGGCTGGCCATCGCGGTCTCGGCGACGAAGACGGCGACGACCGCCGACGGGAACATGGCGCAGGAGGTCGCCGGCCGGATCGCCGCCGCGCTCGCCCCGGAGGACCCGCTGGTGCCGTGACCCGGCCCGCCCGGCCGCCGCTACCCGACGATCGCCATCTCGTGCGGGGTGGCGTTGAAGCGGCGGCCGGTGCCGTCCTCGGTCATCGTCACGATGTCCTCGATGCGGACGCCGAAGCGGCCGGGCAGGTAGATCCCCGGCTCGACGGAGAAGCACATGCCGGGGACGACGGGCCGCTCCTCGCCCTCGATCATGTAGGGCGGTTCGTGGGTGGTGACGCCGATGCCGTGGCCGGTGCGGTGGATGAAGTACTCGCCGTACCCGGCGTCCGTGATGACCTGGCGGGCCGCGCGGTCCACGTCCTGGCAGGCGATGCCGGGCCTGACCGCCTCGAAGCCGGCCTGCTGGGCCTCGCGGACGACGTCGTGGACCCGGCGCTCCTCGTCGGTGGGTTCGCCGACGTGGACGGTCCGCGTGGTGTCGGAGCCGTAGCCGTGCTTGAGCCCGCCGAAGTCGAGGACGACCATGTCGCCGCGCTCGATGACCCGCTCGCCAGCCTCGTGGTGCGGGTTGGCGCCGTTGGGGCCCGAGCCGACGACGGTGAAGTCGACCTGGGAGTGGCCGAACTCCCTGAGCAGCCGGGCCAGGTCGGCGGCGACCTCGGTCTCGCGGCGGCCCTCGAACCGCACCTTCAGGATCTCCTCGTACGCCCGGTCGGCGGCGGCCCCCGCGGCCGCGATCCGGTCCAGCTCATGGGCGTCCTTGACGGCCCGCAGCATCGGCAGCGCCTCGGTGAGGGAGACGTACGAGGTCCCCGGCAGGGCCTGCTGGAGGCCGAGGAGGTGCATGGCCCAGGCGTTGTCGCTGACGCCGAAGCGCCCGGCGGCGTCGAGGAGCGGGGCGGTGACCGCGTACGGGTCCTTGCCGTCGGTCCAGTCGCGGAGGGCCAGCGCGGGGGCGCCGGCGGCCCGCTGCGCGTCGGGGGCCTCCAGGGTGGGGACGACGAGGACCGGGTCCTGGCCGGGGGCGATCACCAGGACGGTGAGCCGTTCGGTGATCGCGGTCGGCCGGTAGCCGGTCAGGTAGACGAGGTCGGGGCCGGGGGCGACGAGCACCCCGGCGAGTCCGGCGTCGGCGGCCGAGGCGGCCGCCCGGTCCATCCGGGCCCGGTAGTCGTCGGCGGTGAAGGGCGCCGGGGCGTCACCGGCGGCTTCGGCGGGGGTGCTCGGCATGGGGTCTCCTTCGCGGCGGCGCGGGCGGTCGTCCTCCAGCATCCTGCCCGCAGGTCCCGGCCGCCGCGACCGCTCGCCGGCGCGTCAGCGGGGCCCCGGTCCCTGCGCGATCAGCCGTTCGAGCAGGTCCTGGAAGTCGTCGCCGACGACGATCCGCAGCTCGCCGCCCTCCTCGTCGTGCTCGCTGAGCTGGGTGAGGGTGCCGCCGCGCCACCAGAAGACGTACGGGCTGATCGCGCCCGGCGTGTCCTCGTACTCGGAGGCGGCGAAGGAGGCCATCGCGCCGAGCGCCGGGATGATCGAGGTGTCCCGGATGGGGTGGAAGGCGATCTGGTGCCGGAAGGGCACCGCGACCAGGGCGCCGTGCTCCCCCAGCGGCAGCCCGGTGACCCGCTGGGCCAGGGCGTCGAGGTCGAGCACACGGCTCGCGGTGTAGAAGGAGTCGCCGACGACGACCTCGAAGGACATGCCGTCGGCGTCCCGTACGGTCTCGTGCTCCTCGACGGGGAGCCCGCGCAGGTTCTTCAGCGCGCGGTCGCGCAACTGCGCGGGGTCGCCGAGCCGGTCGAGGGCGTCGTCGGTGAGCATCATGACGCTCTCCGGCAGGTCGAGCGCGAGCACCTCGTACAGGCCGGGGGCGAGCGTCCGGGCGTAGCCGAAGGCGCCGGGGTCGATCCCCTCGCCGTTGACGACCCGGGGGTAGAGCTGGGCGCGGATCTGCTCGGGCGGCAGCGTGTCGAGGGCCGAGGGACCGTCCAGGGTCCTCACCACGAGCGTGACATGACGGCGGATCAGGTCCGGCCAGGCGCGCGGCCCGCGCCGGTCGCGGTGGCAGACGGCGGCGAGGTTGCCGAGGCCGAAGCGGCGCTGCTTGTCGTCCTGGACGGAGGACGCGTAGACGGTGACCTCCAGGCCGAGTTCGGCGAACGCCTCGCGGACGGTGGCCCGGAAGAGCGCGGCCTCGCGCTCGGAGAAGTACGCGAACTCCGGATCCCGCGGCGCTTCCTCGCCGTCCCGCTTGGGTCTCCTGCGCAGCCACCCCACGTCAGCCCGCCTTCCGTCGCCGTTGCGTTCAGCCTAGCGAGTGGGGTGCCGCGCGCACCGGCCCCCCGGCGAAGTCGCCGCGGGGGGCGGAGGCGCGGAGCGGGTCAGGAGCCGTCGGGGGCGGTGAGGAGGGCGCGGGCGTAGTGCGCGAGGGAGCGGTTGTAGCGGGGCAGCAGCGGGGCGAGCGCGCCGAGGGCGAGCGAGGCGGCCTCCCGGTCGCGGCCGGTGTCGGCGAGGGCGAGGGCGAGGAAGGCGTCGACGGCGGGGGCGAGTGCCCGCTCGTCGGCGTCGAGCCGCTCGGCGGGCAGGTCCCGTTCGACGGTGAGCAGTTCGACGCTCCGGTCGGGGCGGCCGAGGTTCCGCAGGCTGCTGGCGAGCTGGATGACGGCCCGCCGCCGGCGCAGCCCGGTGAGCCCGCCTTCGAGCGCCCGCCGGTAGTACGTGACGGCCTCGGCGGGCAGCCCGGTGGAGTCGTGGGCGGCGCCGAGCTCGAAGAGGGCGAGGGCGTCGTCGTCGCCCCGTTCGGCGGCCAGCTCCGCGATCCGGGCCCGGAACTCCTCGGGTCCGTACGCGTCGATCTTCTCCCAGAGGGCGGCGACCCGCTCCTCCCACCCGGCGTCCCCGGCGCGCTCGTCACTCATGGCGTCACCCTACTCGGGGGCCCCCGGCCCGGGAGCGCGCCGGGCGGGGCGGTGACGGCGCCCGGCCGCCGGCCGCCCCGCACCGGACGTGCCCCGGGCCCGCACCGCCGTCGGCGGGGGGCCGGGGGCACGTCCGGTCACCGGTCCGGTCACCGGCCGGGCCGGGCGCCCGTGCTCAGTCACCGCCCCCGCCGCCACCGCCGTCGCCACCGCCACCGCCACCGCCGCTGTCCCCGCCGCCGTCGGCGCCGGAGGAGTCGCCGGCGGCGCCGCCGTCCGAGCCCCAGCCGTCGCCGCCGCCGGACTCGTTGTCGTCGCCGCCGGTGCCGATGTTGGTGAACCAGGGGCGGCCCCAGTCGGTGTCCACGGCGGCGGGCTCGTAGCCCTCCCTCGGGCGCCACTGGGAGGGGAAGCGGGCGAGGCCCGTGGTGTCGCCGAGGCCGAAGGCGGCGGCGAAGGCGTGCGCCATGACCGCGTCCAGCGGGTCGGACGTCTGGTGGCCGACCGGACCCAGCGGCAGCAGGGGCGCATCGGGGCGGACGGTCCCCCGGCGGCGCGGGGGCCTGGCCAGCAGGGCGACCCGCTCGCCGTCGCGGAGCAGCCAGGAGCCGGTCGAACTCTCCCGCTTCAACTCCCAGCGCTGTCCGCCTACTTCGGCCTCCACCGCGCTCTTGGACCTGCGCAGCTTCCGGTAGGTCAGGCGGAGCACGGCGGGGGTGTCGCCGACGGTGAGCGTGAGGCCCCGGGACGGGTCGGGCTCGTCCGCGTGGAAGCCGTACGGCGCCCGGATCCGGACGGCGGGGGCCTGCGGGCCCCAGGCGTCGACGCGCACCAGCCGCCGGTCCACGGCGACGGTCACGTCCCCGGCGGGTCCCGGAGCGGTCCGCCGGGCCAGCCACAGCGGCACGCCCTCGGCCGTGGCCCGCCGCCCCAGCTCCCCGACCCACCCGGGACCGCCGCTGAGCCGGACCGCGAGCCCGCCGAGCGCGTCCGCGAACTCGCGCGCCCGGCGCACCTTCAGCGGTGTGCTGGTGCCGGAGAGGCGGATGACCGGCACCACGCCGGGCCCCTCGTCCAGCCCTGCCAGCGGGCGCTCGGAACCGCCGCCGCCGAGCCACTGCCCACGCTGGTACGCCTCCGCCATGGCGGCGAGGTTCAGCTCGCCCAGCGGCGTGGACCGGCCGCCCCTGCGGATGCCGGCCTCGGTCAGTTCGACCGTCCTGGCCAGCGGATTCCTCGACCGCTCGGCGTAAAGGATCTCCGTCACTCTTTCCCCCTGTCGTCAGGTACATGGTGACGGACGGGCGCGAGCGGGCGGTAGGGGCCCGGGCGTCAGCCCGTCGTCACCACCAGGTCGGCGCGGTCGCGGCCCTCCGCGACCAGGCGGGCGTTGGCCTCGTCGGAGCGGGCCACCCACTCCTCGGCCTCGGGGCGGCTCCGGCCGAAGCGGACGTGACGGGCGACGAGGCGGGGGACGCGGACGGCGTCGGGGAGGTCGAGGTACCAGACCTCGTCGAGGAGGGGGCGGACCGCCGCCCAGGCGCCCGCCCGGTGGAGGAGGTAGTTGCCCTCGGTGACGACGAGCGGGATCTCCGGCGGGACGGGGATCGAGCCGGCGACCGGTTCCTCCAGGGCGCGGTCGAAGGCGGGGGCGTAGACGACGGTGCCGGGCTCCGGGGTGCGGAGGCGGGCGAGGAGGGCCGCGTACCCGGCGGCGTCGAAGGTGTCGGGGGCGCCCTTGCGCGCGGCCCGGCCGAGCCGGTCCAGTTCGGCGCCGGCCAGGTGGAATCCGTCCATGGGGACGAGGACGGCGAGCCCGTCGAGACGGTCCACGAGCCGGGCGGCGAGGGTGGACTTCCCGGCGCCGGGCGGTCCGGCGAGGCCGAGGACGCGGCGGTGGCCGGGGCGGGCGAGGCGCCGTGCGCGGGCGGCGAGGCGGTCGAGGCCCTGTGCGTCCATACGGGGCATTCTCGCACCGGCCGCGCCCGCCCGGCCGGCCCGCCCCGCGCACCGGGGACGCCACCGCCTCCCCTCGTACCGACCCCTGTCCCGCCCTTGTCCGGACCCGCCTCCGCCCCTCCCCCGACCCTCGTACCGACCCTCGCCGTGTCGAGGGTCGGCCCGGGCGCGACGCGGGTCTACGCGGGTGGGGCCGGTCCCGTCCGCGTATTACGTTGGGGTGATGCCGTCCATCGCACTCGTCACTCTCGTCGTCCGTGATTACGACGAGGCCATCGCCTTCTACACCGACGCCCTCGGCTTCGACCTCGTCGAGGACACCGACCGGGGCAACGGCACCCGCTGGGTCGTCGTCCGGCCGCACGGCGCCGGCGGCGTCGGCGGGATCGGGAACGCGGGGCTGCTGCTGGCCCGCGCCAAGAACGAGGAGGAGGAGGCGGCCGTCGGCAACCAGACCGGCGGACGGGTCGCCTTCTTCCTGCACACCGAGGACTTCGCCCGCGACCACGCGCGGATGACGGAGGCGGGGGTGAAGTTCCTGGAGGAGCCGCGGCACGAGCCGTACGGCTCCGTCGCCGTCTTCGAGGACCTCTACGGCAACCGCTGGGACCTCCTCCAGCCCGCCGACGCCGCTACCGATAGCTGAGGCCGCCGCCCCTGACGCGGACGACGGAACGGTCCGGGTTCCCTCCCGACGGGGAGCCCACGCGCTGCACCACCACGCCGAACTCCGTCGGGACGTCGTCGATCGCCCGCACGATCAGGGCCGCGACGTGCCGCAGCTCGTCGATGTCCGGCAGGGTCACGGCGGCCGTGGAACCCGCCGCGGTCTGGAAGAGCAGCACCGGCTTCGGCGGGGTGAAGGCGACCTTCAGGAGGAGGGCGCCCACGCCGATCGCGCAGACGACGGCCGCGGAGCGCGTCGAGGGGCCCGTGTCCTTGGCGGCGAAGGCGACGAAGGCGGCGGCCAGGACGCCGGAGAGGAACAGGCGCAGCACCCAGTCGGGCTTGGCCCGGGACACCTCGACCGAGGTGAGGTGGCGCAGCGGGAGCGCGGCCGTGCCGATCCACAGGACCCCGCGGCTGACCTTCAGGTCGACCGCGCGCGGGCCGCGCGGCACCGCGGCCCGGGGCTGCACCTGCCAGGCCCGCCGGGTCGGCGCGTCGGGCGGCGCGTCGGGCGGCGGGCCGGCGGGCGGGCCGGGCGGCGGCGCCGGCGCCTGGCCCTTCGGCGGCGTGCCGGGCGGTACGCGCGGCGGCTCGGGCGGCGTGCCGGGGCCGGTCGTCTCGTCCAATGTCTCCCCCGTGTCGTGACGTCGCGCACTGGCGTGCCCGCACCCTCGTGGCCGATTCCCATGGAGCCGTATCCCAAGGGGCGCCTGGGCGGACCCCCATTAAGCACCCGCCGGGCCCCCCGGGACAGTCGAGAAATGGCCACGCGTCACCACACCCGTCCCCCGCCCTGGCCCTCGTCTCCCCCGCACCGTCCCGCCCGCACCGGAAAAACCGCTGTCGCCCGCACTCCCCCGCTCCCTACACTCCCGTCACGGCGCACCGACCGGCGCGCCGCCGCGAGACCGTCCGACCGACCGAGGGGAGCCGACCGTGCGTCACCAGTACGCCGCCGTCGCGTCCTTCCCCCGCGCCCGCCGGTACGACGTGATCCTCGCCTCTCCCGCCTGCCGGTGACGGCTGCGCGCCCGTCATCGCAGGCCCGCCGACGCCTCCGTGCGTCCGGGAATCGCGCTGCCCCGTTCTTCCACGCAGCAGCGAAAGGCACGACACCGTGCGCGTCTCCCCGAACACCCGCGTCCGCAACCTCGGCATCCTCGCCCACGTCGACGCGGGCAAGACCACCGTCACCGAGCGGATCCTCTTCCTGACCGGCGCCGTCCACAAGCAGGGCGAGGTCCACGACGGCACCACCGTCACCGACTTCGACCCGCAGGAGCGGGAGCGGGGCATCACGATCTCCGCCGCCGCCGTCAGCTGCGGGTGGGCCGACCACCGCATCACCCTCATCGACACCCCCGGCCACGTCGACTTCTCCGACGAGGTCGAGCGGGCGCTCCGCGTCCTCGACGGGGCCGTGGCCGTCTTCGACGCGGTCGCGGGCGTCGAGCCGCAGAGCGAGACGGTGTGGCGGCAGGCCGACCGGCACGGCGTGCCCCGGATCGCGTTCGTCAACAAGATGGACCGGGCGGGCGCCGACCTCGACGCGGCCGTCGACTCGATCCGCGTGCGCCTGGGCGCCGTCCCGCTCCCCGTCCAGCTGCCCGTCGGGCGGGAGGACGGCTTCCGCGGCGTCGTCGACCTGGTCCGGATGCGGGCGCACCTGTGGGACGACGACGGCCGCACCGAGACCGACGTGCCCGCGCGGCTGCGGGACGAGGCGGTGCGCCGCAGGCGGGCCCTGGAGGAGGCGGTGGCGGAGCTGCATCCGGGCGCCCTGGAGGAGTTCTGCGCGGCCGGCGCGCTGGCCGACGGGACGCTGGAACGGGCCCTGCGGGAGCTGACCCTGGCGGGGGCGGCCGTGGTGGTGCTGTGCGGTTCGGCGTACCGCGACCGGGGGATGGAACCGCTCCTGGACGCGATCGTCGCCTGGCTGCCCGCCCCGCCCGACCGGCCCCCGGTCGCCGGCGGCGAGCGGGCGGCCGACCCGCGCGCGCCGCTGGTCGCGCTGGCGTTCAAGGTGAGCGCGGCCTCCACCGGCCGGATGGTGTACGTCCGCGTCTACGAGGGCGTGCTCACCCCGGGGGCGACCGTGCTGGACTCCGCGACCGGCCGGCGGGAGCGGATCTCCCGCATCCTGCGGGTGCAGGCGGACCGGACGGTGGACGTGCCGTCGGCCGCCGCCGGCGAGATCGTCGCCGTCGTCGGGCCGAAGGCCGTCCGCGCCGGGGCCACGCTGTGCGCTCCGGACGTGCCGGTCGTCCTCGAACCGCCGGTGACGGCCGATCCGGTGGTCTCGGTCGCCGTGGAGGCGCGCCGGAGCACCGACACGGACCGGCTGGCGACGGCCCTCGCCCGGCTCGCCGAGGAGGACCCGTCGCTGGTGGTGCGGAGCGACCCGGAGACGGGCCAGACCGTGCTGTCGGGCCTCGGCGAGCTGCACCTGGAGGTCGCGGTGGAGCGGCTGCGGCGGGACCGGGGCCTGGAGGTCGCGGTGGGACGACCGCGGGTCGCGTACCGCGAGACGGTGGTGAAGGGCGTGACGGGGCTTCTGTACCGGCACGTCAAACAGGACGGCGGCGCGGGCCAGTTCGCCCATGTCGTCCTCGACGTCGAGCCCCTGGAGGGCGGGGAGGAGTTCGCGTTCGCGTCGGCGGTCACCGGCGGGCGGGTGCCGCAGGAGTACGTCCGGGCGGTCGAGGCCGGCTGCCGGGACGCGCTCGCCGAGGGCCCGCTCGGCGGGCATCCGGTGACGGGCGTCCGGGTCACGCTGACGGACGGGGCGACCCATCCGAAGGACTCGTCGGAGATGGCGTTCCGCACGGCCGGCCGCTTCGCGCTGCGCGAGGCGCTCCGGGCGGGCGTGATGGCGCTCCTGGAGCCGGTGGCCGAGGTGACGGTGACCGTCCCCGCCGAGTCGGTGGGCACGGTCCTCGGCGACCTCGCGGCCCGGCGGGGCCGGGTCACGGACTCGGCCGTGCGGGGCGGCACGTCGGTGGTGACGGCGACGGTCCCGCTGGCCGAGCTCTTCGGCTACGCGACCCGCCTGCGCGGCCGCACCCAGGGCCGCGGCACCTTCACCACCCGCCCGGCCGGGTACGAGGCGCTGCGCGGCTGACCCGCGAACGGGCCGGGCCGGACCTCATCCCCTGAGGTCCAGCTCGGCCCGTACCGTCTTCCCCACCGGTACGCGGTCGAGCACCGTCCACCGCGAGGCCAGCGCCCCGACCAGGAGCAGGCCCCGCCCGCCCTCGTCCAGCGGCCCCGGCACGCCGGACGCCGGCCGCCGCTCGCCCCGGGTGTCGGAGACGTCGATCCGCAGGTGCAGCCCGGGCGCGTACAGCAGCGCCAGCTCGCAGTCGCGACCGGGCACCCGGCCGTGGGTCACGGCGTTCGCGGCCAGCTCCGCGACGATCAGCCCCGCCGCCTCCGCCAGGGCGGAGTCGTACGGGACGTCCCACTGGTGGAGTTGGTGGAGGGCCAGCCGCCGGGCGAGGCGGGCGCCACGCGGGGTGGAGCTGAAACGCTGCGCGAACATACGTACGGTGACGGGCCGTCGGCGGGTCGCTGGGGTGGTCATGGGGCCAATGTGGCGCGGCCCCGGGCGAGTTGCCAGCTCAGCCACCCGTACGCTGCATAGCGTACGGGTGCGCGCTCTGGACGGTACCGGTGACTGTCCGTGAACCTGGAGGAGTTCAGCGCGGGCACACGGGTGCGGGAGGTGGTGGGGTGGCGGACGAGGTCCCGAGGGGCGGCGAACCGGAGACGTCGGAGAGCCTGAAGGCGTTCGGCGAAGTGGTCAAGGCTTCCGCAGACGGGCCGGCCTGACGCAGGAGCAGTTCGCACCGCTGGTGGGCTACTCGCTGACCATGGTCGCCTCGATCGAGCAGGGCAGGCGCCTGCCGTCGAAGGAGTTCCTGGAGAGGGCGGAGGAGCTGCTGGACGCGTTCGGGGTGATCCGAGCGGCAGCAAAGCACCTGACGCGCAAGGCGGGGTTGGCGAAGTGGTTCGAGAAGTGGGCGGCGCTGGAGCCACAGGCGGTGACCTTCTACATCTTCGAGAACCGGTTCGTTCCCGGATTGATTCAGACGCCGGCCTACGCCAAAACGCTTTTCGAGAAGCAGATTCCAGCGCTGGAGGACGCCCAGATCGAGGCGAAGATGGTCGCCCGCACGGAGAGGATGAAGCTCATCACCGAACACCCGCAGACGATCTACAGCTTCATCATCGAGGAGCATGTACTGCGCCGCCAAGTGGCCGGCCCAGAGGTCGCGCGGGAGCAGATCGACTACATCCTTGCCATCGGCGAGCAGCGCACCATCGATCTCCAGGTCATGGCGCAGTCACGCGGGTATCACGCGGGCCTCGGCGGCCCTCTGCAACTCCTGGAAACCGAGGAGAACGCCTGGTATGCGTACTGCGAGGGCCAGCGCACATCCCAGCTCATCTCGGACCGCAAAGAGGTCAGCATCCTCCAGAAGCGATATGCCAGGATGCGGACACAGGCCCTGTCTGTCGAGGCATCCGTGGGCCTACTGCGGGAGATCCGAGGAGCACTATGAGCACCACAGACCTGGCTTGGTTCAAGAGCAGCTACAGCAGCAGTGGCGACGGCGACTGCGTAGAGGTCGCCCTCTCCTGGCGCAAGTCGAGTCACAGCAGCGGCAGTGGCGACGACTGCGTCGAGGTCGCCGCCTGCCCCTCCACCGTCCACGTCCGCGACTCCAAGGTCCCGGACGGCCCGCAGTTCGCCGTGGCGCCGGGCGCCTGGACGGAGTTCGTCGCCCGGCTCGCCTGAGAGGCGGCTGTGCCAGGATGCGTGTACCTGCCCCCTACCGCACGTGGGCGGGCCGGTACCCGCACGTCCTGAGGAGTGACCGCATGAGCACCACCCCCGCCGGATACCTCTCCGGCCTGTTCTCCCTCGAAGGCCGCACCGCCCTCGTCACGGGCGGCAGTTCCGGCATCGGAAAGGCCATCGCCGGGGCGCTGGCCCGCGCCGGGGCGAGCGTGGTGGTCCTGGCGCGCAAGGAGGCGGAGCTCGCCGCGACCGTCGGGGAGCTGACGGCCGACGGCTGCCGGGCGGCCCGGGTGAGCGCCGACCTGAGCACCCGGGACGGCATCCGGGCGGGCGCGGAGGCGGCGGCCGGGGTGTTCGGGGAGCCGGACATCCTCGTCAACTCCGCCGGGATCAACCTCCGTCCGCCCTTCGGGGAGCTGGGCGAGGAGGTCTGGGACACGACGATGACCGTGAACCTGGAGGCGCCGTTCCTGCTCGGGCAGCGGTTCGGCCCCGGGATGGCCGAGCGCGGCTTCGGCCGGATCATCCACGTCACCTCGCAGCAGGCCCACCGCGCGTTCGTGCAGAGCGGGGCGTACGGGGTGTCCAAGGGCGCCCTGGAGTCCCTCGCGCGCTCACAGGCCGAGGCGTGGTCCCCGTACGGCGTCACCGCCAACACGCTGGTCCCCGGCTTCGTGATGACGCCGCTGAACCGGCGGCTCTCCTCCGACCCGGAGAAGGTCGCCGCGCTCGCCGCCCGCACGATGACCGGCCGCAACGGCCTCGCCGAGGACTTCGCGGGCGCCGCCGTCTTCCTGGCGAGCACCGCCTCCGCCTACGTCACGGGCCAGTCGCTCTTCGTGGACGGCGGCTTCTCCGTCCACTAGGTCGTGCGGCATGGTCGGGCCGACGGGCCGGGCGGGCAGCCTGACGTCCGGGACCGTCCGGCGCCCACCGGATCACCTCTCCCCCCGGACCGCCGGCGGCCCGTGCCGCGCGGGGTTCCTAGGCGAGGTCGAGGCTTCCGGTGCGTTCCCGCTTCAGCTCGAAGAAGCGGGACTGGCGGGCGAGGACGCGGACCGCGTCGAAGAGCTCCGCCGCCTCCTCGCCGCGCGGGACCGCGCCGAGGACGGGCCCGAAGAAGGGGGTGCCGTCGAGGTGGAGGGTGGGGGTGCCGACGTAGCGGCCCGAGGCCGGGTCCGTGCCGGCGTCGTGGCTGCGCCGGAGGTCCGCGTCGTACGCGTCGGTGTGCGCGGCGGCGGCCAGTCCGGCGGGCAGGCCCAGCTCCTCCAGGGCCTCGGCGACCACCCGGTCGAAGTCCTTGTCCTTCCGCTGGTGGATGCGGGTGCCGTACGCGGTGTAGAGGTCCCGCAGGACCTCGTCGCCGCACCGCTGGGCCGCGGCCACGGCGACCCGCACCGGGCCGATCGACCGGTCCACCAGGTCCCGGTACCAGCCGGGCAGTTCGTTGCCCTCGTTGTGCAGGTACAGGCTCATCACGCGGAACCGGACGTCGAGGTCCCGGAGCGGCTCGGCCTCCAGGATCCAGCGGGAGGTGATCCACGCGAACGGGCAGGCGGGGTCGAACCAGAAGTCCACCCGGGTGCGGGCGGGAGCGGTGCCGGAGGCGAGGGGGCGCGGGGCGTCGTCGATCGTCATGGCGTCCAGGCTGCCGGATGAACGACCCATGATCCTGGGCAACTTCCGCCCCCTGTTCCTGGGCCAATCCGTGGCCGAAGACGCCCGTCGTCCGGTCTGTGCTTCGATACCGCGATGAAGATCCACGACAGCGCCCCGGCCGTCCGGCCCCGGGCCGGCGAAGACGACCTGGACGCCTCCGTACGGCTGCTGCGGGAGGTCCACGAGCACGACGGCTATCCGCTGAGCTGGCCGGAGCACCCGGCCGCCTGGATCACCCCGCCGACGCACCTCGGCGCGTGGGTGGCGGAGCTGGACGGCCGGATCGTCGGGCACGTGGGGGTGGCCGGGCCCCGGGAGCACGACGGGGCGCCCGGCGTGTGGAGCGCCCGCACGGGGGCGGACGCCGCCGCGACGGCCATGGTCAACCGCCTGTACGTCTCCCCGTCGGCCCGCGGTCACGGCATCGGCGCGCTGCTCCTCGCGGCGGCCGTCGCGGCGACCCGGGAGCGCGGCCTGCATCCGGTGCTCGACGTGGCCGCCCACGACACCGCGGCGACGGCCCTGTACGAGCGGCTCGGCTGGCACCGGCTCGACACCGTCGTGCAGCACTGGGGCCCGCACGGCCCGGTCGCGGTGCACTGCTACGCCGCGACCGCCCCGCGGCCCGCCTGATCTCCGGCGGAGGGGACGCGGTCCCCCTGGTCCGTCACCGGACGCCCGCGGGGGACCGCCTCACCGTGTCAGTCGGCCTCCGGCTCCAGCCGGAGGGAGATCGAGTTGATGCAGTAGCGCTGGTCCGTGGGGGTCGGGTAGCCCTCGCCCTCGAAGACGTGGCCCAGGTGCGAGCCGCAGCGGGCGCAGCGGACCTCGGTGCGGATCATGCCGTGGGAGGTGTCCGCGACCAGTTCGACGGCGTCGCTGTCCTTCGGGTCGAAGAAGGACGGCCAGCCGCAGTGCGACTCGAACTTCTCGTTCGACGTGAAGAGCTCGGACCCGCAGGCACGGCAGGAGTAGACACCTCGGGTCCTGGTGTCCGTGTACTCGCCGCGGAAGGCGGGCTCCGTGCCGGCCAGCCGGAGCACCTGGTACTCCGACGGGGTCAGCTGCGCCTGCCACTCCTCGTCCGACTTCTCGACCTCGTACGCCATCGTCCGTCCACTCCTCTACTTCGCCAGGCGGGCGAGGATCTCGGGACCGAGGTCCGTGACGTCGCCCGCGCCCATGGTCAGAACGAAGTCGCCCGGGCGTGCCATTCCCGCGATCACGCCGGGGACGGCGGTCTTGTCGTGGACGGCGGTGACGTCGGCGCCGGCCGCGCGGGCCGCGTCGAGGATCAGCTCGCTGGTGATGCCGGGGATCGGGTCCTCGCGGGCCGGGTAGATGTCGAGGACGACGGAGGCGTCCGCGAGGGCGAGCGCGTCGCCCATCTCCTTGCCCAGTTCCTGGGTGCGGGAGAAGAGGTGCGGCTGGAAGACGACCAGGAGGCGGGAGCCGCCGGCGGCGCCGCGCATGGCCTCCAGGTCGGCGGTCATCTCGGTGGGGTGGTGCGCGTACGAGTCGATGACCTGCACGTCCGCGGCCTCGCCCTTGAGCTGGAGGCGGCGGCCGACGCCGGTGTAGGCGGTGAGCGCCTGGGCGAGGGCGGCCGGGTCGAGGCCGGCGCGGGCGCCGGCGGCGAGGGCCGCGGCGGCGTTGTGCGCGTAGTGGCGGCCGGGGACGGAGACGGTGAAGGTGTGCTCGGCGCCGTCGAGGGCGACGGTGACCTCGCTCTTCATCCCGTTCGGGACGATCTTGAGGATGCGGGCGTCGGAGCCCTCGCCCTCGCCGACGGTGACGATCTCCAGGTCCTGGCGGCCCTCGGCGGCGACGCGGCGGGCCAGCTCGCGGGCGCCGGTGTGCTCGCCGACGACGAGGGTGCCGCCGGGGCGGATCTTCGCGGCGAACTTCTCGAAGGACTCGTAGATCTCGTCCATGGAGGCGTAGTTCGCGTGGTGGTCGAGCTCGACGTTGAGGACGATCGCGACCTGGGGGTCGTACTTCTGGAAGCTGCGGTCGCTCTCGTCGGCCTCGGCGACGAACACCTCGCCGGCGCCGTGCCGGGCGTTGGTGCCCGGGCCCGCGAGGTCGCCGCCGATGGCGTACGAGGGGTCGGCGCCGAGCTCGGTGAGGGCGACGGCCAGCATCGAGGTGGTGGTGGTCTTGCCGTGGGTGCCGGCGACGGCGATCGCGTTCAGCCCGTCCATGAGGGAGGCGAGGGCGTCGGAGCGGTGCACGACGGGGATGCCGAGCTCGGCGGCGCGGGCCAGCTCGGGGTTGTCGGCGCGGATGGCGCTGGAGACGACGACGGCGGAGGCGTCGTCGGCGAGGTGGTCGGCGGCGTGGCCGATGTGCACGGTGACGCCGTGGGCGCGGAGGGCCTCGGCGGTCGGGGAGTCCTTGGCGTCGCTGCCGGCGACCTTGGCGCCGCGCTGGGCGAGGATCTTCGCGATGCCCGACATTCCGGCACCGCCGATGCCGATGAAGTGCGGCCGTTCCATGGCGGCAGGGATGGCGGGTGCCATGCGGTTCTCTCCCCGGGTGTGCGTACGACGTGTCGCTCCCAGCCTAGTGGCTGGCGGCGGACGGCCCGGGGAACGGTCCGGGGACACGGACGCGCCGCGCCCCCGGGCCGGGTGCCGCTACTCGCTGTGCGCGAAGAGCTTCAGGACGGGGACGCCCACCTTGTGGCGGGCGCGGGAGGCCCAGTCGCGGTGGAAGAACTCCTCCACGTAGTGCGGGGCGGTGAGGACGATCACCTCGTCCGCCTCCGACTCCTCGACGACGGCCCTCATCTTGTCGAGGGGGTGGTCCTCGACCACCTGTCCGACCGCCTCGCAGCCCGCCGCTCTCAGGGCCCGGAGCGAGTGCTCCAGGGCCAGCTCGGCCGGCTCGCGGGCCTCCTTGCCCTCCGGTTCTTCGCCCTCGCGGGTCGCCTCCTTGAGCTCGCCCATGGCCACGTCGTCGATGGCGCGCAGCAAGAGATCGGCCTGGTCACCTCGCGGCTGCATCAGCACGATGAAGGACACGCCCTCGTCGCCGTGCAGGGTGGTGACGAATTCCACGTCCACGGACGTCAGGGGCTTCTCGATCATCAGAACGCTTGTGAACACCTCAGGAGCCCTTCTGCGGAAACCATCCTTCCCCGTGCCCGCACGGGGACTGCGACTGTGATTGTGCCCAGCCGACGCTAAGCGGAACGACAAATTCCGCCGATTGTCAGATCCGACGGTAGCGGCTGAAGAGGAAGCCGTCCTGCTCCAGCAGAGAAGCCAGTCCAAAGCGTGTCGGACGGACGAGCGAGGGCCCGTGGGCGATCCGCTGGGCATCACCCGCCGTCATCGTCGGGGAGACCGTCAGGCACAGCTCGTCGAGCACCCCGGCGGCGGTGAACTGGCCCAGCATCCGGGGGCCGCCCTCGGTGAGCTGGCGGCGCAGCCCGCGCTCCGCGAGGAGGGCGGCCGCGCGGGCCGGGTCCACCGCGGCCCCGTCACCGGCGAGCAGCACCTCGACACCGGCGTCCCGCGCGGCGGCGATCCGGTCGGCCGGGGCGCCCGCGCCGGTCAGGACGAGGGTCGGGACCAGCGGGGAGGTGAAGAGGGGGAGGGTCAGGTCCAGGTCGAGGGAGGCGGTGACGACCGCGATGGCGGGGGCGGGGCCCTGACCGGCGGCGGCGCGGCGGGCGGCGAAGACCTCGCGGGCGCGGGCGGGGCGGTACCCCTCCAGGCGTACCGTTTCGGCACCGACCACCACGACGTCGGCGAGCCCCCGCAGGGTGCCGAAGATCCGCATGTCGGTGTCGGAGGAGAGCGGCTGCGAGCGGCCCTCGTGCTGACCGGCGCCGTCGAGCGAGGAGACCATGTTGGCCCGCAGCCAGCGCTCCTCCCCCTCCGGGTACGCGTAGGCGTCGGCCAGCTCGTCGAGGGACCACTCCCGGTCGGCCCCGGCGTCGCTGACCTGGGTCTTCGAGGCTGTCATGTCCGTCACAGGGAAGAGCTGTCGCATTCTCGCAGTCTGACACGGCGCTTACAGTGGGGAACTGTGTCGACCCGTGCCCTGAATGAAGCCGCCTCCGCCGCGGCGACCCCGCTCTCGCTGTGCTCGCGCGAGCCCCACGTCCCCGCCGACCGGCTGGTCGCGGAGATGGTCCCGCCGCCGCGCTTCGACTCGGTGCGCTTCGACACCTACCTCCCCGACCCGAACCAGCCGAGCCAGTGCGAGGCGGTCAAGGCGCTCTCCGGCTTCGCCGAGACCCTCGGCGGGGCCCACGCGAGCGGCGCCGGCCGGCGCCGCTGGTTCGCCCGCAAGCCCGCCGCCCCGGCGGGCCCGCGCGGCGTCTACCTCGACGGCGGCTACGGCGTCGGCAAGACCCACCTGCTCGCCTCGCTGTGGCACGCCACGCCCGCCGAGCCGGCCCTGAAGGCGTTCGGCACCTTCGTGGAGCTGACGAACCTGGTCGGCGCGCTCGGCTTCCAGCAGACCGTGCGGACGCTGAGCGGGCACCGCCTCCTCTGCATCGACGAGTTCGAGCTGGACGACCCGGGCGACACCGTCCTCGTCTCCAGCCTGCTCGGCAAGCTGGTCGAGGCGGGCGTGGCCCTCGCGGCCACCTCCAACACGCTCCCGGGCAAGCTCGGCGAAGGCCGCTTCGCCGCCGCCGACTTCCTCCGCGAGATCCAGGGCCTCTCCGCGCACTTCCGCCCGCTGCGGATCGACGGCGAGGACTACCGCCACCGGGGCCTGCCCGAGGCCCCCGCGCCCCACTCCGACCAGGTCGTCACGGAGACCGCGTACCGCGTCCCCGGCTCCTCCCTCGACGACTTCCCGCACCTGCTCGAACACCTGGCCAGGGTTCACCCGAGCCGGTACGGCGCCCTCACCGACGACCTGACGGCCGTCTGCCTCACCGACGTGGGCCCGGTCCCGGACCAGTCGACCGCGCTGCGGCTCGTCGTCCTCGCCGACCGCCTCTACGACCGCGAGATACCCGTGCTCGCCTCCGGACTCCCGTTCGACCAGCTGTTCAGCGACGAGATGCTGAACGGCGGCTACCGCAAGAAGTACTTCCGGGCCATCTCCCGGCTCACCGCTCTGGCGCGGGACGCAAAGGGGCTCGTGGCGCAGTAGGTTGGGGGCCATACCCGATCGAAAGGGATCCACCATGGCCACCGTCCGTCACGCCCACACCGTCTGGCAGGGCGACCTCCTCAAGGGCTCCGGCGTCGTCTCCCTCGACTCCTCCGGTCTCGGCTCCTACGACGTCTCCTGGCCGGCCCGCTCCGAGGAGCCGAACGGAAAGACCAGCCCCGAGGAGCTCATCGCCGCCGCGCACTCCTCCTGCTTCTCGATGGCCCTCTCGCACGCCCTGGCCGGCGCGGGCAACCCGCCCACCCGCCTGGAGACCAAGGCGGACGTCACCTTCCAGCCGGGCGAGGGCATCACCGGGATCCACCTCACCGTGCGCGGCGAGGTCCCCGGCCTGGACGCCGGCCAGTTCCAGGAGGCCGCCGAGGGCGCCAAGAAGAACTGCCCGGTCAGCCAGGCGCTCACCGGCACGACGATCACGCTGACGGCCGAGCTGGCCTGACGCCCCGTCACCCCTGTCGGCCCCGCCCCGCGTTCCGCCGGACGGGGCCGACGGGGACGGCATTGCGCCATCCGAGGCGCCGTGGACCCGCGTCGTGGCATCACGCACTCCGGTGCGTGGTACATACGGCGGGTCCACACCTGTCTCCGGCGGGAAGGCCGTCCCATGTCCGTGACACGACGTCAGATCCTGGCCCGTACCGGCGCGTCCGTCGCCGGGATCGCCTTCACCGGCGCGCTGGCCGACCTCTTCGCCGGCTCGCCCGCCGCCGCCGAACCGCGCGGCGGCTACGGCCCGCTCCTCCCCGATCCGGCCGGCCTGCTCGACCTCCCCGCCGGCTTCTCCTACCGGGTCCTCTCCCGCGAGGGCGCGTCGCTGCGCTCCGGCGAGGGGCGGGTCCCCGGCTGCTTCGACGGCATGAGCGCCTTCGCCGCCCCGGACGGCGGCGTCCGGCTCGTCCGCAACCACGAGAACCGGCCCGAGGCGCGGCGCCCCGTGCCCCTCGTCCCCGGCCTCGTCCACGACCCGGGCGCCAAGGGCGGCTGCACCGTCCTCGGCCTCGGCCCCGGCGGCGAGGTCCGCTCCGAGCGCGTCGGCGTCGCCGGCACCGCGGTCAACTGCGCCGGCGGGCCGACCCCCTGGGGCACCTGGCTGACCTGCGAGGAGACCGAGGACAGGGCCGGGACCAAGGGGTACGAGAAGGACCACGGTTTCGTCTTCGAGGTGGACCCGGAGGACCCGCACCGCACCGGCGCCGTCCCCCTCACCGCGCTGGGCCGCTTCGCGCACGAGGCCGTCGCCGTGGACCCGTACAGCGGGGTCGTGTACGAGACGGAGGACGCCTTCGAGCACCCCTTCGGCCTCTTCTACCGCTTCCTGCCGGAAGTGCCGCTGGGCGGCACCGGCTCCCTGCGCGCGGGCGGCACCCTGGAGGCGATGCGGGTGCCCGGCATCCCCGACCTGTCGGTGGTGCGGGAGGCCGGGACGGTCTTCGAGGCCGTCGAGTGGGTGCCGGTGCCGGACCCGCAGGCGACCGTGACGCCGCTGCGCTTCCAGGACTTCGGGCGCGGCGGGATCACCCACGCGCAGAAGCTGGAGGGCTGCTACTGGGGCGGCCGCTGCGTCTACTTCGTCTCCTCCTTCGCCCGGGCCTCCGACGGCTCCGGCGCCACCCACTTCGGGCAGGTGTGGAAGTACGAGCCGCGCGTCCGGCGGCTCACCCTGGCCGTCGTCTTCGGCCCGGACACCGACGTCCGGCTGCCCGGCGAGTCCCCCGACAACATCTGCCTGGCACCCACCGGCGGCCTGATGGTGTGCGAGGACGGCGGCGGCGCGCAGCACGTCTTCGGGGTGAGCAGGACGGGCGAGGTGTACGCGGTCGCCCGCGGCGCGCAGGACATCGGCACCCCCGGGGCCCCGGAGTGGGGCGAGTTCGCGGGCGTCACCTTCTCCCCCGACGGCGCCACGATGTACGTGAACTGCTACACCCCCGGCACCACGTTCGCCGTCACCGGCCCCTGGCGCTGACCGCACGCCCCCGGGTGCGCTCGCGGGCCGCCCCGATCCGGCGCAGGATCGGGGGAGGCGAGCGGCACGGCGGAAGGGACGCGGGCGGTGGCGAAGAAGACGGACCACGGGCGCGACGGGGACGGCGGACGGGGCGCGCCGCCCCTCGGCGAGACGCTGCGGCTGGCCCCGGGCGAGTCCGTGGACCTCTCCGCGCACGACCCCCGGGCGATGCCCGGCGGCCCGGACGCCCCGGACGGCAAGGCGGCCGGGATCGCCGCCACCGCGCTCCTCGCCCCGCGGCTCGCCGCGCTCCAGGAGCGTCTCCACGCGGCGAGCACGGCGGGCGACCGGCGCCGGCTGCTGCTGGTCCTCCAGGGCATGGACACCAGCGGCAAGGGCGGCACGGTCAAGCACGTCACCGGCCACTTCAACCCGTCGGGCTGCCGGATCCGCGCCTTCAAGGCGCCCACCGCGGAGGAGAGCGCCCACCCCTTCCTGTGGCGGGTCACCCGGGCGCTGCCGGTGCCGGGCGAGATCGGCGTCTTCGACCGCTCGCACTACGAGGACGTGCTGATCGCCCGGGTCCGGGAGCTGGTCCCGCGCGCGGAGGTGAAGCGGCGGTACGAGGAGATCGGCCGCTTCGAGCGCGCGCTCGCCGAGGACGGCGTGACGCTGGTGAAGGTCTTCCTGCACGTGTCGTACGAGGAGCAGCGCGCCCGGCTGCTCGCCCGCCTGGACAACCCGGACAAGCACTGGAAGTTCGCTCCCGGCGACATCGAGGACCGGACCCGGTGGCCGGACTACCAGGAGGCGTACGAGCTGGCCATGGAGCGCTGCTCGTCGCCCGAGGCGCCCTGGTACGTCGTCCCGGCGGACCGCAAGTGGTACCGGAACTGGGCGGTCAGCAGGCTGCTCCTGGAGCATCTGGAGGCGCTGGACCCGCGCTACCCGCCGGGCGACTTCGACGTGGCGGAGTGCCGGCGGCGGCTGCTCGCGACCTGAGTCCTGATGGGTGACGCGGCGCGCCGTGCCCCGGGGTGCGGCGACGGGGCTTCATATTCGATCGGATAACTTCCGTTCGTGACCATTTCTGTACGTAAAGTGGCGGCGCTTGGTCTGCTGGGCGCCGTTCTCGTCGGCTGCGGCGGGGGCGCCGACACCGCTTCGCCTCCCGTGGACCCGCCCTCCCCCGCCCGTACGGCGAAGCCGACCGCCGCCCCGGGCGCGAAGCCCGCCCCCGCCGCGCCGCCCACGATGGCCGCCGGGCCCCAGGGCCGCACCCCGGTGTACGAGCGGCGGACCGGCCGGAGCGCCGAGAAGGTCGTCGCCCTCACCTTCGACGCCGACATGACGGCCGACCAGGGCCCCCGGGCCGCGCGCGGCGAGCGCTTCGACAACCCCGCGCTCATCGCGACCCTGCGCCGGCTGAAGGTGGACGCGACGATCTTCATGACCGGCCGCTGGGCGGAGGAGTACCCCGACCAGGTGCGCTCCATCGGCCGCGACCCCCGCTTCGAGATCGCCAACCACTCCTACAGCCACTACGCCTTCGCCGAGCCCTGCTACGGCCTGCCGGCGGTCGCCGCGCCCGACATGGCCTCCGACGTGAAGCGCGCCTTCGACTCCTTCCGGGACGCCGGGGCCGTCAACGTCGTGCCGTACTTCCGCTTCCCCGGCGGCTGCTACGACGACACCGCGCTCCACGCCCTCGCCCCGGCACGGGTCACCGCCGTGCAGTGGGACGTGGTCGGCGGCGACGCGTTCGCGAAGGACCCCGACGCGGTGGCGGAGCAGGTCCTCTCCGGCGTCCGCCCCGGCTCGCTCGTCGTCCTCCACTGCACCCGCAGCGCCGCCCCCGCGACGGAGCGCGCGATCCGCCGCGTCGTCCCCGAACTCCGCGCCCGCGGCTACCGCTTCGTGAAGGTCTCCGAGCTGATGCGGGCGGAACCGGTCACCGCGGGGTGAGGCGACCCCCGCCGCCGCGCGACCCCCCGGCGGGGCGGCGGGCGGCGGTTCAGCCGCGCAGTTCCTCCAGTCTCCCGAGGTCGTCGCGGGCGTTCGCGCGCTCCTCGGGGGTGAGGGGGACGGCGGCGGCCTCGGCGAGCGCCGTCGCGGCCGTGTCCTCGTCGCCGAGCCGGCGCGCGACGTCCGCGCACAGCACCAGGAGGCGCAGCCGCTCGACCGGGGAGGGCCGCTCGTCCTGCGGGCGGAGCGCCCGGTCGATCACCCGCGCGGCGCCGGCGAGGTCCTCCTTCGAGTCGGCGAGGAGCGCGGCGTGGTGCAGGGCGCGGGCGAAGGTCCCGGCGGGGGCGGGGTCGTGGCGGAGGTCCTCCCGGATCCGCTGTCCGACGCGGACGCAGTTGCCGCCGGGGTCGGTCAGGAGGAACTGCCGCATCCCGTACGTCGTGTCCCGCAGCGCCCCGAGGCGGGGCAGTCCCCGGGTCGGGATCCGCCCGTACGCCCCCTTGAGTCCGGCGCGGAAGGCCGCGTACAGCCCGTCGACGTCGTCGGTGACGACGTAGCAGGTGCTCATCGAGGTGGTCGGGTCGTGGTGCTTCACCCCGAAGAACTGGAGCTCCAGGGAGCCGCGTGCGACGGCGGCGTACGGGTTGGGGCTCTTCTGCTGGAAGGTGACCTCGAATCCGAGCGCCGTGTAGAAGTCCAGGACGGGCTGGAGGGTCGGGCAGGGCAGGATCGGGATGGTTCGTTCGGCCATGCCCCTCAGACTACTCAAATTTGACTACTCCGTCAGGGGCCCGCCGGAGTCACCGCTCCGTGCGCCGCGGACCGCCTCAGCCGGAGCAGGCGTTCCGCTGGGCCTCCTGCCACTCGCAGACCGGGCACAGCACGACGCCCTTGGCCGACTCCGCGTACTCGGTCGGCTCCAGGCACAGCACGCAGCGCGCGTACGGCCCCTCCGTCGCCTTCGGCGGCCGGGGCGCGGGCTCGGGGGCGCAGACGGCGCCGGATTCCGTGGTCATGTCACCGAGGCTACTCCGGTACCGGGCCCGGCCCCCGGCCTCATTCCAGGCGGGCGCCGGCCCGGCAGGCCGCGGTCGCCGCCGCGGCGGCGAGGACGACGGCGGCGGCGCAGGCCGCCCAGGGCGGGCGTGCCGCGCCCTCGGCGGCCACCAGGGCGGTGACCGCGTGCTTCGCGGGCGAGCCGGTGGTCACCAGGGCCGACAGCGAGCCCAGCAGCAGCGCGGACACCGACCAGCCCGGCGCCTTCACGAACGGCCGGGAGACGAGCGCGCCGACCGCACCGCCCGTCAGCGCGCAGGCGGTGGTGGCCAGGAGCCCGGCGGCCAGGGCGGCCGGGCCGCCGCCCGTCCCGGCGAGGTCGCCCGTGGCCGTCACCGCGCCGGCCGCGACCGCGCCGGCGAACACGGGCCAGCCGGCGCCGGTGAGCAGCGCGGCCAGATGAGCCCGGGCCGGGCCGCCGGCCGCGGCGGTCACGGCCCGGGCGGCGGCCGGCTCCTGCGTCAGGCAGATCCGCACCGCCCACGCGGAGACCGGCACCAGGCCGGCCGCCGCGATGCCCAGCGACCCGAGCACCGGATCCCCCGGCCGCACCCCGACGGCGACCAGCGCCGCGTACAGCAGCAGGGGCGCCGTCCACCGCTGGGACCGCAGGAACAACGCGGAGTGATACCGCAGCAGCGCCGTCACGCCCGCTCCCCCTCCGTGCCGGCCCGACGGGCGGCGTCCACCGTGCCGGCCTCGACCCGGTGGACGTGCCAGGCGGCGCCGAGCAGCGCCCGGAGCAGGTCGTCGG
Source organism: Streptomyces sp. NPDC058052 (assembly GCF_042885515.1). Taxonomy (NCBI): domain Bacteria; kingdom Bacillati; phylum Actinomycetota; class Actinomycetes; order Kitasatosporales; family Streptomycetaceae; genus Streptomyces; species Streptomyces sp. NPDC058052. Next base: position 117,022 of record NZ_JBHVRX010000004.1, on the reverse strand, counting down.
AGTGCGCGGCGCCGACCCGGAACAGCACGCCCTCGCCGGCCGCGAGCGGCACCCCTGCGGCCCCGCCGGGCAGGCCGGCGGGGAGCGGCCCGCTCCCGGAGGCGACGATCCGGACGGAGGCGGGGCCGGGCACCGCGCTCGGCCCGTACGGCTCCGTGCTGATCCGGCCGGCCTCGACGTGCAGGACCGTGGCGGGCTCGTCCGCGAGGCGGTGGGGGTCGTGGTCGACGAAGAGGACCGTGGCGCCGGCGGCGAGCCGCTCCCGTACCGCCCGGTCGAGCTCCGCGCGGGCCTCGGCGTCGAGACCCGTCCACGCCTCGTCCAGGACGAGGAGGTCGGGTGCGGCGAGCAGCGCCTGCGCGACGGCCACCTTCTGCGCGCTGCCCTTGGAGAGACCGGCGAGGGCGGTTCCGGCGTACGCGCCCGCCCCGAAGCGCTCCAGCCACTCCCCCGCCCGGGCCCGGGCCTCGCCGGTGCCGAGGCCCTGGAGGCGGCCGAGGTGGACCAGGTAGGCGAGGGCCGTGAACGGCAGGGCGGGCGGGAAGCGCTCGGGGACGTACGCGGTGCGGGCCGGGCGGCCGGTGATCCGGCCCTCGGCGGGGGCGTCGACCCCGGCGACCAGCCGCAGCAGCGTCGACTTGCCGGTGCCGTTGGGTCCGGTGGCCCGCACCAGCCGGCCGGCGGGCAGTTCCAGGTCGACGTCGCGCAGCACCCACGGTCCGCGCGGCCCGTACCGGCGTCCGACCCCCGCGAGCCGCACCGGCTCCCGTCCCCGCACCGACGTCGTCATGCCGCCGATCCTCGCCCGGCCACCGCCCCGGCCACAAGATCCGGCCGTCCGCGGCGGTGTCCGGCGGCGGTGGCAGACTTGCCGGGTGAGCAGCAACGACACCGATCCCCGCGACGAGAAGCCGCAGTACGTCCTGCCCCTGGTGGTGCGCATCGAGCGGGACGCGCCCCCGGCCCGTACCGACGCCCTGGAGACCGCGGCCCGGGCCGTGCTCCGGCTCCTGACCGACGAGCGCGCGCTCGGCGAGGGCGAGTGGGCCCGCAGGGTCGCCGACTGGGAGGACGCCCGCATCCGCAAGGTCGTCCGGCGGGCGCGCGGCGCCGAGTGGCGGCGCGCCGAGGGCCTGCCGGGCATCACCGTGACCGGCGCGGAGGCGGAGGTGCGGGTCTTCCCGCCGGTGCCCCTCGACGGCTGGCCCAAGGAGCTGGCCAAGCTCCAGGTCTCGGGCACCGACCTCGACGACCCGGCGGAGCCCGGTCCCGCCCCGGAGGGCGGCGCGGTGCTCTGGATGAACCCCGGGCTCGCCATGTCGGCCGGCAAGGCGATGGCGCAGGCCGGGCACGGCGCCCAGCTGCTGTGGTGGGCGCTGGACGGGGCGGCCCGCGCGGCCTGGCGGGAGGCCGGTTTCCCGCTCGCCGTCCGCACGGCCCCGGAGGCCGGGTGGCCCGCTCTGGCCGCGAGCGGCCTCCCGGTCGTCCGGGACGCGGGCTTCACGGAGATCGCCCCGGGCAGCGCGACGGTGGTGTCGGCGTTCCCCGGCGTGCTGGAGGTGCCGGGGGCGCTGGGGAGCCCCGCCTGACGGGCGGGACGGCACCCGGCGGCCGGGAACCTCAAATGAAGCTCTGAACCTCCTCCTTCAGGGGTTCGACCGGCATCGCCGGGGTCATCACGTGGATGACTGAGGACCGAAGGAGGGGGACATGACGGAACTCGGCATCGGCATCGGCTGGCGTCCCGAGATCGCGGACGCGGTCGAGGAGCTTGCCGTCGACTGGGTGGAGGTCGTCGCGGAGAACGTGTGCGCCGGCCACCTGCCCGACTCGCTGGCCCGGCTGCGGGCGCGCGGCGTCACGGTCGTGCCGCACGGGGTGTCGCTGGGGCTCGGCGGCGCGGACCGGCCGGACCCGGAGCGGCTGGCCGCGCTCGCGGCGAAGGCGGAGGCGCTGGGGGCGCCGCTCGTCACCGAGCACATCGCGTTCGTCCGGGCCGGCGGGCCGCTGACGGCGACCCCGCGACTGGAGGCCGGGCACCTGCTGCCGGTCCCGCGCACCCGGGACGCCCTGGACGTGCTCTGCGAGAACGTGCGCATCGCGCAGGAGGCGCTGCCGGTGCCGCTGGCGCTGGAGAACATCGCCGCCCTGTTCTCCTGGCCGGGCGAGGAGCTGTCGGAGGGACGGTTCCTGGCGGAGCTGGTGGAGCGTACGGGGGTACGGCTCCTCATCGACGTCGCCAACCTGCACACCAACCACCGCAACCGGGGCGAGGACCCGGCGAAGGCCCTCGCGGAGCTGCCGGTGGAGGCCATCGCCTACGTGCACGTGGCGGGCGGGGTCGAGCGCGACGGTGTCTGGCACGACACCCACGCCCACCCGGTCCCGGCCCCGGTCCTGGACATCCTGGCCGACCTCGCCGGCCGGGTCGCTCCGCCGGGGGTCCTGCTGGAGCGGGACGACCGCTTCCCGGCGGCGACGGAGCTCGCGGGTGAACTGGCCGCCATCCGCACGACGGTGACGACGGCCGCCCGGCGGCGTCCCGCGCTTCCGGCTCCGGCCGCCGCGCGCCACGGCGTCGGGGCCGCCGCCCTCCGGGCCGGCCGCGCCCTCGCCGGCGGCGACCCGCTCCACATCGGCGCCGGCGCCCGCGTCTCGGGCGGCCCGATGCCGGCCGCCCGGCCGGCCCCCGCCCCGGAGCCGTCCCCGGCCCCGGCCGCCCCGGAGCCCGGACGGGCCCACGCGGCGGCCGGACACGGGACGCCCCCGTCCGGCGGTCCGGTGGCCGTCCTGGCACGGCCCGGCACCGAGCCCGGCTCCGCCGCACCCGCGGCCCCCGCCGTCCACGACACCGTGCGGCAGCGGCTCGGGGTCGGGCAGGCGGCGCTGCTGTCGGCGCTGGTCGCGGGGACGCCGGTGCCGGAGGGGTTCGACGTGCGGCGGATCGGGGTGCAGAGCCGGGCGCTCGCCGGCAAGCGGGCCTCGGTCGTGGCGCGGATCGCGCCCGAGCTGCCGAAGATCCTCGGCGAGGACTTCCGGCCCGCGTTCCTGGCGTACGCGCGGCGCCGGCCCATGCCGGGGAGCTACCGGCGGGACGCCCTCGACTTCGTCGAGGGGCTGCTGCTGGACGGGCGGCCCGAGCGGCGGGAGCTGACCCGCTGGTGGCAGGACCGGTCGGACAGCCGTCCGCCCGGCATCGCGGGCCGCGTCGCGCGGGCCGCACGACACGTCTTCCTGGGGCGGTGACCGGCATGGACCTCCTGCTCGTTCTCTTCTACGCCGCCGGCACCGCCGCCGTCGTCCGGCTCGTCGTGCTCGCCCGCCGCGGCCGCGGCCGCCCGGGCGGTCCGCTCCAGGACGTGTACGAGGCCGCCTTCCTCGGCGGCGGTCCCGGCCGGGTCGCCGACGCCGCCCTCGCCGCCATGCACGTGGACGGGCGGCTGGCGATCGGCGGGCCCGGTGTGGTCGCCGTCCTCCGCCAGGTCGTCCACGACCCGGTCGAACGGGCGGTGCTCGACACCCACGCCGCCGCCCCGCACGGCGCCCTCCACCACCTGCGGCTCGGGGTGATGACGCACCCGGCGGTGCAGGAGATCGGCGACGGGCTCGCCGCGCGCGGCCTGGTGGTCCTCCCGGCCCGGCGCCGGACGGTGCGGCGCTGGTGCGTCGGCGTGGCCCTGGCGGCGTTCCTGATGATGCCGGTGGCCCTGGTGGCGACCGTCGTCCAGTTCTCCTCGCCGACCGGGTCCGTCGTGCCGTTCTTCGTGAAGGTGCTGCCGCTGTTCTTCGTCTGCTTCGCCACGGCGGTCGTCTGCGGGACCATGTCCGCGCGCCGGGTGAGCCCGGCGGGGCTGGCCGCGCTGACCGCGTACCGGCGTGAGCGCGGGCACGGGGGGAGCACCGTCGACACGGTGGCGCTCCACGGGATCCGCGCGCTGTCCGACCGGGAGCTCTGGGAGCGGCTGCGGAACGCGGCCCGGCTCCAGGGTCCCGCGCTCTCGGGGCGGGTCCGTACCCCCTCGCCGTCCTCGCGCCACTCCTCCGACACGACCGCCGCCGCGGCCGTGGTGGTGTGGTGCGCGGGCGCGGCGACGGACGGCGACGGCTGGGGCCCGGACTCCGGTTCGGGGTCGGGTGCGAGCTGCGGGTCGGGCGGCTCGTCCTGCTCGTCGTCCTCGTCCTGCGGCTCGTCGTCGTCCTCGTGCGGCTCCTCGTCGTCGTCCTGCGGCTCGTCGTCGTCCTGCGGCTCGTCGTCGTCCTCGTCCTGCGGGGGGTCGAGCGGCTGAGCCGTTCGGGTGGCGGGGCCGCCGGTCCTGTCGTACAACTCGATCATGCTCTGGTTCCCGCTCCTCCTCCTCGCGTGCGCCGTGACCGCCGTCGCCTGCGCCCGGCTGTGCCGGGCCGCGATCGCCGCCGGCGAGGGCGACGGGGCGGCGGGGGAGGGCGGACTCACCCTGGGCGAGGCCGCGTTCCTCGCCGGCGGTCCGGGGCGGGTCATCGATCTGACGCTGGTGTCGATGCACCGGGCCCGGCGGCTGCTGCTCGCGCGCAGCGGCTGGGCCACCGTCGTCGACGGCTCCGGCGGCGGGGACGAGCTGGAGCGGGCGGTGCTCGGCGCGATCGGGCCGGACGGGCAGGCGCCGGTGCCCCGGCTGCGTCCGGTGGTCGCCGCCGCCGCGTGCGTACGGCGGATCGAGGAGGGTCTGGTGGAGCGGGGGCTCGCGGTGCCGGGGGCGGGCCGGCGGGAGGTCGCGGCCGGGCTGCGGGCGGTGCGGGGGGCGTTCCTGCTGGCGCTGGCGCTGGGGGCGGTCGCGGTGCCGCTGGTGCCGGAGGGGGACCGGGCCCAGGTGGTCGCCGGGTTCGCGCTGCCGCTGACGGCCTCGGGGCTCTGTCTGGCGCTGGACCTGTTTCCGCACAGCCGGTGGGCCTCGCACGCCGGCCGGCGGCTGCTCGCGGGGCTGTCGGCGGAGGATCCGCTCACCGCGCTCGCCACCCGGGGGCCCTCGGTCCTGGAACCGGAGCTGCGGGCGGCCCTGGGAAGCCCGCCGGGGTGAAGGGGAAGGGGACGCCGGTGCGGCGCGCTCGCGCGCGCCGCACCCGGTGCCGGACCCGGTGTCGCTGGAGCGGCGGGCCATGGCGTGGCCGCCGTCTGATCTTCCGGGTCGAGGGGCGGACGCCCCGGCGGGCTGCCGGGGCGTCGCCAGGTCGTGGGGCCGTCAGGCCAGGCCCGCCACCAGGTCCGCGACGCTCTTGCGGCGGCCGGTGTAGAAGGGGACCTCCTCGCGGACGTGCATCCGGGCCTCGGAGCCGCGCAGGTGGCGCATGAGGTCGACGATGCGGTGCAGCTCGTCGGCCTCGAAGGCGAGGAGCCACTCGTAGTCGCCGAGCGAGAAGGAGGCGACCGTGTTGGCCCGGACGTCCGGGTAGCCGCGGGCCATCTTGCCGTGGTCGGCGAGCATCCGGCGGCGGTCCTCGTCCGGCAGCAGGTACCAGTCGTAGGAGCGGACGAAGGGGTAGACCGAGACGTAGTCGCGCGGGGTCTCGTCGGCCAGGAAGGCCGGGATGTGCGACTTGTTGAACTCGGCCGGGCGGTGCAGCGCCATGTTCGACCAGACCGGCTCCAGCGCGCGGCCCAGCCGCGTACGGCGGAAGAGGTTGTACGCCGTCTGGAGCTCGTCGCTCGTCTCGGCGTGCCACCAGATCATGACGTCGGCGTCGGCGCGCAGACCGGAGAGGTCGTACGTGCCGCGGACGGTGACGTCCTCCGCCGCCAGCTTGTCGAAGAGCTCCTGGACCTCGTTGGCGTAACCGGCTCGGTCGGCGGGCAGGACGTCGCGCAGCTTGAAGACGGACCACAGGGTGTAGCGGATGACCTCGTTGAGGTCCTTCGCCTTCTTACCGGCGTTCGGGATCTTTTCGGGCGCACTCATACGCCTATTCTCGCCCGTCACGAGGAGTGCCCCGCACCGGGGTGCCCCGTTTCCGACGTGGCGATGATCTCGTCCGCGACGGCGTCGGCCGCGCGGTGCGCCGAGGCGACGCAGGCGGGGATGCCGACGCCGTCGTACGCGGCCCCGGCGAGGCGCAGTCCGGGCAGGCCGGCGAGGGCGGTACGGGCCCGGGCGACACGGTCGAGATGGCCGACGGGGTACTGGGGCAGGCCGCCGGCCCAGCGGGTGACGGTGGTCGCGACGGGCCGGGCGGCGAGGCCGGTGGCGGCGCCGAGGTCCTTGAGGGAGGCGGCGACCAGGTCCTCGTCGTCGCGGTGGAGCCAGGTCTCCTCGCCGTGCCGGCCGACGGAGGTGCGGAGCACGAAGAGCTCGGGGGCCGCCTCGCCGACCCAGCGCCACTTCTGGCTGGAGAAGGTGGACGCCTTGATGGTGTGGCCGTCGACGGGCGGGACGAGGAAGCCGGAGCCCGGCAGGTCCGGCAGGTCGGCGCGGCGGAAGGCGAGGGTCACCAGGGCCATGGACGCGTAGGCGATCTCGGCGAGGAGCGCGGCGGCGTCCGGGGCGTGGCCGCCGAGGAGACGGGCGGCGACGGGGGCGGGGGCGGCGAGGACGACGGCGTCCGCGTCGAGGGTCCGCCCGGGGGTCACGACCCGCCAGCCGGTGCCGGCCCGGAGCAGCGCGGTCGCGGGGGTGTCGGTGAGGACCGTGCCGCCGGCGGCGCGGACGGCGTCGGCAACGGCGCCGGGGAGGGTGCCGATGCCGCCGGCGAGGCCGGCGAAGGCGGCTCCGCCGAGGCCGGTGGCGGCTCCCGCCACGTCGGCGGGGACGGCGGCGCCGGCCGCCTGGACGGCGCGGACGGCGCCGGTGAGGGTGGGGTGGCGGCGGGCGGCCTCGAAGAGGGCGGGGACGGATGCCTTCATCGAGATGCGGTACGCGTCGCCGGCGTAGACGCCGCCGAGGAGGGGCTCGACGAGCCGGTCGACGACCTCGCGGCCCATGCGCTCGGCGACGTAGGCGCCGATGGCGGTGTCGTCGCCGACCTCGGTGGGCGGCAGCTCCGAGTCCCGGCCGATCCGGCGCAGCCCTTCCTCGGAGAGGAGGCCGGCGACGGCTCCGGCGTCGCCGGGGACGCCCATGACGTGGCCCTTGGGCATCGGCACGAGGCGGCCGCGCGACCAGACGGAGGCGGTGGTGGTGCCGGGGGTCTGGAGCCGGTCGCCGAGGCCGACGGCCTCGGCGAGGGCGACGGCCTCGGGGCGTCGGGCGAGCAGCGACTCGGCGCCGAGATCCACGGGGGCGCCGGCGATCTCGCCGGCGAGCAGTTTGCCGCCGAGCCGGCCGCCGGCCTCCACGAGGGTGACGCGCGCGCCGGCGGCGAGCAGCCGCCGGGCGGCGGCGAGTCCGGTGATGCCGCCGCCGACGACGACGGCGTGAGGTCCGGCGTGAGGTCCGGCCTGGGGTCCCGAGGTGTCCGCGTTCATGGGACCACTCTCTCAAATCGCCCCCGCGCTCCCGTTCCGAGGCCGGAACGTGACCGCATCGCTACCGCGCGGCGCAAACCGGCGGCGGGCCCCGCACGTCCTAGGGACGTCACTTCCTGCGACCCCTGGGGGGGCACGATGCGAAACGCGGACGGAACGGGCGGACGGAGACGGGCGGGGGCGGCGCTGCTGCTGGCCGTCTCGCTGGCGCTGACGGCGGGCTGCGGCGGCGCGGACAGCGGCGCCGCCGACTCCAAGGCCGCGGCGGCGGACGAGGCGGCCGGCGCGGCCGCGAAGCCGGAGGGGACCACCGGCGGCTCCGGCGGCTCGGGGCCGGAGGCCGCGAAGGCGGACGCGGCCGGCACGGACCCGGGGGCGTCGAAGCCGCCGGCCGTGCAGCACGTGATCCGGACGGCCTCGCTCCAGGTGGAGGTCGACCGGGTCACGGAGACCGCCGACCGGGTGCGGGCGGTGGTGACGGGCGCGGGCGGCCGGGTGGAGTCGGAGACGACCGAGCGCGCGGAGGAGGGGTACGACGGGCGGGCGCCGCGGGAGTACACCTCCTCGACGATGGTGCTCCGGGTGCCGCAGGACCGGTACGACCAGGTCCTCTCCGCGCTGGCCGGGACCGGGAAGCTGCTGGCCCGCAAGGCGGAGGCGCAGGACGTCACCGACCAGGTGGTGGACGTGGGGAGCCGGATCGCCACCCAGCGGGCGAGCGTGGCCCGCGTACGGGCGCTGATGGACCGGGCGGAGCGGCTGGCCGACGTGGTGACGCTGGAGGGCGAGCTGAGCCGCCGGCAGGCGGACCTGGAGGCGCTGCTGGCCCAGCAGGCGTCGCTGAAGGACCGGACCTCGCTGGCGACGATCACACTGAACCTCCAGGAGAAGCGGCGGGCGACCGTCGAGGACGAGCGGACCGGCGACGGCCGCCCGGCCGTCGACGACGCGCTCTCCGGCGGGTGGAACGCCCTGGTCGCGGTGGCGGCGTGGGCCCTCGTGGTGCTCGCGGCGCTCGCCCCCTGGCTGGTGGTGGCGCTGGCGGCGTACGCGGTGTGGCGGTGGGTCCTGCGCCCGCGCCGCCGGGCCCGCGCGTCCGCCGCGGCGCCCCGGCCCGCGCCCGGGCCGGCGCCGGTGTCCGCCGCCGTGCCGACGCAGCGGACGCGGGCGAACGCGGCCGGGCTGCCGCTGCCCGGAGAGGAGCCGGACGAGGAGACCCCCGCCCCGTAGCGTGGGCGCATGAGCGAACGACTGGTGGTCATCGGCGGCGACGCGGCGGGCATGTCCGCCGCGTCGCAGGCGCGCAGGCTCAAGGGGCCCGGGGAGCTGGAGATCACGGCCTTCGAACGGGGCCGTTTCTCCTCGTACTCGGCCTGCGGGATCCCGTACTGGGTGGGCGGGGACGTGTCCGGGCGGGACGAGCTGATCGCCCGCTCCCCCGAAGAGCACCGGGCGCGCGGGATCGGGCTGCGGACCCGGACCGAGGTGACGGAGATCGACCTCGCCGGGCAGAGGGTTCTGGCCAGGGATCTGGCGGCCGGTACGGAGGCGTGGACGGGTTTCGACAAGCTGGTGATCGCGACCGGGGCGCGCCCGGCCCGTCCGCCGCTGCCGGGGATCGACGCGGCCGGGGTGCACGGGGTGCAGACCCTGGAGGACGGGCAGGCGCTGCTCGACTCGCTGGCCGGGACGGCGGGGCGGCGGGCGGTCGTGGTCGGCGCCGGGTACATCGGCGTGGAGATGGCCGAGGCGCTGCTGAACCGGGGGTACGAGGTGACGGTCCTCAACCGGGGCGAGCAGCCGATGTCCACGCTCGACCCGGACATGGGCCGGCTGGTGCACGCGGCGATGGACGGTCTGGGGATCCGTACGGTCGGCTCGGCGGCGGTGCGGAAGATCCTCACCGGCGACGACGGCCGGGTCCGGGCGGTGGCGACGGACGACGCCGAGTACCCGGCGGACGTGGTGGTCCTGGGGACCGGCGTGGTGCCGGAGACCTCGCTGGCGGAGGCGGCGGGGCTGCCGCTCGGGACGCACGGCGGGCTGCTCACGGACCTGGCGATGCGGGTGCGGGGGCAGGAGAACGTGTGGGCGGGCGGCGACTGCGTCGAGGTCCTCGACCTGGTGTCGGGCCGGGAGCGGCACGTGCCGCTGGGCACCCACGCCAACAAGCAGGGGCAGGTCATCGGCTCGAACGTGGGCGGCGACTACGCGACCTTCCCCGGGGTGGTGGGGACGGCGGTGTCGAAGGTCTGCGACCTGGAGATCGCCCGGACCGGGCTGCGGGAGAAGGACGCCCGGGCGGTGGGGCTGCGGTTCGTGACCGTGACGGTGGAGTCGACGAGCCGGGCGGGGTACTACCCGGGGGCGGCGCCGATGACGGTGAAGATGCTGGCCGAGAAGCGGACCGGGCGGCTGCTCGGGGTGCAGATCGTGGGCCGGGAGGGCGCGGCGAAGCGGGTGGACGTCGCGGCGGTGGCGCTGACGGCCCGGATGACGGTGGAGCGGATGACGGCGCTGGACCTGGGGTACGCGCCGCCGTTCTCCCCGGTGTGGGACCCGGTGCTGGTCGCGGCCCGGAAGGCGGTGGCGGCGGTGCGGGCGGCGGGCTGACCGTCCGGCCGCGGACCGCGAGGGGTGGCGGTGCGGACGGCGGGCCGGGCCCGCCGTCCGCCCCGCCGGTCGCGGGGCGTCAGACGGCGGTGCGCTCGTGGACGTGGGCGACGAGGCGGGTGAGGGCGTCGGGGTCCATCGACGGCATGACGCCGTGGCCCAGGTTGAAGACGTGGCCCTCCAGGTCCTTCGCGGCGGCCAGGACCTCGTCGGCCTTGGCCTCCACGACCTCGGTGGAGGCGAAGAGGACGGCCGGGTCGAGGTTGCCCTGGAGCGCCTTCCCGGGGCCGACGCGGCGGGCGGCCTCGTCGAGCGGGACGCGCCAGTCGACGCCGACGACGTCCGCGCCGGCCTCGCCCATGAGGCCGAGGAGCTCGCCGGTGCCGACGCCGAAGTGGATGCGCGGGACGCCGTGGCCGGCGACCGCGTCGAAGACCTTGGCGGAGGCGGGCAGGATCGAGCGGCGGTAGTCGGCGGGGGCGAGGGCGCCGACCCAGGAGTCGAAGAGCTGGATCGCGGAGGCGCCGGCCTCGATCTGCACCGTCAGGAAGGCGGAGGTGATCTCGGCGAGGCGGTCGAGCAGGTCGGCCCAGAGCTGCGGGTCGCCGTACATGAGCGCCTTGGTGTGCTCGTGGTTGCGGGACGGGCCGCCCTCGACGAGGTAGCTCGCGAGGGTGAAGGGCGCGCCGGCGAAGCCGATCAGCGGGGTGTCGCCGAGCTCCTCGGTGAGCATGCCGATGGCCTCGGTGACGTAGCGGACGTCGTCGGGGGTGAGGTCGCGCAGCCGGTCGAGGTCGGCGCGGGTGCGGATCGGCTCGGCGACGACGGGGCCCACGCCGGGCTTGATGTCGAGGTCGACGCCGATGGCCTTGAGCGGGACGACGATGTCGCTGAAGAAGATGGCGGCGTCGACCTTGTGCCGGCGGACGGGCTGGAGCGTGATCTCGGTGACCAGCTCGGGCCGCATGCAGGACTCCAGCATGGGGATGCCCTCGCGCACCTTCAGGTACTCGGGGAGGGACCGCCCGGCCTGTCGCATGAACCAGACGGGGGTGTGGGGCACGGGCTCGCGCCGGCACGCCTTGAGGAACGCGGAGTCGTACGTCCGCGACTGCTGCTTCGTCTGCTGGCCCGTCGGGCTGTCCATGGCACTCACGCCCAAATCTTCGCATGTGGCCGGAAGCCGCTCGTGCCGGGCGGGTGTCCCTCCCCGCATGGCGGCCCCGTTCCGCCTACTCTTCCCCGCATGGCTGCGGCTCAGGGACATTTTTCCGATCATTCCGACGGCATTCGAGGGACGGGCGACAAGGCGGACAGTACGGCGGGGACCCCGGTGCCGGCGGCGTTCCGGAGAGCGGTGGACGCCCTGCGGACGGCACGGCTGCGGTCCGAGATGGAGGTCGAGCCGACCCGCCCGCCGCAGCGGCTCGCGCCGTACGCGTACGCGGTGGAGGCGGCGGTCGTCGACGGCGAGGAGGACCTCGCGGACGGGCGCCTGGTGCTGCTGCACGACCCGGAGGGCCACGACGCCTGGAAGGGGACCTTCCGGCTGGTGACGCTGGTGCGGGCGGAGCTGGAGCCGGAGATGGCGGCGGACCCGCTGCTGCCGGAGGTGTGCTGGTCGTGGCTGACCGGAGCCCTGGAGGCGCGCGGGCTCGCGTACGGGGAGGCGAGCGGGACCGTGACGATGGCGGGCTCGCACTACTTCGGGGGACTGGCGGACCGCCGGCCGGCCACCCAGATCGAGATCCGGGCGTCCTGGACGCCCCGGGAGGGGCTCGGCGGGGCGCCGGACACGGCGGCGCACCTGGCGGCCTGGTCGGACCTGCTGTGCCAGATCGCGGGGCTGCCGCCGGCGGCCGCGGAGCCGCCGGGGGCGCACGGCCCGACGGGGGCGACGGGCCCGGCGGGGACGGTGTCGGGCGCGGGGGTCGTCTCGCTGCCCCAGCGACGGGGGCCGCAGGGGGCCTGAGTCCGGGCGGCCGCCGATCCCGGCCGTCCGTCCCGTCGGACAGGTGTGCGCGAGGGGCCCTCCGGGGCCCCTTCTCGCGTTCGTACGGGGGTCCCCCGTGGGGGTGAGGGAACGGGGGCCGCTCGTAGGATGATCGATCGCGCGTCCGAATTGCCCGAATTGTTACTCACTAAATCGTGATCTTTCCCTAAAGGCGGGCGGCCCTGCTGCCGAAGGAGTCATTGACCCCTTCAGAGCACGGGTTCGCCCCCGGCTTCTTCCCCGAGCCGGCTCCGTCCCGCACCTTCCCCCCCAGGAGGCCGAGTGTCCGTTCTGCTCGAGCAGCCCGCTAGCCTGGTCGCCTACCGCCCGAACAAGCCGACGGCCATGGTCGTCGTGGCCGACCCGCGCGTCCGCTCCACCGTCACCCGCCACCTGTGGGCGCTCGGCGTACGGGACGTGATCGAGGCGTCGTCCATCGCGGAGGCCCGTCCCCGCGTCGGCAACCCGCGCGACATCTGCGTGGCCGACGTCCACCTTCCCGACGGCAGCGGCCTCACCCTGCTGTCCGAGACCCGCGCCGCCGGCTGGCCCAACGGCCTCGCCCTCTCGGCCGCCGACGACATCGGCGCGGTGCGCAACGCGCTCGCCGGCGGCGTGAAGGGCTACGTCGTCACCGGCACGCGGACCAATATCGGCCACCCGACTCGCCCCGGCGCCGCGCCCATCGGCGCCGCGGCCGCGCGGCTCGGCCACCGCCGCCCCCCGGGTGCCCCGAGCCACCCGGGCGGCTACCGCGAGCTCTCCGGCCGTGAGGTCGAGGTGCTCCGCCTGGTCGCCGAGGGCCAGTCCAACAAGGCCATCGGCGTCTCCATGGGGCTCTCGGCGCTCACCGTGAAGAGCCACCTCGCCCGGATCGCCCGCAAGCTGGGCACCGGCGACCGGGCCGGCATGGTCGCCGTGGCCCTGCGGACCGGGATCATCCACTGACACCGGCGTGACGGAAACGCGGCGCCTGCCGACGGAACGTTCCGTCGGCAGGCGCTTGCCGTCGGCGGATACCCTTGACAGGTGACCGACGCCCAAGAGACCGCAGCAGACACCGCACTGCGCACCACCGGGGGCGGCCCCCCGGACGAGAACGTCCCTGCGAATGGGCTTCCGATCCCGTTGCTGGAGCCCCGCGAGGGCATCCCGCCGGTCGTCGCGAGCGAGCAGGACCTCACCCATGTGATCGCCGCCTTCGCCGCCGGACGCGGACCCGTCGCCGTCGACGCCGAGCGCGCCTCCGGCTACCGCTACGGCCAGCGCGCCTACCTCGTCCAGCTCCGCCGCGAGGGCGCGGGCACCGCGCTGATCGACCCGGTCGGCTGCCCCGACCTCTCCGGCCTCGGACAGGCCCTCGACGGCACCGAGTGGATCCTCCACGCGGCCACCCAGGACCTGCCCTGCCTCCGCGACATAGGCATGCGCCCCTCCTCGCTCTTCGACACCGAGCTCGCGGGCCGGCTCGCCGGATTCCCCCGCGTCGGCCTCGGCGCGATGGTCGAGTCCGTCCTCGGCTACGCCCTGGAGAAGGGCCACTCGGCGGTCGACTGGTCCACCCGCCCGCTCCCCGACCCCTGGCTGCGCTACGCCGCCCTCGACGTCGAGCTCCTCGTCGACCTCCGCGACGCACTGGAGAAGGAGCTGGACCGGCAGGGGAAGCTGGAGTGGGCCCACGAGGAGTTCGACTCCATCGCCGCCGCCCCGCCCGCCCCGCCGCGCAAGGACCCCTGGCGCCGCACCTCCGGCATGCACAAGGTCCGCCGCCGCCGCCAGATGGCGGTCGTACGCGAGCTGTGGACGGCCCGCGACCGGGTCGCCCAGCGGCGCGACGTCTCCCCCGGCAAGGTGCTGAGCGACGCGGCGATCGTCGAGGCGGCGCTCGCCGTCCCGGTGAACGTCGGCGCCCTCACGGCCCTGCCCGGATTCGGCCACCGCATGGGCCGGCGCCAGCTGGAGCAGTGGCAGGCGGCCGTGGACCGGGCCCGCGCCCTCCCCGAGAACGAGCTCCCCCAGCCGGGCGCCCAGGTGGCCGGTCCTCCCCCGCCGCGCGCCTGGGCGGACAAGGACCCGGCGGCCGCCGCCCGGCTCTCGGCCGCCCGGGCCGGCGTCTCGGCCCTCGCCGAGGAGCTGCACCTCCCGCAGGAGAACCTGATCACCCCGGACACCGTCCGCCGCATCTGCTGGGAGCCCCCGGCCGCCGCGGACCAGGACGCCGTCGCCGCCGCCCTGGCCGCCCACGGCGCCCGCCCCTGGCAGGTCGGCCTGGTGAGCCCGCTGCTCGTGAAGGCGCTGACGGCGACGGCGTGACCCGCCGCGCGAGCCCCCGGCCGGAAGCGGCCGGGGGCTTCGCCGTCCTACGGGGCCGGGCTGAGGTTGCCGTCGGTGTCCATCTCGAAGACGCCCTGGGTCTTGCCGTCCACCGTGAGGTGCTTCAGCCAGTGCTTCGACAGGTTGTGCACGTTCTTGTGCTGCATCTCCCACACCACCGAGTGCCCCGCGCACTCCAGCTTGACCATCAGCTTGTGCGGGCCCGCGACGGCCTCGTAGAGCTTGGGGACGGAGAAGTTGAACTCCGGGTCCGGATGGGGCGGAGACGTGTTCACCTGCCTGTCGTGCTCCCCGTACACCATCAGTACGGGCACGGCGCCGCCGAGCACACCGCCCTGCGCCGCGGTCGTGCTGTTCCACCCCCACCGGGCGAAGTTCCTGATGCGGTTGAACCCCGACGGGGGTCCCCAGGTGCTGCCCACGGCGTCGTTGGCCATGATCGCGTTCCATGCCGCGTCGACGATGCCGGGCGCGCGCTGACCGACACAGGGCGCCTCCCCCTTCCAGCCGTCGTCGAACCCCTGCTTCCCGGCGATGGTGGTGGGGAACCCCGGTCGCGGCAGCGTGGCCGGCGGGTTCGACGTGGCCAGGGGCGGGAAGATCGGCGCCAGCAGGAAGAGGCTCTCGACCTTGCCGGGGTTCTTGACCGCGTACGGCCCCATGGTGAAGGCGGCGGCGGACCAGCCGATGAACGCGAGCTTCTCCACCCCGCACTCGTCGAGGACGTACTCCACGACGGTGTTCAGTTCGTCCCGGTCGCTGTGCGAGTTGGTCAGCTGGAACGGGTAGTTCAGCGGGCCCGGGGTGAATCCCGGCGGCCTCGGAGTCAGCAGGGGCTGCTGGGCCGGGTTGACGTTGCGGGGGTCGTCCATCTGGGGACGCGGAGACCGTCCCGAGCCCTGGAGGTCCATCATGAAGACGTCGTAGCCCGCCTTCGCCAGCGCCTCCGCCCAGCTGTACGACTCGTGCTGGAGGTCGAAGCCGGCCAGCACCGGGACGCTCCGGCCGTGGAGCATGAGGACCGGTCTGCGCGGCCCGGTGGTGGAGGTGTGACGCCGCTCCCTCACGAAGAGTTCGACCTTGTCGCCCGCGTTCGCGGGGACGGTGGAGACGTGGGGGACCGCGTGGTCGATGGTGTCGATCGCCATAGGAGTCCGATCTGCGCGCAGGGGCCGGGGCCTCGTGCCCCGACCGGTGCCAGCGTCCGTCCGCCGGCGGACGGACACGCCGCGACGCGGCCGCCGCCCTGCGCCGCCCGGGTCGTGGGACCCTCCCAACGGACGGGCGTACGCGGGGGGCGCGTGGCCGCCCGGCGCCGTCCCCGGCATGTGACCTTCGCCGCTTGGCCCCCAAGGGGTGGGCAGCTTGGTTACCCACAAGTAGCATGGGGGAAGCAAGCGCACGCTTAGTGGTGTGCGCCGCAGCAGTGCCGTCCCGCACCTGGAGGAGAGCCATCGTGCCTCGTACCGTCAGGGACGTCGTCTTCGTCGACGGCGTCCGCACCCCGTTCGGCAAGGCGGGCCCGAAGGGCATCTACCACGAGACCCGCGCCGACGACCTCGTCGTGAAGGCCATCCGGGAGCTGCTGCGCCGCAACCCGGCCCTCGACCCGGCGAAGATCGACGAGGTCGCGATCGCCGCGACGACCCAGATCGGCGACCAGGGCCTCACCCTCGGCCGCACCGCCGGCATCCTCGCGGGCCTCCCGCAGTCCGTGCCCGGCTACTCCATCGACCGCATGTGCGCCGGTGCCCTCACCGCCGTCACCTCGGTCGCCGGCTCCATCGCCTTCGGCGCCTACGACGCCGTCATCGCCGGCGGTGTCGAGCACATGGGCCGCCACCCCATGGGCGAGGGCGTCGACCCGAACCCGCGCTTCGTCAGCGAGAAGCTGGTCGACGAGTCCGCCCTCTTCATGGGCATGACCGCCGAGAACCTGCACGACCGCTACCCGAGCATCACCAAGCAGCGCGCCGACGAGTACGCCGTGCGCTCGCAGGAGAAGGCCGCCAAGGCGTACGCGGACAACAAGATCCAGCCCGACCTGGTGCCGATCTCCGTCCGCCGCACCAACGCCGAGGCCGGCGAGACCGGCTGGGGCCTGGTCACCGCCGACGAGCCGATGCGCCCGGGCACCACCCTGGAGTCGCTGGCGGGCCTGAAGACGCCGTTCCGCGTCCACGGCAACGTCACCGCGGGCAACGCGGCCGGCCTGAACGACGGCGCCACCGCCTCGATCATCGCCTCCGAGGACTTCGCGCGGGAGAACGACCTCCCCGTCAAGATGCGCCTCGTCTCGTACGCCTTCGCCGGCGTCGAGCCCGAGGTCATGGGCTACGGCCCGATCCCGGCGACCGAGAAGGCCCTGGCCCAGGCCGGCCTCTCGATCGACGACATCGGTCTCTTCGAGATCAACGAGGCATTCGCCGTCCAGGTCCTCGCGTTCCTGGAGCACTACGGCATCGCCGACGACGACGCGCGCGTCAACCAGTACGGCGGCGCCATCGCCTACGGTCACCCGCTGGCCTCCTCCGGCGTCCGTCTGATGACGCAGCTGGCGCGCCAGTTCGAGGAGAACCCGCAGGTCCGTTACGGCCTCAACACCATGTGCGTCGGCTTCGGCATGGGCGCGACGGTCATCTGGGAGAACCCCCACTGGGAGGGCAAGTGAGCACCACCGCCGAGCTTCTGAAGGGCGCCGCCGAGCTCTTCCCGGACGAGGTCGTCACCTCGGCCCACGTGCGCCACTTCGAGCTGCCCTTCGGGGCCGGCCGTTTCGCGCTCGTCACCCTGGACAACGGCTTCGACCACACCAAGCCGACCACCTTCGGCCCGCAGTCGCTGGCCAACCTGAACACGGCGATCGACCAGGTCGAGGCCGAGGCCGCCAACGGCGAGATCGTCGCCGCCGGCATCACCGGCAAGCCGTTCATCTTCGCCGTCGGCGCCGACCTCAAGGGCGTCGAGCTGCTGAAGAAGCACGACGAGGCGCTCGCCATCGGCAAGGGCGGCCACGACGTCTTCAAGCGTCTGTCCGCGCTCGCCGTGCCGACCTTCGCGTACTACAACGGCGCGGCCATGGGCGGCGGCGTCGAGGTCGGTCTGCACTGCACCTACCGCACCGTGTCGAAGGCCCTCCCGGCCTTCTCGCTCCCCGAGGTCTTCCTCGGCCTGGTGCCCGGCTGGGGCGGCTGCGCGATCCTCCCGAACCTGATCGGCGCCGAGAAGGCCGTCCAGGTCATCATCGAGAACTCGCTGAACCAGAACCGCCAGCTCAAGGGCAAGCAGGTCTTCGAGCTCGGCATCGCCGACGCGCTCTTCGAGGGCGCCGACTTCCTGGAGCAGTCGCTCCTCTGGACCGCCGGCGTGCTGAACGGCTCCGTCACCGTCGAGCGCCCGGAGATCGACCGCGGCGAGGGCTGGGACGCCGCCGTCGCCAAGGGCCGCGCCATCGCCGACTCCAAGGTGCACGGCGCCGCGCCGGCCGCCTACCGCGCCCTCGACATCATCGAGGCCGCCAAGGACGGCGACCTGCAGAAGGGCTTCGACGCCGAGGACCAGGCCCTCGCGGACCTGATCATGGGCGGCGAGCTCCGCTCCGGCATCTACGCCTTCAACCTGGTGCAGAAGCGCGGCAAGCGCCCCGCCGGCGCCCCGGACAAGTCGCTCGCGCGCCAGGTCACCAAGGTCGGCGTCGTCGGCGCCGGTCTGATGGCCTCGCAGCTCGCCCTGCTCTTCCTGCGCCGCCTGGAGGTGCCGGTCGTCCTGACCGACATCGACCAGGAGCGCGTGGACAAGGGCGTCGGCTACGTCCACGGCGAGATCGAGAAGCTGCTCGGCAAGGGCCGCATCAACCAGGACAAGGCCAACCGTCTCAAGGGCCTGGTCTCCGGTGTCCTCGACAAGGCCGAGGGCTTCGCGGACGCGGACTTCATCATCGAGGCCGTGTTCGAGGAGATGTCCGTCAAGCAGAAGGTGTTCGCGGAGGTCGAGGCGGTCGCCCCGGCGCACGCGATCCTCGCCACCAACACCTCCTCGCTGTCGGTCTCCGAGATGGCCTCGAAGCTCCAGCACCCGGAGCGCGTGGTCGGCTTCCACTTCTTCAACCCGGTCGCGATCCTCCCGCTCCTGGAGATCGTCCGCGGCGAGAAGACGGACGACGCCTCGCTCGCCACCGCCTTCGGCGTGGCGAAGAAGCTGAAGAAGACCGCGGTCCTCACCAAGGACGCCCCGGCGTTCGTCGTGAACCGCATCCTGACCCGCTTCATGGGCGAGATCCAGAACGTCATCGACGAGGGCACCTCGGTCGAGACCGCGGAGAAGGCCATCGAGCCGCTCGGTCTGCCGATGTCCCCGCTGGTCCTCCTGGAGCTCGTCGGCCCGGCCATCGGTCTGCACGTCTCCGAGACCCTGAACCGCGCCTTCCCGGAGCGCTTCATCGTCTCCCCCAACCTGAAGGCCGTCGTCGAGGCCGGCAAGCGCGGCTTCTACGTCTACAAGCCGGAGAACGGCTTCAAGCCGGAGCTCGACCCCGAGGTCGCCGCGCTGCTCAAGCAGGGCGACACCGTCCTCACCGAGCAGCAGGTCCGCGACCGCGTCCTCGACGCGGTGGCGCAGGAGATCGGCCTGATGCTGGAGGAGGGTGTCGTCGCCGAGGCGCAGGACATCGACCTCTGCCTGATCACCGGTGCCGGCTGGCCCTTCCACCTGGGCGGCATCACGCCGTACCTGGACCGCGAGGGCGTCTCCGAGCGCGTCAACGGCAAGCGTTTCCTGGCGCAGGGCGTCGCGAGCGTCCCGGCGTAACGCGCCCCGTACGAAAGGCGCTGCCCGGCCCCCTCTCCAGGGGCCGGGCAGCGCCTTCGGCGTTTCCCGGGCCCCGCCGGCCGGAGGCGGCGGGGCCCGGAGGGTCTCAGAGGCGCGTCCAGGCGGCCAGGGCGAGGCCCGGCTCGTCCTTCTGGCGGGTGACGACCACCCCGCCGTCGTCCGCCAGCGCGGCGACCGCCGCGGCGCCGTCGGCGTCGGCCGTGAGGGCCGGCGGGCCGAGCACGGGCGGGCCGGACGGGGTCCAGTGCAGGCCGGTGTCCTCGCGCTCCGTGAGGTAGGCCGCCAGGACCGCGCCGCCCTTCTCGTCGCACTGGGCGAGCAGGGTGCAGTCGTAGCCGTCGATCATGCAGCGCCCGGCGTTCAGCGGGCCGTCACCGGCCGCGTCGGCGAACGGGGTGGGCTCCAGGCCGCGCCCCGGCGACCAGGCGCGGATCCGTCCCTCGCCGTCGGCGTAGAAGAGGGTCACGTGCCCGGAGGGGCCGGTCACCGCGGCGAGCGTGCCCTGGACGACCGGGGTCACGAGCAGCGGCTCGACGACCGGGCGGGCGCCCGGCTCCTTCTGCACGTACCGGAGCAGCCCGCGGTCGGTGGCGGTGTACAGCTCGACGAGACCGTCGCCGTTCACCGCGGCCACCGGGTTCTGGTCGGTGCGGCCGCCCTTGAGGTCCCACCACGGGTGCCAGCCGCCGGCGTCCTTCTGGACCCGGGCGCTGACGCCGCCGCCGCGGTTGCGGACGAAGACGTGGACGCGGCCCTTGGCGTCGACGGCGACCGCCGGGTTGCCGTACCACTCGGCCCGGCCGTTGGCGTGGCCGATGGACTTCCACTCCACGTTGGGCCGGCCGGTCTGGAACTGGACGCTGTGCACCAGCTCGACGTGGTCCTCCCCGGCCTCCGCGCCGGTGTCGGTGGGCCGGAGGCCGATCAGGTGCACATAGCGGTCGGGTCCCTGAGCGGCCGCCAGGAACGGCAGCAGGCCCCCGCCGCCGATCGGTTCGGGGCCGCCGAACCGGCCGCCGGCGCCCTCGGTCCAGCGGAGCACCTCGCCGTCCCGGGGGACGTACACGCTGAAGCGTCCTTCGGCGCCCCGGGCCAGCCAGTCGCCGTGCATTCTGGGGGCGCGGGGGGAGCCGTGGGAGGGGACGGCGGGGGCCTGGGGTCGGTTCACCATGGGGGGATCCAGCGCTCCGGGTCGAGTGGGGGTCGGTTCCCACCGACTGTATCCGCCCGGCCCGGGCGCCTTCCGCCCGCCCGCTGGGTCCGTGGCCGGTACACGGCTAGTACAGGGCGTCCCGGCCCTCCCGGCCCAGCCGGCTGTGACGGCGCCCGTACAGGAAGTACACGACGACGCCGATCGCCATCCAGACCGCGAAGCGGAACCAGGTCTCGCCCGGCAGGTTGAGCATCAGCCACAGGGAGGCGGCGATGGAGATGATCGGCAGCACCGGGACCCACGGGGTGCGGAAGGCGCGGTGCAGGTCGGGACGGGTCCGGCGGAGGACGATGACACCGGCGGCGACCATCACGAAGGCGAAGAGGGTGCCGATGTTCACCAGGGTCGCCAGCTCGTTGATGCTGGTGAAGCCGGCCACGATCGCGATGATCACGCCGAGCAGGACGGTCGGGCGGTACGGCGTCTTGAAGCGCGGGTGCGTGACCGAGAAGAAGCGGGGCAGCAGTCCGTCGCGGCTCATGGCGAAGAAGACGCGGGTCTGGCCGAGCAGCAGGATCAGACAGACCGTGGTGAGGCCGACGGCGGCGCCGAAGCTGATCACGCCCGCGTAGAAGGGATGGCCGGCGGCTTTGAAGGCGTCGGCGAGCGGGGCGCTGACGGACAGTTCGGAGTAGTGCTGCATGCCGGTGACGACCAGGGCGACCGCCACGTACAGCACGGTGCAGATGAGGAGCGAGCCGAGGATGCCGCGGGGCATGTCCCGCTGCGGCAGCTTGGTCTCCTCGGCGGCGGTGGCGACCACGTCGAAGCCGATGAAGGCGAAGAAGACGATGGAGGCGGCCGTGAAGATGCCCATGACGCCGAAGTTGGTGGGCTCGTAGCCGAAGAGGAGCTGGACGAGCGGGGAGTCCCAGTTGGAGCCGCCGCCCTCCGGGGTCACGGCCGGCGGGATGAACGGCGAGTAGTTGTCGCCGACGATGAAGAAGAGGCCCGCGACGATCACGATCATGACGACCGTGACCTTGATGGCCACCACGACGGCGGTGATCCGGGCGGACAGCTTCATGCCGATGACCAGGATCACGGTGAGCACCAGGACCAGCAGGAAGGCCAGGATGTCGAAGGTGCCGCCCGGCGCGTCCGGGCCCTCCAGGGCGGCGGGCAGGTGCCAGCCGATGTTGTCCATCAGCGAGCGCACGTAGCCGGACCAGCCGACCGCCACCACCGCCGTGCCCAGCGCGAACTCCAGGACGAGGTCCCAGCCGATGATCCAGGCGGGCAGCTCGCCGATGGAGGCGTAGGCGAAGGTGTACGCCGATCCCGCCACCGGCACCGTCGAGGCGAACTCGGCGTAGCAGAGGGCCGCCAGGGCGCACACGATGCCGGCCGCGACGAAGGCGAGCGCGGTGGCCGGGCCGGCGTTCTCCTTGGCGACCTTGCCGGTCAGGACGAAGATGCCGGTGCCGATGATCACACCGACGCCGAAGACCGTGAGGTCCCAGGCCGAGAGTGACTTCCGGAGCGCGTGCTCCGGTTCCTCGGTGTCCCTGATGGACTGTTCGACCGACTTCGTCCGGAACATTCCGGAGTTGGCCCGTGGGGGGCGCTGATCCGTACTCACCGTCGTACCTCCGCGTCGTCCGTGACGTCGGGTCTCGGGGCCCCCGGTGGACGGGGGTCGAGGGGACGCTGCCCGCAGTGAAGCCAGGATGCACGCGAAAGGGCCGGTCGGCACCCGGGAGGGTGAACCGACCGGCCCAATGGTGACGCGGAGTGACCGTTCCGCCGGGGCGGGATCAGTCGCGGGCGGGCTCCACGGCCTGCCGGGCCGCCTCGAACCGTCCGTCCAGGCGGGAGACCAGTCCGGTGACCTGGCGGGCGATGTCGGGGGCGGTCAGACCGATCTCGGCCATGACCTCGCCGCGGGAGGCGTGGTCGAGGAAGACCGGCGGGATGCCGAAGTCACGCAGCGGCACGTCGACGCCGGCGTCGCGCAGCGCCTGGGCGACGGCCGAGCCGACGCCGCCGACGCGGCTGTTGTCCTCGACGGTGACGACGACCCGGTGGTCGGCGGCGAGCGGCGCGAGGGCCTCGTCGACCGGCTTGACCCAGCGGGGGTCGACCACGGTGGTGGAGATGCCCTGGCGGTCGAGGAGACCGGCGATCTCCAGGCACATCGGGGCGAGCGCGCCGACGGAGACCAGGAGGACGTCGGGCCGGTCGGTGCCGGCCTCGCGGAGCACGTCCATGCCGCCGACCCGGCCCACGGCGGGGACGGCGGGGCCGACCGCGCCCTTGGAGAAGCGGACCACGGTGGGCGCGTCGGTGACCTCGACGGCCTCGCGCAGCTGGGCGCGGACCTGGTCGGCGTCGCGCGGGGCGGCGAGCCGCAGGCCGGGCACGACCTGGAGGATCGACATGTCCCACATGCCGTTGTGCGAGGCGCCGTCGGTGCCGGTGACGCCGGCCCGGTCGAGGACGAAGGTGACGCCGCACCTGTGCAGGGCCACGTCCATCAGGACCTGGTCGAAGGCGCGGTTGAGGAAGGTCGCGTAGACCGCGAAGACCGGGTGCAGTCCGCCGGTGGCGAGGCCGGCGGCGGAGACGGCGCCGTGCTGCTCGGCGATGCCGACGTCGAAGACGCGCTCCGGGAACTCCTTGGCGAAGCGGTCCAGGCCGACCGGCTGGAGCATGGCGGCGGTGATCGCCACGATGTCCTCGCGCTCCTTGCCGAGCGCGACCATCTCCTCGCCGAAGACGCTGGTCCAGTCGGCGCCGGAGGTGGCGATCGGGAGACCGGTGTCGGGGTGGATCTTGCCGACGGCGTGGAAGCGGTCGGCCTCGTCCTGGAGGGCGGGCTGGTAGCCGCGGCCCTTCTCGGTGAGGCAGTGGACGATGACCGGGCCGCCGAAGCGCTTGGCGCGGGTGAGGGCGGACTCCAGGGCCTCGATGTCGTGCCCGTCGATGGGGCCGACGTACTTCAGGCCGAGGTCCTCGAACATGCCCTGGGGGGCGATGAAGTCCTTGAGGCCCTTCTTCGCGCCGTGCAGGGTCTCGTAGAGCGGCTTCCCGACGACCGGGGTGCGCTCCAGGATGTCCTTGCCGCGGGCGAGGAAGCGCTCGTAGCCGTCGGTGGTGCGCAGGGTGGCCAGGTGGTTGGCGAGGCCGCCGATGGTGGGCGCGTAGGAGCGCTCGTTGTCGTTGACGACGATGACGAGCGGGCGGTCCTTGGCGGTGGCGATGTTGTTGAGCGCCTCCCAGGCCATGCCGCCGGTGAGGGCCCCGTCGCCGATGACGGCGACGACGTGGTCGTCCTTCTTCAGGATCTGGTTCGCCTTGGCGAGGCCGTCGGCCCAGCCGAGGACGGTCGAGGCGTGCGAGTTCTCGATCACGTCGTGCTCGGACTCGGCCTGCGAGGGGTAGCCGGAGAGGCCGCCCTTCATCTTGAGCTTCGAGAAGTCCTGGCGGCCGGTGAGGAGCTTGTGCACGTAGCTCTGGTGGCCGGTGTCCCAGAGGACCTTGTCCTTCGGCGAGTCGAAGACGCGGTGCAGGGCGATGGTCAGTTCGACCACACCGAGGTTGGGGCCGAGGTGTCCGCCGGTCTTGGAGACGGCGTCGACGAGGAAGGTCCGGACCTCCGCGGCCAGCTGGTCCAGCTGTTCCGGGGAGAGCCGGTCCAGGTCGCGCGGTGTCCTGATACGGGTCAGCAGGGCCACCCGTGCCTCCTTGCGTTCTGAGCTGGTCGAGCTTGCCGATTTTGCCGAGTCTAATGTTCCGTCCTGGATCGTGGGCATCGGGCCAGGCGGAGTGGCATCACCCGTATGGGGGATGTACTGGTCCGGACACTGCTCCGGACGCGACGGTGCCCGGCACCGGTTCACCGGTGCCGGGCGAATGTGGCGCGTCTTACCCCGGGGGCGTCGCACCCGACGGGCGTGTCACGCCCGTCCCGCGGATTTCTGGGTCTTGCGGGAGACGGAGTCGATGATCACGGCGATGAGGAGCACGGCGCCGGTGATCATGTACTGGATGGCGTTGGACTCCAGGTTGAGCTGGTTGAGGCCCTGGACGATCGACTGGAGCACCAGGATGCCCAGGAGCGCCGACCAGACCTTGCCGCGGCCGCCGAAGAGGGACGTGCCGCCGATGACCGCCGCGGCGATGCACATCATGAGCTGGTTGCCGCCGCCGAGGGAGCGGTCGGCGCCGCCGGTGGCGGAGGCCAGGAAGAGGCCGCCGATCGCGCCGAGGGTGCCGGAGATCATGAAGACGGAGATCCGGATCCAGGCGACGTTGATGCCGGCGCGCCGGGCCGCCTCGATGCCGCCGCCGACCGCGAAGACCTGGCGGCCGTAGGTGGTGCGGCGCAGCACGAAGTCGGTGACCAGCAGGATCACCAGGAAGATCACCAGGGAGAGCGGCAGGCCCTTCTCCTGGTTGAAGCCGTACGCGGCGACCAGGACGAGGACCGCGAGGACGCCGGTGCGCAGCAGGATCTCGCTGTGCGGGCGGTGCGGCAGCTCGGCGGCCCTGCGGCGGCCGGAGTCGCGCAGCTGTGCGAGGTAGAAGGCGGCGATGACCACGGCGGCGAGGCCGTAGGCGGCGGCGACGTCGGAGAAGTAGTACTTGGTGAGGTCGCCGACGAAGCTGCCGATGGGGGTCGGGATGGTGGACCGGTCGCCCATTACCCAGGTCTGGAGTCCGGCCCAGCCGAGGAAGCCCGCGAGGGTGACGACGAAGGCGGGGACGCCGATCTTGGCGAAGACCAGGCCGTGGAAGGCGCCCAGGAGGGTGCCGGAGAGGATGCCGAGGAGGATCGCGAGGGAGTCCGGCATGTCGGTGGCGAAGACGCCCCAGACGGAGCCCGCGAGGCCGGCGACGGAGCCGACGGCGAGGTCGATCTCGCCGAGCAGCAGCACGAAGACGATGCCGACGGCCATGATGCCGGGGCCGGCCGCGTACAGCGTGATCTGGTCGAGGTTGTACGAGGTGATGAAGTTGCCGGTCAGCGCCTGGAAGACGATGCCGATGACGATCAGGCCGACGACGACGGGCAGGGAGCCGATCTCGCCGGAGCGGATCTTGCGCTTGAACTCGTCGACGTAGCCCTTGAAGCCCTGCTCGCGGACGAGGAGGCGGGGGTCGACGGCGGGGACCGCGGCGGCGGCCGGGGTCTCGGCGGCGGCGTCCTCGGAGGTGCGGGGCTCGGGCACGGGCGCCTCGTCGGTCGCCTTCGGGGTCGTGCTCACTGGGCTACCTCCGCGGTGCGGGCCTGCCGGCGGGTCACGGCGTTGTCCGTGGCGCCGGTGATCGCGGCGATGATCTCTTCGTGCGTGGTGGTGGCGACCGGGAAGGTGCCGTTGTTGCGGCCGAGGCGGAGCACGGCGACGGTGTCGGCGACCGCCTTCACGTCGGCCATGTTGTGGCTGATGAGGATGACGCCGAGGCCCTGCTCGCGCAGCCGCTCGACGAGGTCGAGGACCTGGGCGGTCTGCTCGACGCCGAGGGCGGCGGTGGGCTCGTCCAGGATCACGATCTTGGGGTCGCCGACCAGGGCGCGGGCGATGGCGACGACCTGCCGCTGACCGCCGGAGAGGGCGGCGACGGGGATGCGGACGCTGGGGATGCGGATGGAGAGCGTGGAGAGGAGGTCCTTGGCCCGCTTCTCCATGGCGACCTCGTCGAGGACGCCGCCCTTCTTGAGCTCGCGGCCGAGGAAGAGGTTGGCGACGACGTCGAGGTTGTCGCAGAGGGCGAGGTCCTGGTAGACGGTGGCCACGCCGAGGGTCTGGGAGTCCTGCGGGCGGGCGATCTCGACCGGGCGTCCCTCCCACTCGATGACGCCCTCGTCGATCGGGTGGACGCCGGCGATCGTCTTGACCAGGGTGGACTTTCCGGCGCCGTTGTCGCCGACCAGGGCGACGACTTCACCCGCGTGGACTTCGAGGTCGACACCGGAGAGGACCTGGACCGCTCCGAATCGCTTGAAGATCCCGCGCAACGCCAGGACAGGCGTCTGGGACACGTGAACCAACTCCTTCGCCGCCCGTGGACGGGGGCAGCGGCATGTCGCGCCGTACGGCGCCGAGTTCGAGGGGGGCTGTGCTCGTCCGGCCCCGGACCGACAGCGGGGTCTGGGTCGGCCGGGGCCGGACGGGTCAGGGTCGCGGAGCCGCGTCACGGGGGTGGGCGCGTTCCGCGTCCCGCCGGGTCTGACGCACCGGCGGGAGGGAGGCGGAGCCCGGGGGTCCGGGCTCCCCGAGGACTACTTGATGCCCAGCTCGGCGCACTTGGCGGCGAGGTCCGCGGAGCAGATGTCGGCGGCGGCGTAGATGCCGTCCTTGATCACCGTGGACTGGATGTTGGTCTTGTCAACGACCACCGGGGCGAAGAGGGTGGACTTGACGCCGTCGGTCTCGCCCTGGGCGCCGAGGTCCTTGCCCTGGAGCAGGTTGACCGCGAACTTGGCGGCCTCGGGGGCCAGCTGGAGCGGGGACTTGTAGATGGTGAAGGTCTGGGTGCCGGCGACGATGCGCTGGATGCCCGCGACCTCGGCGTCCTGGCCGCCGACCGGGATGCCCTTGATGCCGGCGTTCTCCAGCGAGGTGATGATGCCGCCCGCCATGCCGTCGTTGGCGGAGTAGACGGCGCCGATCTTGTCCTTGCCGACGGAGGAGACGGCGGCGGCCATCTTCTCGCCCGCGACCTTCGGGTCCCACTCGCCGGACGCCTCGTAGGCGATCTTGCCGACCTTGCCGTCGAGGGCGGCGTGGGCGCCCTTCTTGAAGAGACCGGCGTTCGGGTCCTTCTCGTCACCGTTGATCATGACGATCTGGGCGGTGGCGGCCTTGGCGCCGAGGGCGGAGAGCAGGGCCTGGCCCTGGAGCTCGCCGACCTTGTTGTTGTCGTGGCTGACGTAGGCGTCCGCGCCCTCGATCGCGCGGTCGTACGCGACGACCTTGACGCCCTTGCCCTGCGCCTCCTTGACCCAGCCGGCGGACTTGGCCGCGTCGACCGAGCCGAGCGCGATGACCTTCACGCCGTCGGCGATGAGCTGGTCGAACTGCTGCTTCTGCTTCACGACGTCGGAGACGGCGTTGTTGTAGACGACCTCGCAGTCGCCGCAGGCGGCCTTGACGGCCTTCTCGAACTGCGGCTTGTCGAGCGCCTCGTACCGCGCGGTCTTGTTCTCCGGCAGGAGCAGACCGATCTTGGTCGAGCTGCCCTTGTCACCGCTGTCGTCGCCGCCGGCCTGGCCGCACGCGGAGAGAGCGAGGGCCATGGAGACCGCGGCCGTACCTATGACGACGCGACGGGACATTGCGTTCATGTGGGGTGCCTCCCTGACGAGGCCGCGACGGTGCGGCCGAGGTGCCACGAAGTCAACTCGGCCGCAACACCGTCGTCAAGAAGTGAAAACTTAACGAGATGACAACGGTGGTTAGCGTTCTCTAAGTGAAGGCGGGCACGGAAGCCGGAGCCGTCGCCTGAAATGCGCCCTCTGTCCCGTTGAGCAGCGTCGAGTCGCCCATCTCGCTCAGCACCAGGGCCAGCGCCCCGAGCACCTCGGCGCGCCCGCCCAACGCCCCCTGCACAAGGGAGAGCTGGCGTGCGGCGCTCGGGATGGCGTACCGGCCGACCGAGTCCCGGATCGGGGCGAGCACCAGCTCGCCCGCCTCGGCGAGGTCGCCGCCGAGCACGACCCGGCTCGGGTTCAAGAGATTGCAAAGGTTGGCGATGCCGCTGCCGATATGACGTCCGACGTCGGCGATGACCCTCCGGCATCCGGGGTCGCCCTCGCGGGCCAGC
Source organism: Streptomyces sp. NPDC058052 (assembly GCF_042885515.1). Classification (NCBI taxonomy): domain Bacteria; kingdom Bacillati; phylum Actinomycetota; class Actinomycetes; order Kitasatosporales; family Streptomycetaceae; genus Streptomyces; species Streptomyces sp. NPDC058052. The sequence continues at coordinate 88,840 of NZ_JBHVRX010000004.1, read as the reverse complement.
TGCACCACGCGCTCCATGGTGAGGTCGGCTCCGTGGCTCGGCTGGAGCAGCGGCAGCACGTACCGGGCGGCGGTGAAGGTCTCCAGGCAGCCGCGGTTGCCGCAGCGGCAGACCGGGCCCGACTCGTCGAGGGTGATGTGGCCGATCTCGCCGGCCGTGCCGCCCGGCCCCCGGTAGACCCGCCCGTCAATCACCAGGCCGGCGCCGACACCGCTCGCCACCTTGATGTAGGCCAGGTCCTTGACCCCCCGGCCGCTCCCCCACACCAGCTCGCCGAGCGCGCCCAGGTTGGCGTCGTTGTCGACGTGGACGGGGACCCCGAGGCGGGCGGACAGCTCCTCGGCCGGGTTGATGCCGCTCCACCCCGGCAGGATCGACGTCGAGCCGAGCGTGCCGGAGGAGACGTCGATGGGGCCGGGGACGCCGAGACCGACGCCGATCACCTTGTCGCGGCCGATGCCGGTGGCCGCGATCAGCCGGTTGACCAGCTGTTCCGCCCGGTCGAAGCCCTCCGCTGCGGAGGCGTCCACGTCGAGCGGCTCGGCCTCCTCGGCGAGCACCTGGTGGGCGAGGTTGCCGACCGCGACCCGCAGGTGGGTGTGGCCGAAGTCGACGCCGATGACGATGCCGGCGTCGCCGGAGAGCGAGACGCTGCGGGCCCGCCGGCCGCCCGCCGAGGTCGGGGTGACCTCGACCGTGCCGCCGTCCTTCAGCTCCCGGACGATGTTGGAGACCGTCGCGGCGGACAGCCCCGTCGACCGGGCGATCTCCGCCTGGGTCAGCGAACCGGCCATCCGGACGGCCCGGACGACCCGCTCGAGATTGGCCCTGTGCAGAGACGTCTGCGACCCCGGAGTCTCCATCGACTCTCTCACTCCCACCGTTTTCTCCAACATGTGAACTCTAAGGGGACGCTTTCGTCTTCGCTTCCGTCAAGACCCGGAGCGAGGGCAGGGGATGCGCGGCGGGCACGCGAAAGCCCCCGCACGCGGGCGTGCGGGGGCTTGGGAGCGCTTTCAGGCTATTTCACGGCGCCGGCGGTGAGACCGGCCACCACCTGCCGCTGGAAGACGATGTACGCGGCGAGCACGGGCAGCATCGCCATCACCAGGCCGGCGAAGAGCCCGGACCAGTCGCCCTTGTACCCCTGGCTGACCGCGAGCTGCACCAGGCCCTGCGAGAGCACCTTGTTCTCGGGGTCGGTGTTGAGCACGGTCGGCAGCAGGTACTGGTTCCACTGGCCGAGGAAGTTGAAGATGCCGACGCTGATCAGGCCCGGCCGGGCCATCGGCAGCATCACCTGGAAGAAGGTGCGGGTGTGGCTGGCCCCGTCGATGAAGGCCGCCTCCGCCACCGAGGTCGGCAGCGTCCGGAAGAAGGCGGTCAGGAAGAAGACGGTGAAGGGCAGCGAGTACGCGATGTAGACGAGGATCAGGCCGTGCAGGGTGTTGAGCAGGGCCATGTTCTGCATGACGTAGAAGAGCGGCACCAGCGCCAGGATGATCGGGAAGCTCATCCCTCCGATGAAGAGGAAGTAGAGGAAGCGGTTCCCGGGGAACTCGAAGCGGGCCAGCACGTACGCCGCCATCGAGCCGAAGAGCAGGGTGCCGACGAGCGAGCCGCCGACCACCACGAGCGTGTTCAGGAAGTACTCGCTCATGTGCGCCTGGGTCCAGGCGCGCGACCAGTTCTCGAAGTGCAGCGCGTCCGGCAGCGACCAGGGCGAGGTGAAGATCGCGCGGTCGGTCTTGAAGGAGGTCATGACCGCCCAGAGCAGCGGCATCACCACCATGATCGCCCAGATGATCAGGACACCGTGCGAGAAGACGTTGAGGACGGAGCCCTCGCGCTTCTCCTTCACGGGGGCCGCGGTCTTCCTGACCTCGGGGGCCTGGCCGGTCCGGGGGACGGGGATCCGCGCGTCCCCGGTGGGCGGGGTGTCGGTGGTCTTCATCAGAACTCCAGCCGCTCGCGCCGGCCCAGCTTCATCACGACCGCGGCGAAGGCGAGCGTGACGAGGAGGAGCGCGACACCGATGGTCGTGGCGTAGGCGGCCTGACCGTCCCGGAACGCCTTCTGGTACACGTACAGCGGCATGACGATGGTGGAGTAGTCGGGCCCGCCGCCGTTGGGGCCGACGGTCATGATCTGCACGACCGCGAAGGACTCCGCGCCGAGCGCGAGGATGCCCATGTAGATCCAGCCCGACTGCACGGTGTCCCAGAGCAGCGGCAGGGTGATCTTGAAGAACGTGGTGAAGCGGTTGGCGCCGTCGAGCAGCGCGGCCTCGTAGAAATCGCGCGGAATGGACGCCATGCCCGCCGAGAAGAGCACCACGAAGAATCCGACCGTGGACCAGACGAGGACCACCATCACGCAGATGAGGGCGAGGTTCGGATCACCGAGCCAGTCCGGCTGGATGCTGCCGAGCCCGACCGCCTTCAGGACCGAATTGATGGCGCCGCTGTTCGGGTTGTACGCGAACTGGAAGAGCAGGGCCACGATGACGATCGACAGCACCTGCGGGAAGAAATAGACGATCTTGTAGATCGAGGAGCCGCGGACGCCCGCGATCGCCGCTCCCTTGCGCCGTCTGCCGCCCACATTCAGCATGAACGCCAGGAAGAGCGCGAATCCCACCGTCACCAGGGGAAGGACGACGGCGAAGGTGAGGCTGTGCTGGAGCGACTTCCAGAAGATCTCGTCCTCGAACAGCCTGGTGTAGTTGTCGAGGCCCACGAACCCGAATTCGGGACTCAGACCGGTCCAGTCCGTGAGCGAGTAGTAGATGGACTGGATGAACGGCCAAATGACGAAGAGCGCGTACAGCGCCAGGGGTGCCGCCAGGAACCCCACGATGAAACGGTACTTGCCGTGCTGCATTCCGAACCGACCCCGATCTCCGGCGAAGGACGCGCGCCGCGCGCCGAGGGGCCGGGGCCCGCTCCCGGTCGGCGGGAAGGGGCCCCGGCACTGCTCACTGGTGCTTGTAGTGCTTGATGTTCGGGTCCGCGGCCGCCTCGTCGGCGAACTTCTGGATCTTCTTGATCGTCTCGGCCGGGGTGGCGCGGCCGGCCATCATCTCGCCGATGCCGGCGACGCCGATCTTCTCCTTCTGGAGGGCCACGTACCAGTCCTGGAGGCGGGGGTTCACCACGTTGGTGCCCGCCTTCTCCAGGGCCGCGACGCCGGACTTGAGGCCCGGGGAGAGCTCGATGCCGTCGGTGCCGCCGTTGAGCGCGCTGAGCGACTTCACGGACTGGGTGAAGCTCTTGGAGGACGCCTCGCTGAGCATGATGCGCAGCTGCTCCATGGCGCCCTCGGGGTTCTTCGCCTTCGCCGGGACGATGAAGGGCTCGCCGCCGGCCGCCCAGATGGTGCCGAAGGGCATCTTGTCCGAGGAGTCGAGGCCGGTCGGCGCGGAGACCGCGAGGCCGAAGTCGGCCGGCATGGTCTTGGCGGCCTCGTTCTCGACCCAGGAGCCGTTCGGGATGAAGAGCGCCTTGCCCTCGGTCCAGGCGGTCTGCGACTGGATGTGGTCGAGGCCGGGGGTGCCCTGGAGGATGTAGCCCTTGCGCTGGAGCTCGTAGTACGCCTCGAAACACGCCTTGACGGCGGGGTGCTCCCACGCCTTCGGCTCCAGGTTGTCGATGGCGTCGAGGACCTCACGGCCGCCGACCTTGGCGATCATGGGGTAGAGCGAGAAGGGGATGTAGTACGGGTGCTTGCCCGCGTACGTCCAGGGCGCGATGCCCTTCTTCTTGGCCTTCTCGCAGAGGGCCAGCATCTCGTCCCAGGTCTCGGGGTACTTGGCCTCCAGCGAGTCGAGGGCCTTCTGCGAGTACCACACGCCGTAGACGGTGTACGCGTAGTTCAGCATCCAGCAGGGCTCGCCGTCGAACTGGCCCATCTCGATGATGCCGGGGCGCAGGGTGTCGCGGACCTTCTTGCTCGGGTCGTCCACGGAGGGCGCGTCGAGCAGGGGGGTCAGGTCGGTCAGCTGCTTCTGGCCGACGAGGACGCCCATGTCCATCTGCTCGGCACCGGAGTTGTCGATCAGGTCCGGCGGGTTGCCGCCGTTGAACCGCGGCTGGAGCTCGGTGGTGATCTTCTGCGTCGGGGTGAACTTGACCTTGGCCTTCGGGTACGCCTGCTCGAAGAGCTTGATCGCGTCCTTGGCGTACTGCTGGCCGAAACCGCCGTCGAAAAGGAAGAAATCGAGCTCGGCCGACTCATTGACCCCGAGCGGGTTCTTGTCGGACTTGACGCCCTTCTCGACCTTGTCGTTGGCCTTGCCGCCGCCGCTGGCGCAGGCGGAAAGGAAGCCCATGGCCGGGACGGAGATCAGACCGAGAGCAGCGGAACGCTTGATCAGATCACGACGGCCGAGGCCGCCCTCGTTCGAGTGGGCGGAGGTGGATCCCATGCTCAAGTCCTCGCCTTCATTCAGGACTCAGGCGGTGTACCGGTCGCCCGTACTTCGTCTCGCCACCGGCGAAGGGCCCCGCCACCGCGGTCATTTGCAGCTGGGTCGTGCAGGCGTCGGGCCGTCGCCGGAAGCGTTCCGACGGGCTGGACGCCGACAGGTATAGTCCACTTCCCTCGGCCGGAGCAAGATCGAAAGCAGCATTCGTCAGGCATCTTTCCCGAGTTGAGACCTCGGGGTTTTCTCCGGGGCTTCCGCCGGAAGACTGCCCGGCCGGTGCGGAATCCACCCCTCCGGCGTGCCTTCACAAGATGAATGGTCCATTCGAAATCCGGCGAACAGGACGCGGCCCGGAAGAAGTTGCGGATGGCTGGAACCGCACGGGCCGGGGCACCGTCTTCCTGTCATGTACGGACTCGCCGCCGGGTGGGCGGAAACGGGGGAAATCCCGCCGAACCGGGCCGAGTTCGGTGGCTGTCCGTACTGTCCTGTTCTCGATATGGATCTGGAGACCTACGTGGCCAAGACTTCTGGCCTGAACCGCTCGGGCGCGCTCGCCCGTGTCACGGTCGCCGCGCTGACCGCCGCCCTGGTGGGCACCACGACGGCAGCGGTGGCGGCGGAGCCGGTCGGCCCGACGTTCAAGCCCTCGCAGCAGGCGAACCTCGCGGCCTCCGCGGGTGCCGCCTCGGCGACCTCCGCGGCCGCCGCGGCCGCTCCGGCGGCGCTCAACAACCTCTACGGCGTGCACAGCAACGGCGACGTCATCGGCTACACGCCCGTCGGCGGCGGCACCATCCAGCGCATCGCCGGCCTGTCCGGCGACGGCTGGGTGGGCTACAAGCACATGAACCAGGCGGACACCGACGGCCGTCTGGAGGGCGACTGGTACCACTCCGACGGCTGGTACGGCATCACCACCGGCGGCCGCCTGCACTACGCCAGCGACGGCCCGGTCCGCGACCTCGGCGGCGGCTGGAACATCTACAACAAGGTCGTCTCGGCCGGCAACACCGGCGGCGGCGCCCCGGACGACGTCCTGGCCCGCGACAGCGCCGGTGTGCTCTGGCACTACCTGGGCAACGGCAACGCCTCCCTGACCCAGCGCTACCGCGTCGGCTCCGGCTGGAACGCGTACAACCAGATCGCGGGCAAGGGCGACGTGACCGGCGACGGCCGCGCCGACGTCGTGGCCCGTGACGGCAGCGGCGTCCTGTGGCTGTACAAGGGCACCGGCAACTACCGGGCGCCCTTCTCCAGCCGCGTCCGCGTCGGCGCCGGCTGGAACATGTACAACTACCTGTTCTCCCCCGGTGACCTGACCGGCGACGGCCGCGCGGACCTCGTCGCCCGTGACGGCAGCGGCGCGCTGTGGCTGTACAAGGGCAAGGGCAGCGCGTCCTCGCCGTACACCACCCGCATCAAGATCGGCACGGCGGGCTGGAACGGCTTCCGCATGATGTTCTGATCCACCGCTGTCCGCTCCGCCGGACACGACGGAAGGGCCCCGCTCCTCGTGACGAGGAGCGGGGCCCTTCCCGCTTGCTACCGGATCAGCGGGGTGTTCAGCCGCGGATCAGGTTGCGGAGCACGTACTGCATGATGCCGCCGTTGCGGTAGTAGTCCGCCTCGCCGGGGGTGTCGATGCGGACGACCGCGTCGAACTCGACACCGGTGTCGGTGGTGACCTTCACCGTGCTGGGGGTGGTGCCCTCGTTCAGCTCGGTGATGCCGGCGATGGAGAAGGTCTCCTCGCCGGTCAGGCCGAGCGAGTCGGCCGACTGGCCGGCCGGGAACTGGAGCGGGAGGACGCCCATGCCGATGAGGTTCGAGCGGTGGATGCGCTCGTACGACTCGGTGATGACGGCCTTGACGCCGAGGAGCGCGGTGCCCTTGGCGGCCCAGTCGCGGGACGAGCCGGAGCCGTACTCCTTGCCGCCCAGGATGACCAGCGGGGTGCCGGCGGCCTGGTAGTTCTGCGAGGCGTCGTAGATGAACGACACCGGCGCGCCCTCGACGGTGAAGTCGCGGGTGTAGCCGCCCTCGGTGCCCGGCGCGATCTGGTTGCGCAGGCGGATGTTGGCGAAGGTGCCGCGGATCATGACCTCGTGGTTGCCACGGCGCGAGCCGTAGGAGTTGAAGTCACGACGCTCCACACCGTGCTCGGTGAGGTACTTGCCGGCCGGGGTGTCGGCCTTGATGGCACCGGCCGGGGAGATGTGGTCGGTGGTGACCGAGTCGCCGAGCTTCGCGAGCACGCGGGCGCCCGTGATGTCGGTGACCGGGGTGGTCTCCATCGTCATGCCCTCGAAGTACGGGGGCTTGCGGACGTAGGTCGACTCGGCGTCCCACTCGAAGGTGTTGCCGGTCGGGATCGACAGCGCCTGCCACTGGGCGTCGCCGGCGAAGACGTCCTGGTAGGACTTGGCGAACATGTCCTCGCCGATCGCGTTGGCGACGACGTCGTTCACCTCGGCCTCGGAGGGCCAGATGTCCTTGAGGAAGACCGGGTTGCCCTCGGTGTCGACACCGAGCGCGTCCTGGGTGATGTCCACCTTCATGGAACCCGCGAGGGCGTACGCGACGACCAGCGGCGGGGAGGCCAGGTAGTTCATCTTGACGTCGGGGTTGATGCGACCCTCGAAGTTGCGGTTGCCCGAGAGCACCGAGGTCACGGCCAGGTCGTGGTCGTTGACCGCCTTGGAGACCTCCTCCGGCAGCGGGCCGGAGTTGCCGATGCAGGTGGTGCAGCCGTAGCCGACGAGGTTGAAGCCGACCTTGTCGAGGTACGGGGTGAGGCCCGCCTTGTCGAAGTAGTCGGTGACGACCTTCGAGCCCGGGGCGAGGGTGGTCTTGACCCACGGCTTGCGGGTCAGGCCCTTCTCCACGGCCTTCTTCGCGACGAGCGCGGCGGCGACCATGACGTACGGGTTCGACGTGTTGGTGCAGGAGGTGATGGCCGCGACCGTCACCGCACCGTGGTCGAGGGTGTAGGTCGTGCCGTCGGGGGCGGTGACCTGGACCGGGTTCGACGGGACGCCGTTGGAGACGGCCGGGGCGTCGGAGGCCGGGAAGGACTCCTCGCCGGCCTCGTCGGCGGTGGCGACGTAGTTGCGCACGTCCTGGGCGAACTGCGCGGCGGCGTTCGCGAGGATGATGCGGTCCTGCGGGCGCTTCGGGCCGGCGATCGACGGGACGACCGTGGAGAGGTCGAGCTCCAGCTTCTCGGAGAAGTCCGGCTCGGCCTTCGGGTCCAGCCAGAGGCCCTGCTCCTTGGCGTACGCCTCGACCAGCGCGACCTGCTGGGCGGAGCGGCCGGTGAGCTTGAGGTAGTTCAGGGTCTCGTCGTCGATCGGGAAGACCGCGGCGGTGGAGCCGAACTCCGGCGACATGTTGCCGATGGTGGCGCGGTTCGCGAGCGAGGTGGCGGCGACGCCCTCACCGTAGAACTCGACGAACTTGCCGACGACACCGTGCTTGCGCAGCATCTCGGTGATGGTGAGCACCAGGTCGGTGGCGGTGGTGCCGGTGGGGAGCTCGCCGGTCAGCTTGAAGCCGACGACGCGCGGGATCAGCATGGAGACCGGCTGGCCCAGCATGGCGGCCTCGGCCTCGATGCCGCCGACGCCCCAGCCGAGCACACCGAGGCCGTTGACCATGGTGGTGTGGGAGTCGGTGCCGACGAGGGTGTCGGGGTACGCCTGGCCGTTGCGGACCATGACGGTGCGGGCCAGGTGCTCGATGTTCACCTGGTGGACGATGCCGGTGCCCGGGGGGACGACCTTGAAGTCGTCGAAGGCGGTCTGGCCCCAGCGCAGGAACTGGTAGCGCTCCTTGTTGCGGCCGTACTCCAGCTCGACGTTCTGCGCGAACGCGTCGTTGGTGCCGAACTTGTCGGCGATGACGGAGTGGTCGATGACCATCTCGGCCGGGGAGAGCGGGTTGATCTTCGCCGGGTCGCCGCCGAGCGCCGCGACGGCCTCGCGCATGGTGGCGAGGTCGACGACACAGGGGACACCGGTGAAGTCCTGCATGATCACGCGCGCCGGCGTGAACTGGATCTCCTGGCTCGGCTGGGCCTGCGAGTCCCAGTTGCCGAGGGCCCGGATGTGGTCGGCGGTGATGTTCGCGCCGTCCTCGGTGCGGAGCAGGTTCTCCAGGAGGACCTTCAGGCTGTAAGGGAGGCGCGCGGAGCCCTCGACCTTGTCCAGCTTGAAGATCTCGTACGACTCGTCGCCCACGCGCAGCGTGCTGCGGGCGTCGAAGCTGTTCGCCGACACGACAGTCTCCTTCATCAATGTGCGCGTACTACCGTCATGCTGCCGCCACGGCTCCTCGCCGATCCGCTAAGGTAAGGCTAAGTTAGGTAACCCTTACCGTTCAGGCGGCCACGGTGCGCCGTAAGCAGTTATCTCGATGTCGAGATAACTCTAGTGCATCCCCGCCCGTCGGTCATGCCCGGGCGCCCCGCGATCTCACGTGGCGCCCCTCTCCGTACGCGCGCGCGGGGGAGGGAGACGTGGGCCTAGGGCCGGGGGCTGGGGGTCGGGGGCCGGGGGCCGGGGGCCGGGGGCCGGGGGTCGAGAGTCGGGGATCGGGAGTCGGGGTCGGGGGCCGGGCGGCCGTCCGCGGGTTCGTGGGTCCGCGGGTCCATGGGTCCGTGGGTCCGCGGGTCCGCGGGTCCGCGGGTCCGCGGGTACGTGGGTACGTGGGTACGTGGGTACGTGGGCCCGCGACGAGGAGGGCCCCCGCCCGACGAGGGGAATCCCCCGTCCGGACGCGCGCGCGTTGCCCGGCCGGCGGGGCGGGCCGAGGATCGGGGCATGTTCAGCGGCGCGCACATCACCCTCTACAGCCGGGACGCGGAGGCCGACCGGGCCTTCCTCAGGGACGTCGCCGGGTTCCCGTCCGTGGACGCGGGGCGGGGGTGGCTGATCTTCCGGCTGCCACCGGCCGAGGTCGCGGTCCACCCCGTCGAGGAGGGCGGGACCCGGCCCGAGGTCTATCTGATGTGCGAGGACCTCACCCGCACCCTCACCGCCCTGGAGGACAAGGGCGCGGAGATCTCACGGGCCATCACCGACCAGGGGTGGGGGCTGCTCGCGGCGGTCCGGCTGCCGAGCGGCACGGAGCTGCCGCTGTACGAGCCGCGGCACCCCACGGCGCTCGACCTCCCCGCGTGACCCGAATCGCCCTTATGCCCCGCTTCATAAGGGAACGTCACCCGTTTGCCGCACCCCGATGATCGACACATCTCATATCTGAGATAACGTGACGGCATGGCAGACGACTACCTCGTACGCATCGGCAAGCTCATCCGTGACGCCCGGCAGCACCGCGGCTGGACCCAGACGCAGCTCGCCGAGGCCCTGGCCACCAGCCAGAGCGCGGTCAACCGCATCGAGCGGGGCAACCAGAACATCAGCCTTGAGATGATCGCCCGTATCGGCGAGGCACTCGACAGCGAGATCGTGTCCCTGGGCTACGCCGGCCCGATGCACCTGCGTGTCGTCGGCCGCCGCCGGCTCTCCGGCTCCATCGACGTCAAGACCAGCAAGAACGCCTGCGTCGCCCTGCTCTGCGCCACCCTCCTCAACAAGGGCCGCACGGTGCTGCGCCGGGTGGCGAGGATCGAGGAGGTCTTCCGCCTCCTGGAGGTCCTCAACTCCATCGGCGTCCGCACCCGCTGGATCAACGACGGCGTGGACCTGGAGATCGTGCCGCCGGCCGAGCTGGACATGGAGTCCATCGACGCCGAGGCCGCCATCCGCACCCGCTCCATCATCATGTTCCTCGGCCCGCTGCTGCACCGCATGGACCGCTTCAAGCTGCCGTACGCCGGCGGCTGCGACCTCGGTACCCGCACGATCGAGCCGCACATGATCGCGCTGCGCCGCTTCGGCCTGGACATCACCGCCACCGAGGGCCTCTACCACGCCCAGGTGGAGAAGGCCGTGGCCCCGGACCGCCCGATCGTGCTGACCGAGCGCGGCGACACCGTGACCGAGAACGCGCTCCTGGCGGCCGCCCGCCACGACGGCGTCACCGTCATCCGCAACGCCTCCTCCAACTACATGGTCCAGGACCTGTGCTTCTTCCTGGAGGCCCTCGGCGTACGGGTCGACGGCGTCGGCACCACCACGCTGACCGTGCACGGCGTCCCGGAGATCGACGTGGACGTCGACTACTCCCCCTCCGAGGACCCGGTCGAGGCGATGAGCCTCCTCGCCGCGGCCGTCGTCACCGAGTCCGAGCTGACGATCCGCCGGGTGCCGATCGAGTTCCTGGAGATCGAGCTCGCGGTCCTGGAGGAGATGGGCCTCGACCACGACCGCTCGGCCGAGTACGCCGCCGACAACGGCCGCACCCGCCTGGTCGACCTGACGGTCCGCCCCTCCAAGCTGGAGGCGCCGATCGACAAGATCCACCCGATGCCCTTCCCGGGCCTCAACATCGACAACGTCCCCTTCTTCGCGGCCATCGCGGCCACCGCGCAGGGCCAGACCCTCATCCACGACTGGGTCTACGACAACCGCGCCATCTACCTCACCGACCTCAACCGCCTCGGCGGCCGCCTCCAGCTCCTGGACCCCCACCGCGTCCTGGTCGAGGGCCCCACCCGCTGGCGCGCCGCCGAGATGATGTGCCCGCCCGCCCTCCGCCCCGCCGTGGTCGTCCTCCTCGCGATGATGGCCGCCGAGGGCACCTCCGTCCTCCGCAACGTCTACGTCATCAACCGCGGCTACGAGGAACTGGCCGAGCGCCTCAACTCGGTGGGCGCCCAGATCGAGATCTTCCGGGACATCTGATCCGCCACGCGCAGGGCCCCGCCGATCCGGCGGGGCCCTTCGTGTTTCCGTGCGGGGGGGGGTCAGCCGCCGCCCGGCATCATGCCGCCGCCCTTGAGGCGTTCGATGTCGGAGGGGCGGACCTTGATGACGAAGAGGGCGATCAGGAAGGACACGATGGCGAAGGCGGCGGCGACGATGAAGCCGGCGGAGACGCCCGAGGTGAGGACCTGGTCGGCGTAGGGGGGCGGGAGTTGGCCGGTCTCGGCGAAGCGGGCCTTCTCGATGGGGCCGGCCTGCGCGAGGAAGGCCGGGACCTGTTCGTCGGCCTCGTTGCGGCTGACGGTGCCGAAGACCGTGACCAGGATGGAGAGGCCCAGCGAACCGCCCACCTGCTGGGTCGCGTTGAGGATGCCGGACGCGGCGCCGGACTCGGCGGGCTGCACGTTGGAGAGGGCCATCAGGGTCAGCGAGACGAACATGAAGCCCATGCCGGCGCTGAAGACCAGCATCGGTCCGAGGATCGAGCCCGCGTAGGTGGAGTGGACGTCCGTCAGGGTCAGCCAGGAGAGGCCCAGCGCCAGGCAGAGCGAGCCCAGCACCATGAAGGGCTTCGGGCCGTATTTCGGCAGGAGCTGGGAGGTGATGCCGGCCACGACCGCGATGACCGCGCTGACCGGCAGGAAGGCGAGTCCCGCCTCCAGCGGGCTGAAGCCGAGGACCTGCTGCACGAAGAGGGTCAGGAAGAAGAACATCCCGAAGATCGCCGCCGCCAGGCAGAGCATCATGCCGTACGTGCCGGCCCGGTTGCGGTCGGCGAACATGTGCAGCGGGGTGATCGGCTGCCGGCTGCGGCGCTCCACCAGGATGAACGTGACCAGCAGGATCACCGCGGCGCAGAACGAGGCGATCGTCCAGGGATCGCTCCATCCTTCCTGCGCCGCGCGGATGAAGCCGTACACCAGGGCCACCATGCCGAGGGTCGACGTCAGCGCGCCCGCCAGGTCGAAGTGGCCCGGATGGCGTTCGGACTCCTTGACGTGACGGGGTGTCAGGATCGCGATCATCACCGCGATCGGCACGTTCACGAAGAAGATCCAGCGCCAGTCGAGCCATTCGACGAGTACGCCGCCTGCGAGCAGTCCGATCGCTCCGCCGGCCGCCGACACGCCCGCGAACACGCCGAAGGCCCGGTTGCGTTCGGGGCCTTCCTCGAAGGTCGTCGTGATGAGCGAGAGCGAGGTCGGCGAGGCGATCGCGCCACCGACGCCCTGGAGGGCGCGGGCCGCGAGGAGTTGCCAGCCCTCCTGCGCGAACCCGCCCAGCAGGGAGGCGAATCCGAAGAGCAGGACGCCGAAGATGAAGACGCGGCGCCTGCCGAGGATGTCGCCGGCCCGGCCGCCGAGCAGCAGCAGACCGCCGAAGGTCAGCGTGTAGGCGTTGACCACCCAGGAGAGGCTGGTGGTCGAGAAGTCGAGATCGCTCTGGATGTGCGGCAGTGCGATGTTGACGATGGTGATGTCGAGGACGACCATCAGCTGGCAGGAGGCGATGACGAACAGGGCGATGCCCTTGCCGTCGCCCGCGCCGGTAGGAGTCGGGTCCACCGCCGGAGTCGTCGGCTTCGGTGTGCTACTCATGATTCGTTCATGGCGCTTCGCGCCCTCACCGCAGGAGCCGTGGGCCGGTCGGTCCACCATTCGACCCTAAGCCCGACCCCTGAGCGCGACCAGTCGATCAAGCCCCGCCCGGCTCCTCCAGCACGGCGAAGCCGTCGAGTTCGACGACGGCCCGTTCCTCCCGGAGCCGTACGACCTCCACGACCGTCATCGCCGGATAGTCACGGCCCGCCATCCGGCGCCAGATGTCGCGCAGTTCGTCGGCGTCGGCGTCGTAGGCCGCGATGTCGGTCGTGTAGACCGTGACGCGGGCCAGGTCCGCGGGGCCGCCGCCGGCGTGCCGCAGGGCGGTGAGGAGGTTGCCGAGCGCCGCGGCGAACTGCTCGGCGGGCGTGGCGCCGATGACGACTCCGCTGCCGCTGTCGAGGGCCGTCTGTCCGGAGAGGAAGACGAGCCGGCTGCCGTTGGCGGTGACCGCGTGCGAGAAGCCGGCGGGCGGGGCGAGTTCCGCGGGGTTGTGGCGGTGCAGGCTCATCGGACGGCTCCTCGGCGGTCGGGAGGGGCGGTGGCGCGGCGACGGCGCGGTGCGCCGATGACGACGGCGGCGCGGAGTTGCCGTGGCTCCGTGGCGCGGTGCGGGGGCGACGGTGGCGCGGAGGCTCCGTGGCTCCGTGGCTCCGTGCAGGGCCGGCGGCGGCCGGAGCCGCGGAGCCACGTCGAGGGACGGTGTTCCCGCGCGGTGCGGCCCGAGGGGGCGCGTGCGCCACGCCGGGCCGTCCGTGCCGAATTGGGTGAGAATGCGGGCATGTGGGCCTTCTCCGACGCCCTCGGGCGTCCCGGTCGCCGTCTCCGGCCCGGACCAGGCGGTGCGGTGACACCACCTTGTCGCGGGTCGGTGACTTCCGTCACTGACACGATACGTCACCCGGGCGGCCGGCGGGCCGCCGGCCGGGCGGCGCCGCCCCCGCCGCCCGGTCCCGGAGGGCCGGACCCGTGGAGCTGACCCCCTCCGGCCACGTGGACGGCTTCGCCCGGGACCGGCTGCCGCCCGCCGCCCAGTGGCCCCGGCTCGTCTTCGGGCTCCCCGGGCTTGCCTACCCCGAACGGCTCAACTGCGCCGCCGAGCTGCTCGACGCCACGGCGGAACGGTTCGGCGCCGGACGGCCCGCCTTCCACGACGGCGAGGGCGGGTCCTGGAGCTACGGCGAGCTGCGCGGGCACGTGGACCGGATCGCGCATGTGCTCACCGGCGACCTCGGACTGCGGCCCGGCAACCGGGTGCTGCTGCGCGGGCCGACCACGCCCTGGCTCGCCGCCTGCTGGCTCGCGGTCGTGAAGGCCGGCGGGATCGCCGTCGCCGTCCCCGCGGAGCAGCGGGCCGCCGAGCTCGCCTTCGTCGCCGGGACGGCCTCCTGCTCGCTGGCGCTGTGCGCCGCGGAGGCGCTCGACGAGCTGCGGGCCGCCCGGGTGCCGGGCCTGACGGTCGTCCCGTACGGCGGAGACGGGCCCGGGGACCTCCTGGCCCTCGCCGGGCGCCGGACCACCCGCCCCTACCGGGCCGCGGACACGGCCGCCGACGACGTGGCCCTGATCGCCTTCACCTCCGGCACCACCGGCCGCCCCAAGGGGTGCGTCCACTTCCACCGGGACGTCCTCGCCTCCGCCGACACCTTCTCCGCGCACGTGCTGCGGCCCCGCCCGGACGACGTCTTCGCCGGCTCCCCGCAGCTCGCCTTCACCTTCGGCCTGGGCGGGCTGCTGGTCTTCCCGCTGCGGGCCGGGGCCAGCACGGTGCTCCTGGACCGGGCCGGGCCCCAGCAGCTGCTGGCGGCGATCGGCCGGCACCGGGTCTCGGTGCTGTTCACCGCGCCCACCGCCTACCGCGCGATGCTCCGCCTGCTCGACGGGGGCTCCGGCGCCGACCTGTCCTCGCTGCGCCGGTGCGTCTCGGCGGGCGAGGACCTGCCCGACGCCGTCTGGACCGCCTGGTACGCGCGGACCGGGCTCCGGCTGATCAACGGCATCGGCGCCACCGAGCTCCTCCACATCTTCGTCGCCGCCGCCGACGCCGACAGCCGGCCGGGGACGACGGGCCGCCCTGTGCCGGGCTGGCAGGCGGCCGTCCTGGGCCCGGACGGCCGGCCCGTCCCCGACGGGCGGGAGGGGCTGCTCGCGGTCCGCGGCCCGGTCGGCTGCCGCTATCTGGCCGACCCCCGCCAGACGGAGTACGTGCGGGGCGGCTGGAACATCACCGGCGACCGGTACGTCCGCGAGGCCGACGGCCGGTTCCGGTACGTCTCCCGCGCCGACGACATGATCATCTCGGCCGGGTACACGATCGCCGGCCCCCAGGTGGAGGAGGTGCTTCTCGGCCATCCGGACGTCGTCGAGACGGCGGTCGTGGGCCGCCCGGACCCGCTGCGCGGCCAGGTCGTCGTCGCCTACGCGGTGGTACGGGACGGGGTGCCGCGCGACGCGGCCACCGCCGCCGCGCTGCGCTCCTTCGTGCGCGCCCGCCTCGACCCGCACAAGTCGCCCCGCGCGGTCGTCTTCCTGGACGCCCTCCCCCGCACCGCCACCGGCAAGCTCCAGCGCCACCGGCTGCGCGTCCGGCCGGCGCCGGAGGCGCCCGGGTCCGCGCGGCACGGTCCGGGCGGCACGGCCTAAAGTGATCACGTGGCCGAGCAGCACACCCCCCGTTCCCTGATCGTCTCGCTCTACGGCGCCTACGGCCGCCCGTCGGAGGAGACGCCGATGCCGGTGGCCGCGCTGATCCGGCTGCTCGCGGCGGTCGGCGTGGACGCGCCCTCGGTGCGTTCCTCGGTGTCCCGCCTGAAGCGGCGCGGACTGCTGCTCGCCCGCCGGACCCCCGACGGCTCGGCCGGCTACGCGCTCTCCGACGACGCCCGGCGGCTCCTGGAGGACGGCGACCGGCGGATCTACGCCCGGACCGAACCGTCCCTGTCCGACGGCTGGGTCCTCGCCGTCTTCTCGGTGCCGGAGCAGGAGCGGCACAAGCGGCACCTGCTGCGCTCCCGGCTCGGCCGGCTCGGCTTCGGGACGGCGGCACCGGGCGTGTGGATCGCGCCGGCCCGGCTGTACGAGGAGACCCGCAACGCCCTGGAGCGGCTCGGGCTCTCCGCGTACGTGGACTTCTTCCGCGGCGACCACCTGGGGTACGCGGCGACGGCGGAGGCGGTGGCCCGCTGGTGGGACCTGCCGGCGATCGCGCGGCTGCACGAGGAGTTCCTGGCCGGTCACGAGCCGGTCCTCGCGGCCTGGCGGGAGACGCCGGGCACGGTGGAGGACGCCTACCGGGACTACCTGCTCACCCTGGACGCCTGGCGCCGGCTGCCGTACGCGGACCCGGTGCTGCCGGCCGGGCTGCTGCCCGCGGACTGGCCGGGACGGCGGTCGGCGGAGGTCTTCGCGGAGCTGCACGCGCTGCTGTGGGAGCGGGGCGCCGAGTACGTCCGGGCGGTGGAGAAGGACCTGTAGGACGGCTCGTCCAAGGTCCCGGCCCGCCGGGGACCTGGGTCCCCCGGGGTCGGGAGGGGTGCCTCTGTGGACGGGAATCGCCCCCTTATAGGGTGGAAACCAGGACGTCTCGGGTCGTCCCCCGTTCCCCTGTCGCCCGTCCGCCATCCCCGGCCAAGGGAGCCCGTCCCCCCATGCCCGACGTCACCGGCCCCGCACCCGCCGCGCCAGGACCCTGGCGACGCGTCCGGCTGCCCCGTACCACCGCCGCCGTCCCGCTCGCCCGCGCCCTCGTCCGTACCGCCCTCGGCGAGATCGAGCCCGCCGCGGCGGGCGGGCCGGACCGCGACACGGCGGAGCTGCTCACGGCCGAGCTGGTGGCCAACGCCGTCGAGCACACCTCGGGCGACGGGCCCATCGAGCTGGTCGTGGAGCTGCTGGCCGCGCCGGACGGCTGTCAGATCGAGGTCCACGATCCCGACCCCGCCCACCCGGGTCAGCTGGTCTGCCCGGATCCGGAGGCCGAGGTGGATCCCTGGCAGGAGCACGGCCGCGGGCTGCTGCTGATCAGGGCGCTGAGCAGCGACTGCGGCCACCGTCCGACCGCGCGCGGCAAGGCGGTCTGGTTCACGCTCCCCCGGGTGCCCGCCCAGCGGAGCCGTCGGCGGCCGTGAGCGCGAGGCGGGAGCGGCGGCGCCCGTAGCCGGCGTACAGCGCGGCGCCGGCGACGAGGAAGCAGGCGAAGACGATCCAGGTGCGCCAGCCGGTGCCCCAGATGAGGTAGAGGCAGAAGCCGATGCCGAGGACGGGGCTGAGCGGGTAGAGGGGCACCTTGAAGGAGCGGGTGAGACCGGGGTCGCGGCGGCGCAGCACCATCACCGCGAGGTTGACCACGGCCATGATCGCGAGGGTGCCGATGGTGGTGAGATCGACGACCACGTCGAGCGGGGCGAAGGCGGCAGGGACGGCGAAGACGGCGGCGACGATCCAGGTGTTGGCGACCGGGGTGGAGGTCTTCGGGGAGACCCGTTCGAGGATCCGGGGCATGAGGCCGTCGCGGGACATCGCCATCAGGATGCGGGTCTGGCCGTACATCACGGCGAGGACGACGGAGGCGATGGCGACGACCGCGCCGAAGGCGATGATGCCGCCGCCGACGGACGAGCCGGTGACCTGGTCGACGACGAGGGAGAGCGCGGCCGGCTTGTCGGCGACCTCGTCGGCGCCGAGCGCGCCGATCGCGGCGAGGGCGACCGCGCAGTAGAGCACGGTGACGATGCCGATGCAGATGAGGATGGCGAGCGGGATGTTCCGGCGCGGGTTCTTCACCTCCTCGCCGGCGGTGGTGATGGCGTCGAAGCCGATGTAGGAGAAGAAGGCGACCGAGGCGCCGGCCGTGATGCCGCTCATGCCCTCGGTGGCGAACGGCGAGAGGTGGCCGGCCTGGAAGGCCGAGAAGCCGATCGCGCAGAAGGCGATCAGGATGCCGATCTTGAGGATCGACATGGCGGCGGTGGCGCGGGCGCTCTCCCGGACCCCGCGGACCAGGAGGGTGGCGGCCATCAGGATGACGATCACCGCGGGCAGGTTGATCACGCCGCCCTCGGCGGGTCCCGCGGCGAGCGCGTCGGGGAGCCGGAGGCCGGTGACGCTGTGCAGGAGCTCGTCGAGGTACTGGCTCCAGCCGACGGCGACCGCGGAGACCGAGACGCCGTACTCCAGGAGCAGGCACCAGCCGACGAGGAAGGCGGCCCGCTCGCCGAGGCTCGCGTAGGCGAAGGAGTAGGAGGAGCCGGAGACCGGGATCGCCCCGCCGAGTTCCGCGAAGGAGAAGGCGGTGAAGACGCAGGTGACGGCGGCGAGGACGAAGGAGACGACGACCGCGGGGCCCGCCTCGGCGACGCTGTCGGCGAGTCCGACGAAGATGCCGGTGCCGACGATCGCCCCGACGCCGAAGCAGACGAGCTGGAAGAGGCCCATCGTGCGCTTGAGGCCGTGGCCCTCGAGGTCGGCGCCGGATTCGGCGATCAGCTGCTGGGGGGACTTGATCCGCGACGGCATGCGGGGGTTCTCATCTCTGGTCTTGCCTGTCCGGTCGTGCATGCGTCAGGGGGGTCCGGGTATAAGGCCCGGACCCCCCTGAACGATGCGATAGTAGACCCCACCCCGCATATTCACCCAATCGGGCGTAAAGCTATGCCGAAGCGGGCCCGGCCAGGGTCGCGACGAGGACCGCCTTGATGGTGTGCAGCCGGTTCTCGGCCTCGTCGAAGACGACGGAGTGCGCCGACTCGAAGACCTCGTCGGAGACCTCCAGCTCGGTCAGCCCGTGCCGGTCGTGGACCTCGCGGGCGACCTTCGTGCCCAGGTCGTGGTAGGCGGGCAGGCAGTGCAGGAACTTGACGTCCGGGTTCCCGGTGGCGCGCAGGACGTCCATGGTGACGGAGTACGGGGCGAGGGCGGCGATCCGCTCGTCCCACACCTCCTTGGGCTCGCCCATCGAGACCCAGACGTCGGTGACGACGAAGTCGGCGCCCCGGACGCCGTCCTCGACGGACTCGGTGAGGGTGAGGGTGGCGCCGCTCCTGTCGGCCAGTTCGCGGGCGGCGGCGACGACCTCGTCGGCCGGCCAGTACGCCTCGGGGGCGACGATCCGCACGTCCATGCCGAGCAGGGCGCCGGTGACGAGGTAGGAGTTGCCCATGTTGAAGCGGGCGTCGCCGAGGTAGGCGAAGGAGATGCCCTCCAGCGGCTTGTCGCTGTGCTCGGTCATGGTGAGCACGTCGGCGAGCATCTGGGTGGGGTGCCAGTCGTCGGTCAGCCCGTTGAAGACGGGGACGCCGGCGAAGGCGGCCAGCTCGTCCACGGTGGCCTGGCTGTCGCCCCGGTACTCGATGCCGTCGAACATCCGGCCGAGGACGCGGGCGGTGTCCTTCACCGACTCCTTGTGCCCCATCTGCGAGCCGGAGGGGTCGAGGTACGTGGTGGAGGCGCCCTGGTCGGCGGCGGCGACCTCGAAGGCGCAGCGGGTGCGGGTGGAGGTCTTCTCGAAGATCAGGGCGATGTTCCGGCCGCGCAGCCGCTGCACCTCGGCGCCCGCCTTCTTGGCGGCCTTCAGCTCGGCGGCGAGGTCGATCAGGCCGCGGAACTCCTCGGCGGTGAAGTCCAGCTCCTTGAGGAAGTGGCGGCCGGAGAGGTCAAGGGCCATGAGGGGCGCTCCTGGGGTACGGGCGGGGGCGGATCCTGCGGATTGCTGGAAGTCTATACATACGAAGGCATTCTTATACACCCCCGGGTGGCAGCCCGCCCCCCGCTCACACCGCGTCCCGCACCACCGGACAGCTCATGCAGCGCGGGCCGCCCCGCCCCCGCCCCAGCTCGCTCCCCGGGATCTCGATCACCTCGATGCCCCGCTTCCGCAGATGCGTGTTGGTCGTCACGTTCCGCTCGTACGCCACCACCACCCCCGGCTCCACCGCCAGCACGTTGCAGCCGTCGTCCCACTGCTCCCGCTCCGCCGCGTGCACATCCTGCGTCGCCGTCAGCACCCGCACGTCCTGGAGCCCCAGCGCCGCCGCGATCGCACTGTGCATCTGCTCCGGCGGATGGTCCGTCACCCGCAGCGCCTGCCCCTCGTCACCCGGCTCGATCGTGTACGAGCGCAGCATCCCCAGCCCCGCGTACTGGGTGAACGTGTCCCCGTCCACCATCGTCATCACCGTGTCCAGATGCATGAACGCCCGCCGCTTCGGCATGTCCAGCGCCACGATCGTCCGCGCCGAACCCGCCGCGAACAGCCCCCGCGCCAGCATCTCCACCGCCTGCGGCGTCGTCCGCTCGCTCATCCCGATGAGCACCGCGCCGTTGCCGATGACGAGCACGTCCCCGCCCTCGATCGTCGACGGATAGTCCGCCTGCCCCTCCGACCAGTGGTGGAACGGCCCCGCCTCCGGCCCCGCGAAGAGCGGATGGTGCTTGTAGATCGCCTCGAAGTGCACGGTCTCGCGCTGCCGCGCCGGCCAGCGCATCGCGTTGATCGACACCCCGTCATAGATCCACGCCGAGGTGTCCCGCGTGAAGAGGTGGTTCGGCAGCGGACCGAGCACGAAGTCGTCGAGATCGAGCGCGTGGAACCGCACCGACGTCGGCTCCCGGTGCGCCGCCAGGAACTCCCGCTTCGTCATCCCGCCGACCAGCGCCTCCACCAGCGCCCCGGAGTCCAGCGAGTCGAACGCCTCCCGCAGGTGGTCGGCGGCGAGCGGCCCGTACTCCTTCTCGTCGAAGACCCGGTCCAGGACCAGCGCCCGCGCCGCGGGCACGTCCAGCGCCTCCCGCAGCAGATCACCGAAGAGATGCACCTCGACACCCCGGTCCCGCAGCACGTCCGCGAAGCCGTCGTGCTCCTGACGGGCCCGCCGCACCCACAGCACGTCGTCGAAGAGCAGGGCGTCCTTGTTGGACGGGGTCAGCCGCTTGAGCTCCAGATCGGGGCGGTGGAGGATCACGCGGCGGAGCCGGCCGGTCTCGGAGTCGACATGGAATCCCATGCGCCCATCCTGACGGAGCGGACCGCCGCGCGCGTGACACGCGCACGACCGAATTCCGCGCCGGGAGAAGAAGGAAGGGACGGTACGGCGACCGCCCCCTCCCCTCCCTCTCTACAGCCTCGGGTCCACCGGCTCCGACTCCAGCGCCAGCACCGCGAACACCGCCTCGTGCACCCGCCACAGCGGCTCCCCGGCCGCGAGCCGCTCCAGCGCCTCCAGGCCGAGCGCGTACTCGCGCAGGGCGAGCGACCGCTTGTGGCCGAGGAACCGCTGCCGCAGCCGCGCCAGGTTCTCCGGACGGGTGTACTCGGGGCCGTACACGATCCGCAGGTACTCCCGGCCCCGCACCTTGACCCCCGGCTGCACCGGACGGCCCGAGCCGTCCACGACCAGCGCGGCGAGCGGCTTCACGACCATGCCCTCACCCCCCGCGCCGGTCAGCTCCAGCCACCACTCGGTGCCCGCGCGGACGGACGCCTCGTCGCCGGTGTCCACGACGATCCGCCGCGTCACCTGGAGCAGACCCGTCGGATCGTGCTCCACGAGCCGGTCCAGCCACCCCAGCTGGATGTCGTGCGGCACCTCGGCGAGCGACCGCCCCCGCCCCGCGAGCAGCTGGAACGGCGCGAACCGCACCCCGTCCAGACCCTCCGTCGGCCAGCAGTACCGCCGGTACGCCTCGGTGAACGCGCCCGCGTCCGCCGCCCGCTCCCGCTGCGCCGCCAGCAGACCGCCGAGGCCCTCGACCCCGCGCGCGACCGCCTGCTCCAGCGCCCGCACGGCATCCGGGAGCACGGCCCCGGAGGCCGCGCCGACCGCCGCGTACTGGTGACGCAGCAGCCCGCCCGACTTCAGCGACCACGGCATCAGCTCGCCGTCGAGCAGCAGCCAGTCCGTGTCCAGCTCGTCCCACAGCCCCGCCGCGCCGATCGCCGTCCGCAGCCGGGCGAGGACCTGCTCGGTGGCCGCCTCGTCGTCGAAGAACGGCCGGCCGGTACGGGTGTGCAGCGCGCCCGTCGGCCCGTCCACCCCGAACCGCTCCCGGGCCGCGTCCGCGTCCCGGCAGACCAGCGCCACCGCCCGCGAACCCATGTGCTTCTCCTCGCACACGACCCGCTCGACCCCGTCCGCCCGGTACTGGGCGAACGCCTCCGCCGGATGCTCCAGATAGCCCTCCGCACCCGAGGTCGGCGTCGGCGCCATCGTCGGCGGCAGGTACGCGAGCAGCCGCGGGTCGACCGCGAACCGGCTCATCACCTCCAGCGCCGCCGCCGCGTTCTCCTCCCGCACCGTCACCCGGCCCAGGTGCCGGGTCTCCACCGTCCGCCGCCCGTGCACGTCGGCCAGATCGAGCGGCCGGCCCTCGTGCCCACCCGGCGCCTCCGACGCCAGCGGCCGGGCCGGCTCGTACCAGACCTTCTCCGCGGGCACGTCGACCAGCTCGCGCTCCGGCCACCGCAGCGCCGTCATCCGCCCGCCGAACACGGCACCCGTGTCCAGGCAGAGGGTGTTGTTCACCCAGGACGTCGTCGGCACCGGCGTGTGCCCGTACACGACCGCCGCCCGGCCGCGGTAGTCCTCCGCCCACGGGTAGCGCACCGGCAGCCCGAACTCGTCGGTCTCACCGGTCGTGTCCCCGTACAGCGCGTGCGAGCGGACCCGCCCCGACGTACGGCCGTGGTACTTCTCCGGCAGACCCGCGTGGCACACCACCAGGTTCCCGTCGTCCAGGACGTAGTGGCTCACCAGACCGTCGATGAACCGGGCGACCTCGTCGCGGAACCCGGCCGGCTCCCGCTCCAGCTGCTCGACGGTCTCGGCGAGACCGTGCGTCACCTGGACCTTCCGGCCCTTGAGCCAGCGCCCCAGCTTGTTCTCGTGGTTGCCCGGCACGCACAGCGCCGTCCCCGCCGCCACCATGCCCATCACCCGGCGCAGCACGCCCGGCGAGTCCGGACCCCGGTCGACCAGGTCGCCGACGAAGACCGCCGTACGCCCCTCCGGGTGCACGCCGTCCACATAACCGAGCCGGCCGAGCAGCGTCTCCAGCTCGCTCCGGCAGCCGTGGACGTCACCGATGATGTCGAACGGGCCGCGCAGGTGCCGCAGATCGTTGAAGCGGCGCTCCAGCCGCACCTCCGCCGCCTCCACCTCCTCGACCGACCGCAGCACGTGGACCTTGCGGAAGCCCTCCCGCTCCAGCCCCTTGAGCCCGCGGTGCAGCTCGCGCCGGTGACGGGGGATCACATGGGCGGGCATGCCGGCCCGGTCCGCCCGCAGCGCGTTCCGCTCCCGGCAGACCGACTCCGGCAGGTCGAGCACGATCGCGATCGGCAGCACGTCGTGCGCCCGCGCCAGCTCCACCAGCTGCCGGCGCGCCTCGCGCTGCACGTTGGTGGCGTCGACGACGGTCAGCCGGCCGGCCGCGAGCCGCTTGCCGACGATGTAGTGCAGCACGTCGAAGGCGTCCCGGGACGCCGACTGGTCGTTCTCGTCGTCCGCGACGAGCCCCCGGCAGAAGTCCGAGGACACCACCTCGGTCGGCCTGAAGTGCCGCCGCGCGAACGACGACTTGCCCGAACCGGTCGCGCCCACGAGCACGACGAGGGACAGGTCGGTGACGGGCAGCACCCGGCGCTCCACGGTGTCCGCCGCGGCGGTGGTGGTCGTGTCGGCACTCATGCCCGATCCTCCTTCTTCGTCTCGTCGTCCTCCGCGCCGGCGCGGGTGAACACGGCCATCTGCGTGGGCGGGCCGACCTCGGGATCGTCCGGCCCGACCGGCTCGAACCCCACGCCGTACCCGTACCGTCCTGCCACGGCGGCGGCCCACTCCCGGAACTCCGCCCGGGTCCACTCGAAGCGGTGGTCGGTGTGCCGGACGTGCCCGGCGGGCAGCGACTCCCAGCGCACGTTGTACTCGACGTTCGGCGTCGTCACCACGACCGTACGGGGCCGGGCCGCACCGAACACCGCGTACTCCAGGGCCGGCAGCCGCGGCAGGTCGAGGTGCTCGATCACCTCGCTCAGCACGGCCGCGTCGTACCCGGCCAGCCGCTTGTCCGTGTACGCGAGCGAGCCCTGCACCAGCGCGACCCGGGCGGCCTGCCGCTCGCCCATCCGGTCCAGCCGCAGCCGGCGCGCCGCCACGGTCAGCGCCCGCACCGACACGTCCACGCCCACGATCTCCGTGAACCGGACGTCCTTCAGCAGCGCCTGCACCAACTGGCCCTGCCCGCAGCCCAGATCGAGGACACGCGCGGCACCGGCCGCCCGCAGGGCCGCCAGGATCGCGGCACGCCGCCGCTCGGCGAGCGGCACCGGCCGCTCCTCCGTGTCGCTCGCCTCGTCCACGGCGTTGTCGACGTCCTCGACGTCCAGCCCCTCGGCCTCGGCCAGCCGGACCAGCTCCAGCCGCTCCGACGCCTCACGGGCGAGGCTCCGCCGGCGCGACAGATAGCGGGTGGTGATCAGCTCGCGCCGGGGGTGCGACGCCAGCCAGCCCTCACCGGCCCGCAGCAGCTTGTCCACCTCGTCCGGCGCCACCCAGTAGTGCTTGGCGTCGTCGAGGACGGGCAGCAGCACATAGAGCTGGTTCAGCGCGTCCGCGAGCCGCAGCCCGTCGCCCTCCAGCACCAGCCGCACGTACCGGGAGTCGCCCCACTCGGGGAACTCCGCGTCCAGCGCCACCGGTTCGGCGTCCACCGTCGTCCAGCCCAGCGGCCCGAACAGCTCCCGGACCAGCTCGACACCGCCCCGCGCGGGCAGCACCGGCACCTCGACCCGCAGCGGCAACGGCTCCGCCGCCCGCTCGGGCAGCGCACGGCACACACCGTGCAGCGCCGTCTTGAAGACCTGCGCGAGCGCCACCGCCAGCAACGACGAAGCGGCATAGGGACGGTCGTTCACGTACTGCGCGAGGGCCGCGTCCGGGGCACCGCCCCGGCCCTTCCCCTTGCCGCGGCGCACCAGCGCCACGGGATCCACCTCCAGAAGCAGCGCCGCGGTGCAACGCTCCGCGGTGGCCTCGGGGTAGAGCACGTGCGCGGTGCCGTGGGACGTACTAGCTGAGAAGGCCCGCGCTGGATGCTTATGGAGCAGAAAGCCCAGGTCAGTGGCGGGGTTCTGCTCGTTGCCGGTAGTCGAGATTGTCAGGAACACACGGCGAGTATGGGCAGGTGCGGGCTCACGGCGGTACTGGTTTACCCGCGACAGCAGAAGACCCCCACCGTGTTGGCAGGGGCCCTGTGGGGCGCTGCGGCTACTCGGCGTCGTGCGTCTTGAGCGCCTGAGAGATGGCACCGACAGAGGGGTTACGGGTCTCACCGCCGGCCGTTTTGTACGTCAGGTGCGGCTGGATCTGCCGGATGGTGAACCCCTTGTCCCGCAGGGCTACGGCCTGAGCCGTGAGCACGTCAGACATGACAGGACGACGACCACCGACACGCCCACGTGCCTTGGCTGCGTCCAGTCCGTTCTTCGTCTTCTTAGAGATGTCGCGCCGTCGGTCCTCTGCGAGAGCCAGGGCAAGATCCAGGATCAGGCTGCGCTCCGTGTGCTCCCCGGCAGCGATGCCGTCGAGAACCTTGACCGCGTAGCCCTGCTCGAACAGGTCGGTGAGCATGATCAGCCCCTCAAGGAGGTTCCGGCCGAGCCGGTCAACTTCCTGGACGGTGAGCATGTCACCGGGGCGCATGTACTCCAGGGTAGTTCACGGGTGTTGGCATTCAGATGCAGTTACTCCTGTCTGCCTCTCGCGAACACCACCAACTACAAATGCCGACACCTCCGAGTTTCGAGGTATCGACATATCAGCGTTGGAGTTACTTGTCTTGCGTGGGGTAGGTGTCCAGGAACCTCCCATCCTTGACGACCAGGTTCCCTGCCTTGTACAGCCGCAGGATGCGGCACCTCCTGTTGTCCTGGTTGACCCCCTCTTCAATCGATAGAATCTCTACGGGCTTACCCTTCGGCCCCTTGACGTAGTCGCCGGCCTTGAGCTTGTCGGCGCGCTTGCTTACCGTTCTGATGTTTCCTCCTGGTGTGTTGGGCTCGTTCTTCGAGCTACTTCTAGAGTCCCATCCACCACTGACAAACGAGACGGACCGATTCCGCTTACGCGAATACCCCCACACCCGACAAGGGCATGGGGGTATCGGTATGCCTGGAAGATCAGAGAGTCTTACGCCACTCCGCATCCGGAGACGTCAGACGATTTACGACGATGCGCGCCAGGAGACGAATAGCGGTCTCGTCTTCCTTCACCTGGTGGACGTGCTCACGGTGCGCGTAGACATCCCTTCCCGGACCGCTGCTCCCCGGCTCATGCCACAGGAACACCGCGTCAGCTTCCTCCGTGATCACACCCTCGCAGCCACGGCAGTAGAAGAGCGTCTGGCTCATGCCTGCCCGCCCAGGTTCGCAGAGTCGGGACCACCCAGGTTCACATAGTGGTCGGTGAGCGCCATGACGGACCGTGCGAGCCTCTGAGCGTGCCTGAGAGCCCACGGGGAAGCAGCGGGCACGTATGGGGTCCTGAGGTGCCGCCAGGCTTCCTCGATGCCCACCAGGGCGCAGACACGGGGCATGTCTCCCTTGGGGTGCCTGCCAGCCGCTGCGGTGACCTCAGGGAGGAGCAGGAGCAGCATCCCCCGGAGCGCCTGAATCAGGCTCTCCACGGCGTCCATGGGGAGATCGTCCGCCCCTTCCCCGAGCGCTTTGAGGGCCGTCTGACGCATCGTCTGGAGGTCGAGCGGGATCGTCTGCTCCGGGACCTGTTCCGCTGCGCCGTGCGCGGTAGCGTTCACGTGTCGACTCCTTGCAGTCGGCCAAGCTCCGGGGCCGTTCGCGCGGTCGCCGGAGCGCTTGACCTCTCATGCAATCGAGTTGGCGTGATCGCTTACAGGGACACAACGTCCTAGTTCTGGTCGCTTAGCTGACGACCCCCAGGAACTCAGCCAACGACCGCAGCCCCGGAGGATGGTTGGGAAGCGACCACAGGTCACGGACGATCGCCACGGCCAACGTGTGGTGCTGCATCCACGTCGGTGCCACCTTCCGCAGGGACTCAAGTGTCTTGACCGCCCCGGCAGCGTCTCCGGTGTCCGTGTGGGCACGGGCCACGTCCAGGAGCAGCCACGTACGCCAGGACGGCGGAGTGTCCTTCCTGAGCCTCATTCCCTTGGCCAGAGCCAACGCGTCGTGAGGGTGGCCGTACTGGACCGCGAGACGTACACGCTCGATACGTACTGACGATGGACTGAACACGCTCACCATGCGGCTGTCGCCGCCCTCAGGGAGCTTGGAGACTCGTGCGGCTTCCTTCTCCGCTCGTTCCATGAGGTCCGCAGCGCGGTCATAGTCACCGCTCCTCGCCGCCGACGTAGCAGCGCTCATCGTCAGTCCGCCCCAGACCTTGAGCCCGTCTGCCGTCTCGGTGAGACCCGCGCTCTTCATGTCGTCCGCAGCCCTCAGGGCGATGGACAGAGCGTCTTCCAGGCGTCCCTGTCGCTGGTACGTCCACGCAGTGGAGTTCACGAGCATGGGGAGCAGCAGAGGGTTCGCGGACTGGGCGGCAGCGTCTATCGCCCGTTCCAGGCTGATCAGTGCCAGGTCTGTCTTCCCCATGCGCACGGCTACGTGTCCAGCCAGTTGCAGAGCCTTGCCCAGAGCCGCGAACCCTTCCTCCTGCTCCTCCTTGTCGGCTGAGGCCGAGACAGAGCGAGCGTCCGCGATCAGGGCAGGCAGAGCGTCCATCACGGAGTCGAACTCAGCAGCGTGATAGCGCGTCCACCCCTCTGCGATCTGCTCACGCAGGGAGTCCAGGGAGAAGTCAGAGGCCGGCGGTTGCGGCTCGGGTCCCCAGAGCGCGGGCATGACCGCCCGGCGCATCGCTACGAACTTAGGACCGTCCGTCTCCCCCTTGGACGAGACCGCAGGAGGGTCCCCCAGGAGCGTCGTCAGCTCCACCCCGAGACCGTTCGCCAGGGCGTGAAGCGTAGGGAGACGTGCGGAGTGCTTGCGCTGCTGCTCTAGCTGTCTGATCACGTCCACGGACACGTTGGAACGCTCTGACAGCTCTTCCTGTGTCAGTCCAGCCAGACGGCGCAGACGGCGCAGGGTCTTCCCCAGGTCTTCGGTCGTCACGCCGACACCGTACGCCGACCACTCCCCCGCCCATCAGGGTTCGGGGCTCCTGCCCTACCCCCTAGGCGCTCAAGGCACCCGCGCGACTAGACCACCCCGAATTGAAATTGAATCATTAGAGGTGGGGGGTCTTTATTCTGAATTGAATTCGCTAAAACAATAAAGCCCCGCATTTCTGCGAGGCTTTACTTTATGCGCTTTCTTTATCTTCTCCGAATAGTCCTGAAAGAACGTCAGGAACCGGGTCCGTGACGAACTCTCGCAGGTCAGGGGCGGTCCAGTGCGCTGGCACGTTCCAGCTCGACACCTGCCATCCCTCTACTGACACAGCGTCCAGCCCTGCTGCTCGGGCAAGCTCTTTCAGGTCACCGAGCGATACGACAGCCCCGTGTGCAACGCCAGGAATGGCGTTCTTCCATGCCCAGACCTTGACGCCTCTGCCTGTCAGGTAGTCCCTGCGTTCGTCGGTCCTCATCCCTCCCCACTTCTGCGCCAGCGTGAGCCCCGTGGGCACGTAGCGGGTGACCGCAGGACGTACAGGCTTGGCCTTGAGATCCTTCTGCTTCCTGGTGAGGTTCCCGTGCATCCGCCAGTAGGACTCTTCCTTCTCGGGGTCGTCGTACTTGCCGTTCTCGTAGTCCCTCTCCAGGCGCAGCAGACGCGCGGTGACCTGTTCCAGCTCTGCCGTGTGGTCCTCCCCCGGCTCGGTCACCTTGACGACCTCTGCAAGCTCACCGAGACGGCTCAGCAGCGCGTCTTCGAAGATCTCGTTCAGCAACACCTCAGGGATGCGCACGGGAGAGCTACAGGGCGTCGCCTTGGAGTGGGACGTGCAGGAGTAGTGCCGGTACGTCTTGACCTCTCCTGACGCCAACGTCTTCTTGAGCCGGTGACAGAAAAGTCGCGCACCGCAGCTACCGCAGCGTGCAGTACCCGTGAGCAGCGATGCTTCGTTGGTGCGCCGGATGTTCGACAGTCCACGGGACGTGACCGCCGCAACCGTGGCTTGCCACTCTGCCTGAGTGAGGATCGGATACTCGGTGGCCATGACCGGGTTGCCTTCGTCGTCCTCGAACGGCTCTCCCTTGTAGGCCAGGAAGCCAGCGCAGGAAGGGTGCTTGAGGATGCGCTGCACTACCTGAGGGCTCCACTTGGTCCCCTGCGCCTCTGTGAGCGCCTTTCCGTCCCTGTGCTTGGTCTTCTGTCCCCGCAGGACCCGCAGGTGGTCACGCCACGTCAGCACACCCTTGGCGTTCAGCTCTCGGGCTAGCTGGTTCGTGGACACGCCTGCCCGTACCCGCTCTGACATCTCCTTGACCAACTTGGAGTAGGTGGGCTCTGGGGTGAGGACGTAGTGCCGGCCGTCCGGGGACTCCTCGTAGAGGTAGCCGCAGGGCGTTGTACCGCCAGCGAACAGGCCGTTCCGGCGCAGGTAGGACCGGGCATCAGAGACACGCTGCCGGATCTTCCGCAGCTCTGCTGCTGCCTGTGTCGCCTTGGCATAGGCGATGAGCCGTCCTGTCTCCGTGGAGATGTCGAACGACGGATCGTCCAGGACAACGAGGAGCTTGCCCCAGTCCAGGACGTTCTTTACGAACGCCATGAAGTGGAGGTCATCACGGCTCAGCCGGTCCTGTGTGGTGACGGCCAGGACGTCCCACTGTTCTCGCCCTTCCTCTGTGAGCCATGGGCCCATGGAGGGGCGATCGGGGAGATCTATCGAGCCGGAGACGGACCGGTCCTCAACTACACCCGCTACGGCGTAGCTGTGCTGCTGCGCCCATGCGTTCAGCTTCTCCAACTGCCGGTCGATGGACGTTGATTCGTCGGTGTCGACGCTGATGCGAGCGGCGAGCAGCGCTCTCTGCGGGTTGGTCATGGGCCAAAGGCTAGCGCGGTTTCATCCAGTGAATCTACGGAGTGCCGTGCGAGGTCGAGAACGCCTGGGCCCGCTCGGGATGCTTGTGCAGCAGGAAACCGAGATCGGTCGCGGGACGCTCCGGGGTGCCGGTGGTACTGATCGTCAGGAACACACATCCGAGTATGGGCACGCCCCGCCCCACCCACCAGGCAATTTCTCCCGCCCCACCCGCCCCCGAGCCCCCGCACGACTGCCAGGATGACCCCATGGACGACAGCGCGAACACCCGGGACGTCCGGGAAGCCCGAGTGGCCTCGGAGGCTCGGGATCCCTGGGAACACGTCGACCCGGTGGCACTCCTCCACCGGACGGCCACCGCCCCCGCTCCGGACGAACGGCTCACCATCGCCCCCGCCCTCTGCCCGATGTGCGGCTGGGACCAGTTCGAAGTGGTGGCGGACGAGTGCTTCTGCGAGGGCTGCTGCCTGCCGCTCGGCATCGAGGACGGCGGCGTCCACCCGAACGGCTTCCCCTGGACGCTCACCCCCGCCCGGCATGCGGCCCCCACACCCCCCGGCGCCGCGCCGGCCGTCCTCACCTGCCCCGAGGGCCACGACCTCTTCGAAGTCGCCGTCGCCTGCACGACCACCCCGGCCGACGAGGTCCGCCGCATCTCGGTGGCCCTCCGCTGCACGGAGGACGGCACCGCATCCGTCCACGTGGACAACGCGACGGTCACACGACGCGCTCCTTGTTCCCCGACGTGCAGCTGCTCAGCGTCCGCGTGACCCCGGGGTCACGGGGAGGGCACGAGGTCACAGGGAGGGCGCTGCCCTTGTCCGTAACTCTGGGGGGCTCCCCCTCCCCTCCCTCCCCGCCCCCACCCTCACCCCCTCACGCCACCCCAACCCCCTCCCCCTCGCCCCTCCACCCCGCCAAGGCGGCGATCGTGCCGGGGCCGACGCGGCAGCAGCCGCCGATCAGGCGGGCGCCCGCCGTCGCCCAGGCGGTGGCGAGGGCCGGGGCTTCGGCGGGGCCGAAGGCCGTACGGCCGCGCCATCCGCCGGCCCGGGCGTCCCACCGCTCCCCGCTGTTGGGGTAGGCGACACCGGGTTTGCCGGTCGCGGCGACGGCGCTCGCCACCGCCCCGGCGGCCTCGGCCGGATCGCAGCAGTTCACGCCGACCGCCACCACCTGGTCGTTCCCGGCCGCCACCGCGAAGGCGTCGGCCAGGTCCTGGCCGGCCCGCGTGCGGCCGCCCGCCACCGTGTACGAGAGCCACACCGGGACCCCGCACCCGTCGGCCGCCCGCAGCAGGGCCTCCGCCTCGTCGGCGTCCGGCACCGTCTCCAGCGCCAGCACGTCCGGCCCCGCCGCCGCGAGGGCCTCCACCCTCGGGCGGTGGAAGCTCTCCAGCTGCCGGACCGACAGCCCGTACCGTCCCCGGTACTCGCTCCCGTCCGCCAGCATCGCCCCGTACGGCCCGACGGAGGCGGCCACCCACCTCCGCCCTGCCCCCGCCGCCTCGGCCAGCGACACGCTGCGGCGCAGGAGCGCCGTCGTGGCCGCGGGGTCGAGGCCGCGGCGGGCGAAGCCCTCGTAGGTGGCCTGGTAGCTGGAGGTGATCAGCACCTGGGCACCGGCCCGGACGTAGGCGGCGTGGGCGGCCTCGATCCGGTCGGGCGCGTCGGCGAGCAGCCGCGCCGACCAGAGCGCGTCCGACAGGTCGCAGCCTTCGGCCTCCAGCTGGTTGGAGAGCCCGCCGTCGAGGACGAGCACGCCGTCGGCGAGCACCTGGGCGAACGTCCGGTCCGGTGCCATCGGCTCAGCCCAGCTGCGGTGCGACCTGGGCGGAGATCAGCTCCAGGTGGTCCAGGTCGTCCAGGTCCAGGACCTGGAGGTAGACCCGGGAGGAGCCGGCCGCCGCGTACCGGCCGAGCTTGTCGGTGACCTCGGCGGGCGAGCCCGCGAGGCCGTTGGCCTTCAGTTCCTCCACGTCCCGGCCGATGGCGGCGGCCCGGCGCGCGACCTCGGCGTCGTCCTTGCCGACGCAGACGACCAGCGCGTTGGAGTACACGAGGTCGTCGGCGCGCCGGCCGGCTTCCTCGGCCGCGGCCCGGACGCGTCCGAACTGCCGCTCGGTGTCCTCCAGGGACGCGAACGGGATGTTGAACTCGTCCGCGTACCGCGCCGCCAGCCGGGGCGTGCGGGTGGCTCCGTGGCCGCCGACGAGGACCGGGATCTTCTGCTGGGCGGGCTTGGGCAGGGCGGGCGAGTCGGCGAGGCGGTAGTGCTTCCCCTCGTAGGAGAAGTTCTTGCCGGCCTCGGTCCCCCACAGGCCCGTGACGATCGCCAGCTGCTCCTCCAGCCGGCCGAACTTCTCCTTCGGGAACGGGATGCCGTACGCGGTGTGCTCCTCCTCGAACCAGCCCGCGCCGAGACCGAGTTCGATGCGTCCGCCGGACATCTGGTCGACCTGCGCGACCTGGATGGCGAGGACTCCCGGCAGCCGGAAGGTGGCGGCGGTCATCAGGGTGCCGAGGCGGATCCGCTTGGTCTCGCGGGCGAGGCCGGCGAGGGTGATCCAGGCGTCGGTCGGCCCGGGCAGCCCGTCGGCGGAGCCCATCCGCAGGTAGTGGTCGGAGCGGAAGAAGGCGTCGAAGCCGAGTTCCTCGGTGGCGCGGGCCACCCGGAGGAGGGTGTCGTAGTCGGCGCCCTGCTGGGGTTCCGTGAAGATGCGAAGATCCATGCCTCCATCCTGCACCGAAGGGTGCGTGTCAAGCCGCGCGTCAGCGCGCGGGGCCGCCCGGCCCGGTCGGGTGAATATCCGTCCCCCCTGGCGGGACGCGTCGCCGCTGGCCAGTGACCGTGACCGGGCCTCGTCGTTGGCTCGGGCGGAGCCGGACCGCCCGGCCCGCGTGCCGGCGGCAGCAGCCGGTGCGTCGTTCTTCTCCCGTGATCCCGTCCGCGCCGGCCGGGGCCCGGGGTGAGGAGGCCGCGATGTCCCAGGAAGCCGCGTCTGAGCAGGCGCTGCCCGAGCGGCAGGTGCCGCAGTCCGTGCCCGAGCAGCAGGCTCCGGGAGCCCCGAAGGGGCTGCTCCAGCAGATGGAGGAGCTGATGGCGGCGCTCTCCGCAGATCTCTCCCAGCTGGACGCCGACCTCCAGTCCTCCGTGGACCGTCACGAGCCGGAGCCGTCCGGCGGCCGTTCCGACGGCGCCTCCTCCCGTCGTTCCGACACTCCTTCCGGCGGTGGGAGCGGCGACGGCGCCGGAGTGCGCTGACCTCTCCCTTCCCCCGCTGCCCGGGCCCTGGACCGTCATCGGTCCCGGGTCCGGTCGCGTTCCCGCTCCCGATCCCGTTCCCGCTCTCCCTCCCGTTCCCGCTCCCGGTCTCTCTCCCGCTCCGGCTCCGACTCCCGCACGGGCTCGGGGGCCGTGCGGGGGGTCGGGTTCCTGGGGTGCGAGGCGGTCGGCAGGGGGCCCGCCCTGCCCAGGGGCGGGTCGGGAGGGCGCGCCCGGCCCTGTTCTCGGACGTCGAGGCGCCGGAGCATGCCCCGGACGCGGTCGCCGGCCTCGTCGGCGGCGTCGATGGCCTCCATGCACTGCCAGTAGAGGCCCTCGTCGTCGGTGACCGAGGCCACGCCGACGAGGGCGATGCCGACCTCCCCGAGGAGCTCACCGAGAGCGGTGAGCGCCGAGCGCGGGTCGCCGACCTCGCTGAGCCGGGCGGCGCGGGGACCGGTCGCTCCCCACGTCGGGTACTCCCCGGCCTCGCTGAGTCCCCGTGCCTCACCGCGCAGCTCCAGCGGTCCGCAGAGCGCGAGGTGACTTCCTATCGCCTGGGCGAGCGCCCGGGCCTGCCAGGCTTCCGCCACGATGTCGTGTGCCGTCCTGCTCTCGGCCAGCGCGTGCAGGCCGGCCAGGACGAGTCGCTCCGCTTCCATCAACTCCGCCCCCGTTCGTGCGACTTGCCGTTCCCTTCAGTCCACTACCCAGAGTGAGGCCGCCTGAGCCCCTGCACCAGAGGAATTCGGAAATCTGTGGACAGGCGGCTCGAAGGAGGTAAAGCGATCACTCCGAAGAGTGACAATCACCGCTCGATCACCGCCTGACCATCGCTCGACCACCCCCCGATCACCGCCTGACCGTTGCCTGACCGTCGCCTGACCACCGCCCGATCACCGCCGATCGCCGCCCTCACTGTCCGACTCGCCCGTTACGTCCCGTCTGCGGGCCGGGAAGCGGAGCTTGTTCCGGTCGATCTTGGCGGCGAGGGCGGCGAGGGGGTCGATCCCCAGCACCTGGCAGAACTGGAGGAGGTAGGCGAGGACGTCGGCGACCTCGTCGGTGACCCGGTGGGCGGAGTCCGGGTCGTCCATCACCTTCTCCGCCTGCTCGGGTGTCGACCACTGGAAGATCTCCAGGAGTTCGGCCGCCTCGACGCTGAGCGCCGCCGCCAGGTTCTTGGGCGTGTGGTAGGGCTGCCAGTCGCGCGCCGCCGCGAAGTCGGCGAGGCGGCGCTGGAGCCCGGCCACGTCGTGTTCGGTGTCCGTCACGGGGTCAGGTCTACCACTGTCACCCCCGGGGTTCGCCGGGCTTCCGCGGCAGCGGCCCCGCCGATTGAGCCGGCGAGCCGGATGTGGCCGTCGGCGGAGATGTCCGCGGCCAGGCCGAGGAGGGCGGTGGCCTGGCGGGGGTCGAGGCCCCGGTCGAGGTCGTCGGTGAGCAGGGTGAGGCACTGCATGGCGTCCGGGACCTCGGCGATCCGGTCCATGGCGAGGACGCCGGGGCCGGTGAGGAGCGTCAACGCGACGGCGAGGTAGCGCAGTTCGCCGTCGCCGAGCCGGCCGAGCGGGGTGGCGGGGCGGCCGGCGTCCCGGGCGAGGAGGGCCTGGACGGTGCCGTCGGGGAGTTCTTCGACGGCGACGCCGGTGACGGGGCCCGCGCAGCCCGCGTCGGCGACGGCCGCGAGGCGCTGGTGCCGGCGGGGGCAGGCGGTGTGGGTGCGGTGCAGGACCTCGGCGAGGTTGGCGCAGTCGCGCAGGAGCCGGCCCTCGCCCGGGACGACGGGGGCGCGCATCCTGCCCGGTGCGGGGGTGCAGGGGAAGAGGGAGCGGAGGCCGACCACGGTCTGTTCAGCGGCGGCGAGGACTTCACGCTGGCCCGCGGTGGAGCCGGCGACGCGCAGCGGGAGGAGGGCGGTACCGAGGAGGTCGCCGGGGAGTGGGGCGCGGGTGACGGGGGTGCTGCCGGCGGTGAGCCAGGCGGCCTGGACGGTGGTGCGGCCGGGGTCCCTGAGGGCGGTGGTGAGGAGGGTGCGGCCGTGGCGGGTGAGGCGTTCGCCGACGATGCGGAGTTCGGGCTCGGCCTGGACGGCGAGGTCGAGGCGGACGGGGCCGACGGGGCCGTCGACGGTGCAGCCGATGCGGAAGCCGCGGCGGCCCTGGGCGTCGGGCCGGGCGCTGTCGGGCACGTGGGCGGCGGGGTCCGGGAAGACCTCGCCGAGGGGGTCGCCCGCGCCGAGCCGGGCGAGCGCCTCGTACGCGCCGAGGACGGTGGACTTGCCGCTGCCGCTGGGCCCGGTGAAGAGGGTGACGGGACCGAGGGGGTAGGTGGCGCTGCGGCGGCCCGCGTAGGCGGAGAGCCGCAGTTCGGTCACGACGGGCCGCGCGAAGGCCGACCGTACGGCCGCGGCCACCGGCCCCACCGCGCCTGTCCCCGCCTCTGTCCCCGCCTCTGCCCCTGCCCCTGCCCCTGCCCCTGCCTCTGCCCCTGACTCTGCCCTTGTTCCTGGCTCTGTCCCTGCGCCTGCGCCAGCACCCGCCCCCGCCCCCGTCCTCGTCCTCGTCCTCGTACCGGCGCCGCCGCCCTGCCCCGGTCCCCGGGTGGGGGCCGGTGGGGTCGGGCGGGGGTGCGGGACGGTGTTCAGGCGCTGGGCCCGGGGGTCAGTGGCACGTGGATCGGAGGGACGACGGTCGGAGGTCCGTGGAACGGAAGTCCGTGGGTCGGGGGTACGAGGGTCAGGGGTACGTGGGTCGGAGGTACGAGGGTCGGGCGTCCGCGGGTCCGGGGTGCGGGGCTCGGAGGTGCGGGGGCCGGGGGTGCGGGCGAGGGCGGGGCCGCCGGTGAGGTCCATGAGCGGACCGTACGCAGGGACGGTGCTGACGAACCGTTACGGCGAGATGACCTTCCTACGATCGGGGGACGCCCGCGCGGGGGGCGCCGACGGGCTCGTCGTCCTCGTCGCCGGCCGGGCCGTCGCCGGTGCTCTCGACCTCGGTCCCGGGAGGGGCGAGCAGGAAGACGTTGCGGTCGACGCGGTGCATGCCGCTGCCGAGGCCGAAGACGACGCCGCTGCTGAAGTCGAGGACGCGCTTGGCGACTTCGGGGTCGGCGCTGGTGAGGTCGAGCAGGACCGGGATCTGGGCGATGAGGTACTCGGCGACCTCGCGGGCGTCGGCGAAGACCTGGACCCGCAGCACGACCATGCGGCGCTGTTCGACGGACTCGTACTGCTCGGGGATCGTGCGGTGATCGACCCTGGACGGCCATTCGTCACGGCCGCGCAGCGGCAGGACCTGGGCCAGGCCCTCCCACTGCTCGTCGGTGACGTCGTACCTCTCGTACCTACTCATGGCCCCATCCTCCCGCTCCTCACCCGTTCGGCCCAACAACGACACGGGTGAACGGGTCACGGCGGGGCCACGGGCGTCACGCGAAGGTCTTGGCCAGGCGGCGCAGGCCCTCGGCGATCTCGTCCGGCGCGTGCGTGGTGAAGGAGAGGCGGAGGGAGGCGGGGTCGGGGGTGCCGGAGAAGAAGGGGGCGCCGGGGACGTAGGCGACGTCGTGCCCGATGGCGGTGGCGAGGAGGGCGGTGGCGTCGTGGCCGTCGGGGAGGGTGGCCCAGACGAACATGCCGCCTTCGGGCCGGTTCCAGCGGCTGCCCGCGGGGAGGGCGCCGGGCAGGCCGTCGAGCATGGCGTCCCGGCGGGCCCGGTAGGCGGCGCGCATGCCGGCGACGTGGGCGTCGAGGTCGCTGTCGCGGAGGTAGCGGGCGGCGGCGGCCTGGTCGACGGTGGAGGTGTGCAGGTCGGCGGCCTGCTTGGCGATGGCGCAGGCGCGGCGGAGCGCGGCGGGGGCGCGGAGGTACCCGAGGCGCAGGCCGGGGGCCATGACCTTGGAGAAGGAGCCGAGGAGGACGGTGCGGTCGGCCGCGGCGGGGATGCCGGCGAGGTTCGGGACGGCCTCGCCCTCGAAGCGCAGTTCGCCGTACGGGTCGTCCTCGGCGATCCAGAAGCCGTGCCGGGCGGCGGCCTCGGCGACGGCGGCGCGGCGGCCGGCGGGCAGGGTGCGGCCGGTGGGGTTCTGGAAGGTGGGGATGATGTACAGCAGGGTGGGCTTCTCGCGGGCGGCGATCTCGTCGAGGGCCTCGGGGAGGATGCCGTCGTCGTCGGTGGGGACGGGGACGACGCGGGCGCCGGCGAAGCCGAAGGTCTGGAGGGCCGCGAGGTAGCAGGGGTCCTCGACGAGGACGACGCTGCCGGGTTCGAGGAGCGCGGTGGCGAGCAGGGTGAGCGCCTGCTGGGAGCCGGTGGTGACGAGCAGGTCGTCGGTGTCGGTCGGCAGGCCCCGGGCGGTGAGCCGGTCGGCGACCGCGGCCCGGAGCGAGGGGTCGCCCTCGGTGGTGGAGTACTGGAGGGCGGAGCGCGGGCTGTCGGTGAGGACGGCCTGGTAGGCGGCCTTGATGCCCTCGGTGTCGAAGAGTTCGGGGGCGGGCAGCCCGCCGGCGAACGAGATGACCTCGGGCCGGGCCGTCAGCGCCAGGATCTCGCGTACCGGCGAGGAGGCGACGTTCCCCAGCCGGGAGGCGACGGAGGGCGTGGGGGCGGCGGTCCGGGACACCGGGGCGGCAGAAGGCATGCGGTTCAGTGTAGGGAGCAACCGTTCCCTGTCCAGGGTTGTCTCACGGTCCGAAGACCGTGCGCGCCGGTGGAGTTGGCGCCGGAGGCGACGATGCCGTCGTCCGCCGGGTCGGCGCCGCCCGCGGTGAACGTGCGGGTGTACGGGATGCGGTGGGCGTCGAGGGCGCGGCGGGTGGCGTCGGCGCGGGCGGCGGCGCCGGGGGTGGCCGGGTCGTGGAGGACGCCGGCGACGGAGCCGCTGTGCGCGATCTGCACGCCGACGGCACCGGTCCGGCGGGCGAGGGCTATGAGTGTGTCGAACTCCGGCTGCCGCAGGTGGCGTTGGGCCTTGCGGGCGCTCGCGGTGGCGACCTGGCCGAGGAGCGCGGTGTCGCCGTCGGCGAGGGCGCGGCGGAGCCGGTCGCGGAGGAGGGCGTAGGCGTGGAGGTCGGCGTCGGTGGGCGTGGGGACGGGCAGGGCGAGGGTGTCGACGGGGGCGCCGCCGCCGAGGAGGCAGCCGACGACGAGGAGCGGCGGCAGGGCGGGGCCGAGGACGTCGAGGACGCGGCCCTCGCGCTGGGCGAAGAGGACGGGCCGGGCGTCGAGCATCAGGGGATCGCTGGCGCGTTCGGCGCGGACGGCGAGGCGCGCGGTGGTGCCGGGATCGAGGCGGAGCCCGTACGCGTCGGCGACGGCGCGCACGGTGGCGAGGACGTCGCTGGTGGAGCTGCCCATGCCGAGACCGAGCGGGACCGCGCCGGTGAGACGCAGGGTGCCGCCGCGGGCGGGGCGGCCGGTGCGGGCGGCGCACTCGGCGACGGCGAGCCGCGCGGCTTCGGCGGCCTTGGCGCGGCCGGCGGGGGCGACGGTGACGGCGCCGGCCGGAACCCCGGTACGGGGGGTGAAGTCGGCCCGCGTGCCGGGGGTGGCCAGGGGGAGGGTGACGAGCCCGGCGCACGGGCGGCCGTCGGCCCCCCGGAAGAAGCCCTGGAGGAGTTCGCCGTGGTGGGAGGGGGCGTGACCGGTGCCGGGACGGAGGTGGGGGCGGGAGTGGGGACGGGGGCCGGAACGAAGGACGGGGCGGGGGGCGGGGCGGGAGCCGGGGGCGGAAGCGGCGGAGGCGGCCGGGTCGGTGGCGGGCGTGCTGGTGGTCACGGGGAGAGTGTGACGTGTGGTGCGGGGGTGGGGTGGGGGTGGGGAGGGGTTGGAGCGGCGAGGGTGGGGTCGGAGCGGGGGCGGGGGCGGAGGACCGGGGGCAGGGGCGGAGGGCCGGGGGCGGGGGCGGAGCGGCGGGGGTGAGGTCGGAGCGGGGGCTCGGAGCGGAGGCGGGGCGGAAGGACGTACGGACGCGCGGGCGCCGGTTCGTACGCCAGCCGCTCAACGGGCCGCCCCGGCCCGGCTCGCCCCGGCCCGGGACAGGACGGGCAGGCAAGCGGGCGGGGCAGCGGGCGGGCGGGCTGCGGGGCGCCGTCGTCCGCCCCGCAGCCGTACCGCGACCCCCGCCACTACCAGCACTGGGCTCTGGCCTCCGCCCCCCTCGGGGCGGGGGTGGATCAGCCCGCGGGCCACCACTGCGGCCCCTCGGGGGCGTCCTTCACGAAGACGAGGGCGTCCTTGTCGGCCAGGCGGGCGGGGTCGAGGGGCGCGTAGCCGTACCAGGGGGACGCGCGGGGAGCGGGCGGTACGTCCCCGAGCGCGTCGGCGAGGAGGCGTACGTCGACCAGGCAGCGGTCCTCGGGGAGCGCGTACAGCAGTCCCTCGACGGTGTCCGGCGGCGGATCCTGCACACCGCGGTGGCGGGCGGTGCCGAGGGCGGTGGCGACGAAGGCGTACTCCTCGCCGAGGCGGGAGGCGGCGATCGCGCCGGCGCTCCACCATTCCCAGCGCCGCTCCCCCATCCGCATGCCGCTCCGCTCGCGCTGGAGGTGCGCGTTGTGGCCGTGGGCGAAGACGGGGCCGCGCTCGGTGAGGGCGAGCAGGTTCGCGGCCATGAGGCCGTCGCGGAGGGTCAGCAGCCGGCCCAGGCGGGCGGGCGAGGTGTCGGCCATGGCCGAGTGGTAGCGCAGGAGCCCGGCGGCGGTGCGGGCGCGGAGCCGCGCCCGCTCCCAGTCCTCGCGTGCGGCCGGCTCCGCGAGGTCCGGGGTCAGCGCGTCGAGCAGGGCCGTCAGGTCGTCGGCGACCAGCCGCAGCCGTTCCGCTTCGGGCGTCCGCCCCACGGACCGGGAGGGGTCCCTCATCGCGGCGGGTTCGGTCCAGCGGCCGTCGTCGCCGAGGAGGGCGTCGAGGGTCTCGGCGGTGCAGGGCAGCATCGTGGCGTCGTACCGGGCGGCGAGGTGGGCGTGGAGCGCGACGAGCGCCTGCCGGGGGCTCGCGCCGCCGCTCGTCTCCAGCGGGCCGTCGAAGCCGGCGAACCGCACCTGCTCCGCCGCGGGCCGCCCGTCGTTGTAGGCGCGCATCCACCGGACGAGGGCGCGGTTGGCGGCGGAACCGCCGAATCCGTGGCTGAATCCGCGGGCCATGACGTCGTCGAGGTCGCCGGTACCGGTGGTGACGTGGGCGTCGACGATCAGACCGGCCAGGCAGTCGCTCTCCATCGCGAAGATCCGGTACCCCTCGTCCTCGACGAGCCGGCGGAAGAGGTCGTTGCGGACGTCGAGGAGGGCGTCCTCGCCATGGGTGGGCTCGCCCAGGGCGAGCAACCGCGGGCGGGACCCGAGCAGTTCGACGAGGTTCGCGGCGTCGGCGGTTCGGACGGCGTCCTTGAGGGCGACGGTCATGCGGTCCACCTTTCTCGGGCTGGGTGAGGCGCGGATCACCCGGGGCGCCCGGTCTGGGGGACGAGCCGGCGGGTCCGCCGACGCGCGCCTCAGGAGCAGCGCGTCGAGAGCCCCCGTGGAAAGCGTCCCTCGAAAGCGTCCGTGGAAAGCGTCCGTGGAAAGCGTCCGCCGAGCGTCGCGGGAGCGCCCCGAGTGCGCCTCACGCTGGAAGCTACACCTGAACATCCCTTTGAAGGTTGGCCCGGAATCGACCGCCTCTCACCCTCCTATAGTTTCAAACATGGCTCATCTGCGACCGGTCGATCTCGCCCAGGAGCACGGCATCTCTCCTCAGACCGTGCGCAATTACGAGCGCGAGGGCTTCCTGCCGCCGGCCGAGCGCACCGAGGCCGGGTACCGCCGGTACACCCGGCACCACGCGGCGGCCCTGCGGGCGTATCTCGCCCTCGTCCCGGCCCATGGGTACGCCGAGGGCGGCACGATCATGCGGGCGGTCACCGGCGGCCGCCTGGACGACGCCCTGGCGGCGATCGACCGGAGCCACGCCGAACTCCTCCGCGACCGGGGCACCCTGGACGCGGTCGGCGAGGTCCTCGCCCACCTCACGCGACGCGCACAGGGCTCCACCTGGCGCGCCGCCCCGCGCACCCCCCAGCCCTTCACCATCGGCGAGCTGGCCCGCCGCATCGGCGTCAGCGTGGCGACGATCCGCACGTGGGAGAGGGCGGGCATCCTCGTCCCGGACCGCCGCCCCGACACCCGTCACCGCACCTACGACGCCGACGACGTCCGCGACGCCGAGCTGGCCCACTTCCTCCGCCGCGGCCGCTATCCCCTGGACCTCATCGCCACCGTCGTCGGCCAGGTCCGGACGGCCGGCGACACCGACGCCCTGGAGACGGCCCTGGAGAGCTGGCGCCACCGCGTCACGGCGAGGGGCACGGCGATGCTGAGGGCGGCAGCGCTCCTCTCCGACTACCTCACCCTGAAGGACTCCTGACACCGGCGCCCGAGCAGCCGGGAGGAGCACCCCTCCGAGAGCTGCTCCGGGGCGATCCGCAGAGGCAGGACGAGGACCGCCTCGAAGCCCGCAGGGCCACCGGCCACGCCCCTGTCGTTCGCGCAGCCCGGCACCGCGGCGTCGGGCTCGGAAACCCGACAGCCTCCGGTCAGGATCGTGAACGCCCTCCGCTTTCCCGCAGAAGTTCACGCATCAGGCAGATCGAGCAGAGCGAAGATCGCTACGTTAA
The DNA here is from genome assembly GCF_042885515.1 of Streptomyces sp. NPDC058052. Classification (NCBI taxonomy): domain Bacteria; kingdom Bacillati; phylum Actinomycetota; class Actinomycetes; order Kitasatosporales; family Streptomycetaceae; genus Streptomyces; species Streptomyces sp. NPDC058052. The sequence continues at coordinate 47,049 of NZ_JBHVRX010000004.1, read as the reverse complement.
TACCCTGAACGCGAGGGAGGGGACCCCCATCCATGAGAGCGGACACGGTCGACCTGCGGCGGATCTTCGGCCGGGATGTGCGTTACACGGTGCCACTGTTCCAGAGGCCGTACGTGTGGAACCGGGACGACAACTGGTCGGCGCTGTGGGAGGACATCCGCCGCACGGTCGAACGGGCCGAACAGGCGGCTCTGACCGGGGAGACGGTGGCGCCGCACTTCCTCGGGGCGGTCGTCTTCGACGCGACCCCGTACCTCTCGTCGAGCCTGGAGACACGGCAGGTCATCGACGGCCAGCAGCGCCTGACGACACTGCAGTTGTTCCTGTTCGCCGCGCGCCTGTCGGCGGCCGCCCTCAACCACGAGCGCTCCGTACGGCTGCTGAGCAAGTTCCTGGAGAACGACGAGGACCTGTTCGACCGCGACGAGCACCCCGATCACCTCTACAAGGTCTGGCCGACCAACGCGGACCGTGACGAGTTCCGCACCGTCATGCTCGGCCAGGCGGGGTCGGGGCGACTCGCCGAAGCCGTCGGCTACTTTCAGCAGGAGATCGACCGGTGGCTGGCGGACGCCGATGAGCCGCACGAGCGACTCGGGATGCTGGTTCAGGCACTGCGGGAACAACTGCGCCTGGTCATCATCGACTTGGAAGAGCACGACGACGCGCAGGTCGTCTTCGAGACGCTGAACAGCCGCGGTACACCGCTGGAGCACGCGGATCTGATCAAGAACCTGCTGTTCCGCGACGCCGAACGCGCCGGCGCGGACGTCGACCGGCTGTACAAGACGTACTGGGCGCCCTTCGACCAGGACGAATGGCGCATGGAACAGACGACCGGCCGCATCACGCGAAGCCGCCTCGACGTGTTCCTGACCTACTGGCTCACCATGCGCACCCAGCGCGAGTTCACCGCCTCGACGCTGTTCAAGGAGTTCGAGCGCTGGCTGCTCTCGGCCGCCGTCCCCACCGAGGACATCTTCGCCGAGCTGGCCCGGTACGCCGAGATCTACGACCTCATCGACGACCATCCCCTTCATGGTGTCGAGGGGCGGTTCCTGTACCGGATGAAGGTCCTTCAGACCTCCACTCCGATGCCCCTGCTCCTCTTCCTCTACGGTCTGGACGAGTCGGTGCTGCCCCTGGAGCGCCGACGGCGGACGATCCGGGCCATCGACAGCTACCTCGTTCGCCGGGCGGTGCTCAATCTCAGCACCCGCGACTACAACAACGTCTTCCGCGACCTGGTCTCGGCCGTGGCCCGGCAGCCCGACCGCGCGGACGATGCCGTCATCACGGCACTCTCGGCCATGCACGGCCACCACCGTCACTGGCCGAGCGACAACGAGTTCCGCGCCTCGCTGGAACAGGACCCCCTCTACTCCCGCCTGGTCCGCCGCAGCGTACGCATCCTCCTGGAGGCGCTGGAGGACGAGCTGCGCACCGATCACACCGAACAGCTCACCGCCCCGGTCGGGGAGCAGAGCGGCGCGAAGCTGACCATCGAGCACGTCATGCCGCAGAGCTGGCGCGACAACTGGCCGCCCCTCGACGACGATGAGACCGAAGGAGCCGACCGAGACGAACTGGTCCACACGCTCGGCAACCTGACCCTGGTCACCGCCCGCCTGAACCCCACCCTGGGCAACATGGCCTGGGAGGACAAGCGGCAGTGGCTCGGCAAGCACAGCCTGCTGCGCCTCACCCACGGCACTCTGCTCAGCGCTCCACCGGACACGGACATCGGCGACTGGGCCACGACCTGGGACGAGCATCGCATCCGCACCCGAGGCACGTACCTCACCTCGCTGTCCCTGGACATCTGGCCGCACGCCGACGCCCTACGCGCCGACCCGTCGTCGTCCGAGCACCACAACGGATGACACCCCCAACCCACGAGACCGGCCGGCGCCGGCGCCCTGCACTGCGTTCATAAACCAAACCCAGGTCAAGGGCCTGTTCCTCAGTGAGGATCAGGCCATTCCTGCGTTCTCGGTGCTCCCAGGAGCGAAACCTGAGGTCTCACCTTCGGTCGCGGGGTGGTTTCGGCACTATGGGCAACAAGCATGAGATGAGGCGCCTCAGGCCCGAAGGTCTCTCTGCGGTGCGCCCCAGTACCCACGCACGACCTTCGTCGAGCAGGCCGCCAGCCTGACCTTTCCGATACGGTCGCCGCCGGATCAATCGACTTGTAGGGAGGTGCTCCATGCTCGGCGTCTTAGGGGCCTTCGTGCTCTGGCTGATTCAGATCGTGGGCACATGGGTGCTCGTGGGCCTCACCATCGTGGCTCTGTTCCTCCGGACGTCCTTTTCCCTGTTCGCGCTTGCGCGCACGATCGTCACCGCCGTCGTCGTGCTGACCCTGGCCTATCGCTACGGGCTCGCCACTGACGGGTTCTTCGGGTGGGTGGACGCCGTCATCGTGAAGTACGGGCTGTTGGCAATCATCACCAGCATCGTCCTTGTCGTCCTAGCAGGCGTGTACGTCGTCGTCGGCCCACCTGGTAGCCGCCGGCCTCGGCTGGTTCGCCTGTTCCGCATCGACGGCGAGGGGTTGACGATTCCCGGCCCGCTCTCCGTCCTTGCTCTGGCGGGCGCGACGACCGGGGTCGTGGCCTGGTCGGTGAACACGATCGAGGAATACGACAACGCATTCGTGAGCCTCGTGACCGGGATCCTGCTCCTGCTTCCCGCAGCAGTCTTCCTCTTCTTCGCTCCGCTCAGCGTCGCGGGCACGATCTTCAACGCGGCCAACGCCCATCCCGCCATCCCCGCCCTCGCAGCACCGCTTGTGGCAGTGGGCGCGATCGTCATAGACCGGTTCTCCGGAAACATCGTCACCACACCCGCCAACCTCAAGGACCCGTTCGCGCTCACTGGGCTCCTGATCACCGTGATCCTCAGTGCCGTCGAGTTCCTCCGGCTCTACCGGCGCGGCCAGGGCCTCGCACGAGATGCAGAGCTAGGCGGAGAGCCGGGCCCGACCCCCATCGGCGAAACGGATTCCGGGGCACCGGCCCCGCGATAGTTTCTCGCCGTGGGCATGCCCGACGGAGGGGGACCGTGTCAGTGAGCATCAGCAGCGACCAAGCGGACGTCAGCACCACCATCAGGCTTGTTCGCGGCGGTCGTCGTGATCCAGGCGTGGGGGCGGAGTCCTGGCTTCGCCGTCGTCCTGATGCTGGGCATGTGTATCGCCGTCGGCCAGATGGCGGCACGCTTCGTTCGCTCACTCAAGCAGGACCGCGAACGGTGGGTGCGGTGGCCGGAGGCGATGCCTTCAGAGGCTCCCATGGCGGTGGTGCGGCGGGAGATCGCCCGGCTTGACGCGCGTACGCAAGGGTGGATCGCGCCGATCCGGCGAGAGCAGCGGGACCGGGCACGGTTCGCGCTCGGAGAACTGGCGGAGGCCGTGGCGGCTCAGGGACGGGCGGCGGAGCGCGGATGGTCGCTGTGGCTGCGCGAGGCGCAGCCCTGGGTCTTCAGCGGGTACGTCCCATGGCTGGCGCTCACCGTCGCCCTCACACTCGCCTGGACCGTCCCCCTCGGAAACGGGCTCGAAGGCTGGGACTGGGCGCGACTGCACGCGGCCCCCGCGGCTGCCGGGGCCATGGGTTTCGGACTGTCCTGGACCACCATGGAGTGCGCGTACCGCTACCAGCGGCGACAGCGCCGAATGTTCCACACGGGGGCGACGCACCGGCTCGCGGTGGTGGAGGCACGGATCGACATGCTGAGTTCCCCGTCTCGTACGCGGCTGGTGACGAGGAGGGGACGCTAGAGCTGTTCCGTAAGAGTCCGTGCAGGGGTCTTGATCAAGCGTCTGCGCACTCGAGGGCTCCTCCTTGGGGGCCAGTTGGTAGACCATTGGGCAGGGCTGTCGTTGCCGGCCGGGGAAAGGGCGAAGACGCAGATGTGCAGCACGCGGGTGAAGCGAAGGCGACGCAGCGGCCGGGTCTGCCGGCCGGGCAACTCGGCTACTACGTAGGCGAATCCGACCCGGATATAGACAGAAATGATGTCCACGGGCGGCCGGCGTTCATGAGAATGGGGGTTCAGGCGCTGACACCAGCTAGTGCTGCATCGATGCCAGCGGCTTATTGGCATGGTCCCATTCTGCCGGGACCGGCGGTGACTCGCGTGATCGTCGTCCGCGCGTGGTCGGCGATGAGCAGGGACAGCGGTTGCGATGATGCTGGACGGTACGGCCCCGCGTGCGGTGGGTGAAGACAGAGGCTTCGGCGCAGTCCGAGGTACGGGCGATCCTGCGGGCTCGGATCGTGCTGTCGGCGGATGGGCTCGCCAACCACACGATCGCCCGGGAGCTGGACATCACCGTGAACGCAGTGCGTGAGTGGCGGGGGCAGTTCGCCTCCCGCTCCCGCCGCCATCCAGGTCGTCTCGCGCGCCCCAGCGAGCCTGCCAGGCAGGAGTTCAAGTACCGGCACCACGGCACCACACCGCACCTATCGCACACCTGCAAAACCCCAGCACAGGCATCCTGCTCCAGTGGCTTCAGAATCGCCACGCACTGCACACGGTGCGTCATCGGGAAGTTGTAGATCCAAAAACAGGTCAAAGAAGACTGCAGGTCAGAGTTGCGAAACGAGCGAGACGGACTCAAGGCCAGTGTGCATTATGTGCACGACGGGCGGTACCGATTCTCACGCGAGATCGGACAAAAGCAACTCCAGTTCCCTCTCCTCCTCGACACGGACGCCGAGTTCGGCGACGGTCGCAGCAAGTGCGGGCTCCCAGGGAGTCACCGTGGGGGTGCCTGGGAGCGATGACAGTGGAGGTGTGGCGCTACGGAGCACGGCGGCGCGGTAGTCCGCAGCCGTGTAGCGCCAGGGCCGCCACGGGACGCGGCGGCGAAGGACGCCGGCGATCCGGAGTCCGCCCCAGTCGAAGTCCCCGTGGTAGTACAGGGTCGCTCCGTGGTCGTGCAGCCCACGGAGCAATGTGAGGGCGGCGGCGGAAGGCTGACCTTGGAGGCAGACCAGGGGCGGGCAGGCAGGACCGAGCGTGTCGGCCGCCGCCGCGAGGACGGTCGGGTTCTCGCAGATCCGCACCATGGGAGCGGCGACGGCCGGCGGCTTGCGGGTGAGCTGGCGAAGGGTGAGCACGCAGGGTTCGCCGTCTTCGGCCAGGTGGTCCAGGGCTGGAGTGCCGCGCAGGTTCAGGGTCAGGACGGTCGAGGACAGCTCGTCCCGCAGCAGTCCCACCGAGGCCCATGCCTCGCGTCGCCATTCGGCGCCCTGGCCGTCGTGGAAACCGGTCAGCGCACGAGCCCCGGACAGGGTGAGGGTGGCCAGCGGTGTGCCGTCGTCAAGGGCGTGAGCCCAGCCGAGGACCCGGGCGGCGAAGGCAGGTAGCGAGACCACCGGGACGGCGGGGAGCGCGCGCAGGGCGGTGGACACCCCGGTGAGCAGATCGAACGCGACGTCTGGAGTGCGCCCCAGGCGCCGCGCCAGGCCGTCTGCGCGTATCCGGGCCGCCCACTCCGCAAGCGCGGGGACCGTAGCGACGAGCTCGTCGAGCGGCGTGTGCGCCCGCTTCCAGGCGTCCTCCTCCTCTTGACGGGTTTGGACAAGCGAGGTGACAGGCCCGGTGAGCGCCGCGACCGCGGCGGCGAGGCCATGGGGGCTTGCGCCCGAACGGCGCAGTACGGCGTCGACCGCTTCCAGCCGTACGGTCAGAGACTTGCCGCCACCGGGGGCCCGGGCGAGAAGTCGTTCGGCCGCCGCCCGCTGAGCCGAAGTGGGATCGGCCAGGGACACGGAACCAGTCAGGGGCTGCCCGGCCACCAGTCGTCGGCGCGCTCGTTCGACGAGCCAGGAGAGGTCCGGTGTGCCGAGCAGCCTGGCGAGCCGCGGGCTGTCGACTGCTTCGGTGCCGGGCTCAGGCCCGTGGGTCAGTTCCACAGCGGCTCGGGCTCCTCTGCGCCGGGCGCGTCCTGGAGCGCGTGCCGTACGGGGTCCTCGCGGCGCTGCCGTCGCGTGCCGTCCCATTCCCAGCGGGTGACGAGGACCGCCGCCACCTCGTCGATGCGAGACAGTTGAGCGATGGCGATGCCGGGCACCTGCGGGTAGCAGGCCCACTCCCGTTCGCTGGTCATGACCACATCGAGGTCGAAGGCGCTCAGCAGGCCGAGGCACTTGGCGCGGGAGTCGTCGTCCACGCCGGCGAACGCCTCGTCGAGGGTGACCAGCCGGGGCGCGTGGGGGCTGCCCGCGCTGGCGTAGTGCGAAGAGGCTGCGGCGAACAGCGGTACGGACACGGCGAGGACGCGTTCTCCGCCGGAGGCGGGGCCGGTGGCCGGGACCCAGCGCCCGTGCTGGTGGCGCTCGACGCCGAATTCGTGCCAGGAGCGGTAGTCGAGCGCGGCGGTGAGGTGTTCGAGCCAGCTGCCCGAGCCGTCGCCGGACTGCTGGCGGGCGATCTGGGCCTGGAGGAACTCGCCCACCGCCGCACGGTCCTCCGACGTCCAGGCGTCCGCGGACTGGCGCAGCCTCTCGCGGGCTTGGGCCAGTCCGGACGGGGCCTTGCGCGAGGCCCGCCACACCAGCCGGAGTCTCATGCCGGTGGAGGTGGGACGGTCCTCCAGTTCGGTGTTCATGTCCCGCACCTGTCGTTCGGCGGCACCGATGAGTTCCTGGAGGGTGCCGGCGACCTCGTTGATCAGGTGGGTTTCGAGGATCTCGCGTTCGTGCGCGGACAGGATGCGAGTGAGCTCGCCGACCTCCGTGGCGAGCGCGTCGGCGAGTTCGGGTACGGCACGCTCGCGCCCCTGGTAGACGATGTCGACGACCACGCCGTCCTCGACCATGCGGGCGGACGCGCTGTGCCCGTGCCGGGACAGGGTGTCCTGCAGGGTCTTGAGTTCCTCGCTGAGTCGACGCTGGACGCGTTCCCAGGCGGCATCCGTGTCGTCCACGGAGGACAGGCCGGAGTCGATGGCGCGGGCGAACGCGATGGCCGGGGTCGCAGCCCAGTGCCCGTCGTCCGAGGCGGGGACGGTGACCTCGGGCAGCGCGACCGCGACCAGACCGGTGGCCGTGAAGCGCTGGAGCGCGGCGATGGTCTTCGCACGTGCGTCGACGGCTTCGGCGAGGTGCTTCTCCAGCTCCTCGATCCGCCCCTCGGCCCGGATCGCCTCCCGGTCCGCCTTGGCGTGACGCTGTCGGGCGTTCTTCTCGTCGGTCTCACAGATCCGCTGTGCCTCGGCGGTCTCGGCGAGACGCCGTTGGAGTTCGGCGACGGCGGCACCGACGGTGGAGCGCAGGGTCCGGTGCCGCTCGTCGGCCGCCGCCGCCTCACGCGCCGCCTCTTCGGCCCGCTGGGCGAGGTCGTCGACCCGCTGCTCCGCCTCGGCCACCTCGGCACGCTCGTCGTCCACCTGCCGCGCGGCCTCCCCTTGTTCGCGCAGCGCGGGCCAGAGAGCCGCCAGCGCGGTGGCGAGGGAGCCGAGGGCGTGACGCACGGCGGTGAGTCCGGCCCGGTCGGCGGGCAGCACCAGATCAGCGGCGGCCTCGGCGAGTTCGACGGCGGCCCGCTCGGCGTGCTCTGCCGCCTTGCTGACCTCGGTGGCACGCCCTTCGTACCGGGCACGGGCCTTGCGTACGGTCTCGGCGGCGGCGCTCACGAGCGCGTGTGCCTTGGTGAGCGACGACTCGTCGGGGACGTCGGCGAGTTCGGCGTCGAGCGTGCGCCGGCGCGCCGCGATCGCCTCGGACCGAGCCGCGAGATTCTCCGACTCCTTGCGCAGGGAGGCGAGTTCGATGCCGAGCGCGGCGACACGGGCCCGGCGCGCCGCCTCGCGCGCGCCCTCGCCGATGTACGTGGCGGCGGGCTTGGCCCACGTACCGGTGAGCGCACCGATCCGGAAGCGCCCGTCGGGTGCCACCCATGTCGCGGCTCCTCCCCCGCCGTCGAGGCCGATGGCGGCAAGAAGTCGGGGCACCGTCGTCTCGTCCAGGGCAGCAGCCTGTCCATCGCCGTCGTCCACGGCCGGGCACAGCACGTCTGCCAGCGAGGAGCCACTCACCGGTCCGTTCGACGGGGAGAGCAGGACGTCGTGTCCGTCCACAGCGAGGGCGGAGCCGTCGGGCAGCACCCAGGCGTCGAGGAGGCCGGAGGCTTCGAGCGCCGCTTCGAGCCCGGCACGGTCCGCTTCGGGCAGTTCGTCACGGAAGTCGACCAGGCGCCAGAGCGGCGCGCCCGGCAGCGTTGCGCGCAGGCCGGGGGCGCGCGTCGCCGGGGGCCGGGGCTCGCGTCCGGTGCCGGCTTCCAGCGCGGCGAGCTCGCGACGGGCCTCGGCGGTGCGCTCTGCCAGCTCCGTGGTCTCGCGGGCGGCTTCGGCCGCCTGGTCGGCGAGGTCCGCCGAGCGGGCGGTGTGCGCCCGGGTGACACGGACCCGCGCCGGGTAGGGGCCGTCGAGGTGACGGGTCCACTCCTGGAGTTCGTCCAGGAGACCCGTCTCGTCGGAGTAGGCCAGCTCCTTCCAGGCGCGGGCGCGCTCGCGTACGTCGTCCAGGAGGGCCCGGCCCGCCCGCGCCGCGTTCTCCTCCGCCTCGCCGTGCGTCTCGGCGGCCAGCGCGAGGTCGGTCTCCGCCTCGTCGAGACGACCCGACGCCCGACCGTGCGCGGCGGCTGCCTGCTCGGACGCTTCGAGGCGGCCCTCGACGTGGTCGAGCGCCCGCTGGGCGCGGTCCGTGGCTTCCTCGACGGCCCGCCGCGATGCGGGCTCGGGCAGCAGGTCGTCCGCCGGTAGGGCGACGTGCCCGGCGGCTGCCTGCTCCCGCGCGTGGGCGTAGGTCTCTTCGGCCCGGCCCCGCGCGGCACGCAGCCGGTTGCCGGCGGTGCCGAGCCGCCCGAGCGCCTTGGTGTGGTGGGCGTCCGCCTGCCGCCGGTCCTCCCGCGCCTGGTCCGCCGCCTGCCCGGTTCGCGTCACGGCCTGGGCGGCGTGCTCCAGCTCCCGGGCGTCGCGCATCTCGGGCGCCTCGCGCAGCGCTGCCTCCTGAGCCCTCAGACGTTCCCCGGTCTCGGCCAGGGAACTGATCTCCACTTCGGCCGCCGCTCGCTTCTCCTCGGCGCGGGTTCGACGCTCCTGGCCCTCGGCCAGATCTCGCTGCACGCGCTCGTAGCGGGAGTGCTCGGTGCGCGGAAGCCGGGCACGACGCCGGGTGGCGATCCGGGCGTACCGCCTGTAGTGCTCCAGGAAGGCGGAGGCGGCCCGCTCGGCGGCGGACGCGGCCGCCAGCTCCTCCTTCTCCTCGTCCAGGGAGCGGAACGCCTCGGCCACGTCGGCGATGACGGCCTGGTCCACGGGCGGCAACGCCTCGGTGAGCGCGCGGGAGAGAGCGGCTTCGTTGGGCCGCTTGGAGAGCTGGGGCTGGCGCAACTGGACGAGCAGGTCGACGAGGGCGGCGTACCGCTGCTCGCCGAGGCCGAAGAGCGCTTCGTCGACGGCCCTGCGGTACGCCTTGGCCTGGTCGTACACCATGCCGTGTCCGGCGACGGCCTCGGCGAGGCGGTCCCGGGACAGGGCCGTGCCGGTGGCGTCGAGGAGTCGGAAGGTCTCCTCCGTGCGTTCGACGGAGCCGTGGTCGACGCGCTGACGGGTGACGGCGTACCAGTGCCGGGCGATGCCCCGCCCGCTGACGGCCTTGAGCCCGCACAGCAGGGTACGGAAGTGCTGCTCACCGGTCGTGTCGTCGAGCCTGCCGAACTCGACCCAGGTGTAGCCGAGCCGTTCGGAGTGCGGGTGCTCGCCACCGAGGAGCAGGTTCCACTCCATCCGCTTGCCGGGGTCGCCGTCGGGTTCGACACGACGCGGGCTGAGGTCACCGTCGAGCAGGAACGGCAAGGTCAGGGCGAGCACCTTGGATTTGCCGGTGCCGTTGTTGCCGCGCAGCAACAGGCGCCCGTCCCGGAAGTGGAACTCGTCCACGTCGTAGTGGAACAGGTCGACGAGCCCGACGCGCAGGGGCTGCCAGCGGGTGCGTCGCGGGGTGGGGAGGCGGGTCACGGGGCGGCCTTTCGCGGCGGAGGCACGGGGGCGGAGCCGGGTCCGCGGATGACGGTCTCGCCGACCGCGTACCGGGCGAGGGCGGGTCGCACCACGACCGTGTACGGAGTACGGGAGACCAGGCCGAGCGCGGTGAGCCGGGCGACGGCCTGTTCGACGAGCTCGGTCTCCATGCCTGGCTCCCGGGCTGACTTCGACCAGAAGCCGCCGTGCCGGGAGGCGAGTTCACGGACTCGGAGGGCAAGCTCGTCGAGATCAACGGGGCCGTCGGCGGCGGCCAGGTGCTCGGCGAGCAGCAGGGTGACGTGACCGTAGGTGCCCTGTTCGGGCATGCGGAGGTCGGTGAGGTCGTCTTCAGGGTCGACCATGGCGATTCCCTCGGCGCGCACCTCGGCGACCAGTCCGGTCAGCTCGGTGATCCGGGCGGTGAGGAAGCCGCGCTGCCGCGTGAGGTAGCCGAGTTCGGCGTCGCTCAGGTCGTCGTAGTAGAGCACCGGGTCGTCGAGGAGCGTGCGGGTGAGCGAGCGACGCATCGCACGGAAGCGCAGCTCGTCGCTGTCCAGGGCGGTTTCGGCGACGAGTTCGGCGAGCCGGTCGTCGAAGGCTTCGGCGTGGACGGTGGAGGGGCCGCGGCGGGAAGCCAGGAGCCCGGCGAGGACCCGGCGTTCGACGTCGTACAGGACGTCGCCCGCTCCGCTGACGTAAGCCTCTTCCTCACCCGCGACCCGCCGCAGCACGCCGAGGTCGAGCAGCAGCCGTACGACGACGGCGAGGTCGAGGCGCTCGTCGCGGCGTTCCAGGGCGAACTCGATCCCCGTCGCGGCGAGTCGGGGATCGGCGGCGTCGAGGACGATCTGGTCGGCGAGGCGCCCGAGGGCGATCTGGGCCTCGCCGCGTTCGAGGGCGGCGAGCGCGAGACAGAGCAGGACGTAGCGGCGGCGGGTGAAGGGGGCGGCACCGCGGGTCGTGTCCCGCGCGGGGTGGGTCGGGTCGGTGAGGACACCGGGACTCTTGCGCAGCCTGGCGGCTTCGGCGTCCACCTGGAGTGCCCAGCCGGTGTTGCGGTCGAACCACTCCCGTAGTTCCGATGCGTGCCGGCGGGCGAGGCGGAACTCGTCGGCGTACCGGCCGCGCGCGAGCAGAAGCGGCTGCTTGAGCAGGGCGCGGGCCGCCTTGCGCAGCTCGGCGGCGTGCTGGCCGTCCAGCACCTCGGCGAGTGGTGTGGTCATCGTCCGGGTTCTCCGCCCGCCAGGCCATCTCCGTCCGTCAGGCCGTCTCCGTCCGTCAGGCCGTCTCCGTCCGTCAGGCCGTCTCCGTCCGTCAGGCCGTCTCCGTCCGTCAGGCCGTCTCCGTCCGTCAGAGCGTCTCCGTCCATCAAGTCGACGATCTCGATGAGGTGGTCCGGGCCGCTGAAGACTCCGCCAGGGGTACGAACCTCGGCGGTCGTGCCGTCGGCGAGTGCGGTGAGTCTGATCTCCATGGAGCCGTCGTTGCTGGTGGCGGTGGTGTGCCGCATGCCGGGCCGCCAGGTGGCCAGGGCGTCCCCGAGCAGCTGGAGGAACAGCCCGAAGGAAGCGGGGTCGAGCTCACCGAGACCGGACAGGCGCGTGACGCCATGGGTGACGAGCCGGGCGCGGGCGGCGGCCGTTTCGGCGGCCTGCTTGGCGGCGGTCTCGGCGAGCGAGCGCCGCCGCTCCTCCCGGTCCTCGACCTTGCGGGGCTTGCCACGCCGCTCGTAGCTGCCGGTGCGGCGCAGCTGCGGGCTGATGCGCAGCGGCTCCGCCTCGGCCCACGGGGTGGCGGCCGGGACGGGCCGCGCCGCGCGGGCGGCGAGGGTGTCGGCGTCGACGGTGAGGTGCCGGGCCGGATAGAGGCCGAAGGCGGCCCGCCACAGCCGGTGCCGGGCGTCGTCGTCAGGCGCCTCGGCGAACCAGCGCGCGAGCGTACGGAAGTCGGCCGACCGGTCGGAGCGACCGGCCCGGCGCTCGTTCAGCGCTCGTACGACGGCCAGGAGCTGGGGAATGGCGCCGAGCGCCCGACTGCGCAGGAGCCTGGCCTGCGACTCGCGCCCGTCCCTGCTGATGAACCACGCGCCGAGCCCTGACCAGCGGGCGGCCCACCGCTCGTACACCTCCCGTTCCGCGTTCGCGGCCTCCTCCGGCGAGGCGTCGGCGGCCTCCCGCTTGGCGGCTGCCCACAACAGAGGCTCCACCCTCCCGTCCTCTTCCAGCTCCAGGATCAGCCGCGCGATCCGCCCGCCCAGCGTGATCAGATCCTGGATGAACCGCTCCAGGTACTGGATGAGCCGGTCCTTGTACGCGAGGAAGACCTCCTCCTCGACATCGTGCAGATCGATGGTCCGCTGGAGCGATCCCATGAAGGCCCGGGCGTTGTCGGCGAGCGCCGCGAACCGGCTGGCCAGCGCGTCGAGCGCCAGATGCGTCTTCGCCGGATCCGGCTCCTCCTCGGCAGCAAGGACGAGAAGGGCGCGAAGCTGGGTGACGATGTCGTGGAGGGCCACGGCCTGAAGGGCGCCGCGACGCCCGAGCGCCTCGTCATAGGCGGACAGCGCCTCCTCGGCGGCCTCTCCCTCCCGCGTGAGCTGGTAGATGAACCGCTTCCGGTAGAAGTCTTCGACCGCGGTCACACGGGCGGTGTCGGGGTCCGCCCGCAGATTGCCCCAGCCAACGAGCTTGTCGAGCGCGCCGGCGACGGCATCCGGCTCGGCGGGCCGGATGTCCGCCGGCAGTGCGGTGTGCACGTCCTCTGGCCGTAGATGGACCGCGAACCGTTCCTTGGCCGTCAGGAACGCCCGCATCACCTGGCGGTAGAGCGGGGCGTTCGGCACGGTGAGGTGAGTGAAGGGGCCGAAGCCCAACGGCTCGGGAAGCTGGCCGGTGGAGGCGCTGGGGGCGGTGACGGTCATCGCCCGTCATTGTCACCGGGGTGCGGCGACCGCGGAGAGAGACCGAAGTACCTGGCTGATTCACGCCGCCCTGGTCGACTCGGGAGGGCAGGCGAAGCCTGAGCTCGCGGGGACTGTTCTCGATCACCCATGGCTGTATCCGGCCAGGGCATGGGCGGTCTGACCCGAACCCGACCGTATGTCGGACACCGCCGATACCCTTGGCCCGTACGTACGCGACCGTCGCGCGACCTTCGGTGGATCTTCGAGGTGGAGACCAGAGTGAACACAACGCCGCTGAGCCCGGACGATCCGGCCGAGCTGGGCGGGTTCACGCTGCTGGGACGGATCGGCCACGGCGGCATGGGTCAGGTCTACCTCGGCGAGTCCGCCGCCGGTGAGGCCGTCGCGGTGAAGGTGATCAAACCCACGGTCGTCGATTCGGAGACCCGTCAGCGGTTCGCCCAGGAGATCGAGGTCCTCAAGACGATCTGGGGACCTCGCGTCGCCGCGTTCGTGAAGGCCGACACGGAGTCGGAGCAGCCGTGGCTCGCGACCGAGTACGTGGAGGGCCCCGACCTGCGCCGGCTCCTCGACACCCGGGGTGTCCTGTCCCCGCTGGCGGCCGCCTCGCTCGGCGCGACCCTTGCCGAGGCGCTGGCCGGAGTCCACAGCCAGGGGCTGCTGCACCGGGACCTCAAGCCGGCGAACATCCTGCTCGGCCCCAACGGCCCCAAGATCATCGACTTCGGCCTCGCCGTCTTCGCCGAGTCCAGCGCCTCCCTCACCGCGCCGAACATGGTGATGGGCACCCCCGCCTGCATGTCTCCGGAGCAGGCGAACGGAGAGAAGCCCCTGACGGCACCCGTGGACGTGTACGCGCTCGGGGCGGTTCTGCTCTTCATGACCACGGGCCACTATCCGTACCAGGCCGATCACGTACAGGTGCTCTTCAGTCACATCGTCAACCCCGACAAGGCCCCCGACCTGTCGGGAGCCCCCGAGGAACTGGTCGATCTCCTGTCGTCCATGCTCCGGTACGCACAGCACGACCGTCCGACGATGGACGAGGTGGTCGCCCGGTGCGTGGCGGTCATCAAGGCGCACGGGGCGACGGTGGCCCAGGCTCGACGACAGCTGGCCTCCCTCACCGCGGCCGCGTACGAAGCACCAGAGCCCTCCCCCGTACTGGCTCCCACTCCGCCGCCGACGGACGCCGAGACCTTCGCCGAGGCGTCGACTCTCCTGGCCCCGAACCCGGCGGCCGTGGCGCCGACCGTCCCGCTGCCGCAGCAGTCCGCCCCCGCCCAACCGCCGGGTTACACCCCGACGGTCGTGGTGACCACCCCGGACGCAGAGCCCACAGCCGAAACCCCGGCACAACCCACGCCGGCCACGCCCACTCCCGCGCCTCCCGCCGGCCCTCGACGTTCCGCCGCCGCGCTCCGGATCGCATCCCAGTTGCGGGAGACATACGCGTCGACAGCGGCGTTCTGAGCGGGCCGACAGACAGCAAGGCGCCGGGGCCCCCGGACAAAGGTGACCATCGCCCCTTGTCCGGAGTCATGGCCCGCACGAAGATCTACACAGTTCAGCAGCTATCAGGAGGTACCGCGGGTGACCGCCCAGCAGTCCAGTCGGCAGTCCGGTCGGCAGCCCGCCCCGGGTACCGGTACGAGTCTTCCGCCCGGCGCCCAGATCGTCGTCCGCGATGAGGAATGGCTGGTCAAGAACGTCACCCGGACCGATCATGACGGCGACCGCATCGAGGCCGTCGGGATCTCCGAGTTCGTCCGCGATCAGGAGGCCGTCTTCTTCACCGGCCTGGAGCGCACCCGCGACGGCGCGCCCGGCATCGAGCTGATGGACCCCGCCAAGACCACCCTGATCAGCGACGACTCGCCGAACTTCCGCCGCAGCCGGCTCTTCCTCGAAGCGATCCTGCGCAAGACCCCGCTGCCCCAGTCCGAGCGCGGCCTGGCCCTCGCCGACAGCTTCCTGCTCGACTCGCTCCCCTATCAGCAGCGGCCCGCGCAGCTCGCACTCTCGGGCCGGAACCTGCGCCCCCGCATGCTGATCGCGGACGTCGTCGGCCTCGGCAAGACCCTGGAGATCGGACTCACCCTTGCGGAGCTGATCCGCCGCGGCCGCGGCGAGCGGATCCTCGTCGTGACCCCGCAGCACGTTCTGGAGCAGTTCCAGCACGAGCTGTGGACGCGGTTCGCGATCCCGCTGATCCGCCTCGACTCCGCGGGCATCGAGCGGATCCAGCGGGAGATCCCCGCGGGCCGCAACCCCTTCACGTTCTTCAAGCGGGTGATCGTCTCGATCGACACCCTCAAGAACACCGATCAGTACAAGCACCACCTGGAGCACATCCGGTGGGACGCCGTCGTCATCGACGAGTCGCACAACCTGATCAACCGCGGCTCACTGCGCAACCAGCTCGCGCAGCTCCTCGCCCCCCAGACCGACGCCCTCATCCTCGCCAGCGCCACCCCCCACAACGGCAACGCCCGCTCGTTCGCCGAGCTGATCGCGCTGCTCGACCCGGCGGCGATCCGCGACCCGGAGCGCTACTCGGCCGAGGACATCAAGCACCTGTTCATCCGCCGCACCAAGGTCAGCGCCGAGGTACGGGAGAAGATGTCCGGCCAGTGGGCCGACCGGGGCCCTTCCGAGTCGGTGCACTGCCCGGCGACCCCGGCCGAGGAGAAGATCTTCGAGGAGCTGGCCCAGGTCTGGCTGCCCGCCGACGGCCGCTCGGTGAGCGAGGTCCCGCTCTTCCCGTACACGCTGCTCAAGTCGTTCCTCTCCTCGCACGCCGCCCTGAGCTCGACGGTCGACACCCGTATCAAGACGCTGGAGAAGAAGAACGACCCGGACGCGACGGGCACCGAACTGGCCGCCCTCCAGCGCCTGCGGGAGCTGACGGACGGTCTGACCGCCCAGGACTCGGCCAAGTTCACCGCTCTCGTCGCTCAGCTGAAGGCGATCGGGGTCGGGCCGCGCAGCGAGACACGCGTCGTGGTCTTCTCCGAGCGCGTCCAGACCCTGGAGTGGCTGCGCTCCGCCGTACCGGCCGCGCTCGGCTTCAAGGGCAAGGCCCTAGAGGAAGCAGCCCGTGTGATGCACGGCGGCCTCTCCGACGAGCAGCAGATGCAATGCGTCGAGGACTTCGGCCTCGCCGACGCACCCGTACGCATCCTCTTCACCGGCGACGTGGCCTCCGAGGGCGTCAACCTCCACCGGCAGTGCCACCAGCTCATCCACTACGACGTTCCGTGGTCGCTGATCCGCATCGAACAGCGCAACGGCCGTATCGACCGCTACGGCCAGGTCCACAAGCCGCAGTTCCGCGCCCTGATCCTGACCAGCGAGGTGGACGGCGCGAAGGACGACCGCACGGTCGCCGAACGTCTTCTTGAGCGGGAGGACGAGGCACACCGCTCGCTCGGCACGGCGGAGGCGGTCTCCGGCCTGTACCGCGCGGAGGCCGAGGAGAAGTCGCTCATCCAGGACCTGCTCAAGGGCCGGACGGTCGACGAGTCCCTCCAGCACACCGCCGAGGAGGCAGGCGGGGCGGACGACTTCCTGGCCGACTTCTTCGCCCAGGTCGACGACGTGTCCGACGAGCCCTCCGCCGAGACTCCCGCATCGGACGGTTCCTCGGCCGCCCCGCCGAAGGCCCACGTGCCCCGTCTCTTCACGACCACCCGCGAGTTCGTCGACGAGGCCGTACGGGAGGTCTACCCGGACGCCCAGCAGTCCCTCGGGATGGACCGCGACCCCGAGAACGGCCTGATCTCCTTCAAGCCCCCTGTCGACCTGGTGCACCGCCTGAAGGCGCTGCCGCCCGACTACCGCCGCGAGCAGCGCCTGAGCGAGCGCCTCCTCGTCACCCTCAACCGCAAGCTGGCCGACCGCGCCCTCGTACGGGCCCGCGAGTCGGGCACCTCCAGCTGGCCGGAGATCTCCCTGCTCACCGACCTCCACCCGGTGGTGGAGTGGCTGACCGACAAGGTCCTCGTCAAGCTGGGCCGCCAGGAGGCCCCGGTCATCACGGCCGGCGTCGAGGCCCCCGTGTACCTCGTGCAGGGCATCTACTCCAACGCCCTGGGCCGCCCGACCGTCGTCAAGTGGATGGCCGTCACCGGCGAGGACGTCACCGACGACATGGTGGGGATACTCCGCGAGGCCGGCATCGGACCGACGATGGCCAACCCCTTGCACCCCCACGACGTGGACGGCCTGCGGGCCGGCATCCCCGCCGCCCTGGAGGCCGCCGAGGCCTTCCTCTCGCGCCACAGCTCGGAGTGGGACAAGGCCCTCCTCGCGCCGATCGAGGAGTACCGCCACCGCCTCGGCCAGTGGGAACAGGCCACCCTCGCGGGCGAGGAGACCAAGGACGACCTCTCCCGCCTCGCCGACTCCCTCCTGACGACGGGCCGCCCGATGCTCCGCGTCCTGGCCGTCCTCGACTCCGCCCACGGCTCCGCCGCGCACGCCTAGGAGAATCCCCATGACGTACGACTCCCTGGTCAACCGCGGTGACTACTTCTCCGCGCACTACCTGGCCGAGGTCTTCCCGAAGGACCTCAAGTCCGGGCTCCTCGCGGCCTGGAAGACCCGCGAGGAGGAGGCCAAGTCCTCGTCCTCGGACTCCGAGCAGGAGCCGGACCCGGAGGCCCTCCCGGTCACCCCTCGTATGGGTCTGCGCGCCCTGCGCCGCCCGTACTTCCGTACCCGCGCCTTCTTCGCGGAGGCGGCGGTCGCACACGACGACGCGACGACGTACGACGCGCCCGAGTGGCGCGAGCGCGCGACCTCCCTCAACACCTCCGTACTCCGCGCCCTCGGCTACGACGCCAAGCCCCAGACCCTCACGGTGTCGCGAGCCGACCACACGTACGAGATCCCGGTCGCGCACGCCGAACCCGGCCTGGTGGCCGTCGACTGCGGCTGGGCTGCCGAACCCGACGCGGCCCTGGACCCGGACGGCCCCGGCCGCCTCCTCACCCCCGTACAGCTGGACGCGTCCTCTTCCCTCCGTACGGGCTCGAAGCTTGCCTCGTTCCTCTTCGCGAGCGAGGACGCACCCCGGTACGTGCTGCTGCTCGCCGGCGGCGTGATCGTCCTCGCGGACCGGGCGGCCTGGGGCGAGGGCCGCTACCTCGCGGCCTCGCTCGACACCTCCCTCGACCGCAACAACACCAAGGACGGCCAGGAACTCGACACCCTGGCTGCCTTGTTCGGCGCGGACTCGCTGCGTACGCCGGAGGAGGGCGGCGAGAACCCGCTCGCCGGACTCGTCGACAAGTCCACGAAGCACGCGGTGGGTGTCTCGTCCGAACTCCGAGACGGCCTGCGCGAGTCGGTCGAACTCATCGCTAACGAGGTCCTGGAACGGATCACCAGCCATGAGGGCGTCCACCTGGAGGACGTGAAGGAACTCCCCGAACTCTCTCGGCAGCTCACCCGCGAGTCGCTCCGCTACCTGTACCGCATCCTCTTCCTCCTGTACGCGGAGGCCCGCCCCGAACTGGGCATCCTGCCGTCCGACTACCCCGAGTACCACCAGGGGTACGGCCTCGGCCGTCTCGGCGAACTCGTCGCGGAACGCGACCTGGTGGGCGAGAAGGCCCGCGAGGGCGTGTACCTGTACGAGTCCTTGGACCTGCTCTTCAGCAAGGTCCAGGAGGGCTACCGGCCGCGCCGCACGCACGGGGTGGCGGAGAAGGAGTCCGAAGACATCGGTCTCCGCTTCGAGCCTCTCCACTCGAAGCTCTTCGAGCCGGAGTCGATCCGCCTCATCGGCGCGGAGTCGGTCAAGGACCCCCGCCACGACGACGACTCGGACGAGGGCCCGCGCTACCTGGACACCCGCCTCCGCAACGCGACCCTGTACAAGGTCCTGCGCAAGCTGATGCTCACCCGGGGCAGGAAGGGCGAGCGCGGCGGCTTCATCTCGTACGCACAGCTCGGCATCAACCAGCTCGGCGCGGTGTACGAGGGGCTGATGTCGTACGCGGGATTCATCGCGGGCGAGGAACTGTACGAGGTCGCGAAGAACGGCGACCCGAAGGACGGCTCCTGGCTGATCCCGTCCTCGAAGGCCGACGAGTACGCGGACTCCGTCTTTGTGCGCCGCCGGGACGAGGAGACGGGCGCCGACGTCCGGGTCCGGTACCGCCCGGGCTCGTTCGTCTACCGTCTCTCGGGTCGCGACCGTCAGACCTCGGCCTCGTACTACACGCCGGAATCCCTGACGAAGGTCACCGTCCAGCTGGCGTTGCAGCACCGCCTGGACCAGGACGACACGGTCACAGAAGCCCGGGAACTCCTGGACTGGAAGATCTGCGAGCCCGCCCTCGGCTCGGGCGCGTTCCTCAACGAGGCCATCAACCAGGTCGCGGCCGAGTACCTGCGCCGCCGCCAGGACGAGACCGGCCGGGCCATCGACACCGAGCAGTACCCGGTGGAGCTCCAGAAGGCCAAGGCGTACATCGCGCTGCACAACTCGTACGGCGTCGACCTCAACTCGACGGCCGTGGAGCTGGCCGAGGTCTCGCTGTGGCTGAACACGATGCACCCGGGCATGGAGGCACCGTGGTTCGGCCTGCACCTGCGGCGGGGCAACTCGCTGATCGGCGGCCGTAGGGAGATCTACGGCGCGGAGCGCCTGAAGAAGGGTGGTTGGCTGGGCGCCACGCCGGAACGCTTCCCTCTTACGGATGCGGGGGCGGGCCTGCCGACCGGCTCGGTCCACCACTTCCTGCTCCCGGCGAAGGAGTGGGGCGCGGTCGCGGCCGAGAAGGAGGCAAAGGCGCTGGCCCCGGACGAGGCGAAGGCGCTGGGTGCCTGGCGCAAGGCGATCACGAAGTCGCCGAGCGCGAAGCAGACGGCCCGGCTCCAGGGGCTCGCGCGTCGGGCGGAGTACCTGTGGCAGCTGGTGGTGCGTCGTCTGGAGATCTCTGAGCGGGACATCAGCCGCAAGATCGACGTCTGGGGTGCGGAGCAGGAGTGGCTGCGGCAGCCGGTGGAGGCGGTCCAGCGCGAGGAGGTCCTGGCGGACCTTGAGGCGGTGGACACCCCGTACTGGCGGCTGAAGACGCTGATGGACGCGTGGTGCGCGCTGTGGTTCTGGCCGGTCCAGGAGGCGTCGCTGCTGGATGGTACGAACGGCCGGTACCGGCAGGCGGTGGAGCTGGCGGAGCAGTCGGCTGCGTATGAGGTGGCCGTCTCGGGAGCGGAGGACGAGGACGCCGGCGTCCTGATGTCCTGGGAGGAGGAGGCCCTGCCCGGTTTCGGTATGGAGGCCAAGCAGCTTTCTCTGACGCAGGAGGACGTGGCCAAGCGGCGGATGGGCCGCCGCAAGGAGTCCATTGCGGAGAAGCGGCGCGCGGTGATCCCGCTGGCGAACCTGGACGACTGGCTGGACTTCGCGGAGTCGTTGCTGGGGACGCAGGATGTGCCCTCGAAGTCTCTGATCGCCGAGTTCGAGTCGCTCAGCGCTCTGGGTCCGTACGAGAACGCCCTCCCCGACCTGATGGGCATGGACCGGTTCCAGTGGCTGCTGCCACGATTCCCGTGGGTGACTCAAGCCGAGAGCATCGCGGCCCAGCAGGGCTTCTTCCACTGGGAACTCGAATACGCCCAGGTCTTTTTGCGCGGAGGCTACGACCTGCAGGTGGGCAACCCTCCGTGGGTCCGTCCCAGGTGGCAGGAGGACGTGGTCCTCGCAGAATTGGAGCCATGGTTCGTTCTGTCGCAGAAGCCGAGCCCAGCCGAGTGGCAGCTACGGAAGCAGGAAACCCTTGGCGACAGCACCTCTCACACAACTAGGTACCTCCTCCGTGAATTGACCATGAATACCGGGACAGTGGCGATGCTAGGTGACGCCACTACCTACCCTCTACTCGCAGGGACACAGCCCGATCTCTACAGGGCGTTTATGTGCCGCACTTGGCAGTCACTCTCCCCTCAGGGGGTCACCGGCCTCATCCACCCAGACAGCCACTTCGCCGGCACGAAAGAGGGTGCTCTTCGCGCTGCAACGTACTCTCATCTGAGATTCCACGCCCATTTCATCAATAAGCTCCTACTGTTTAGCGAAGTCAATGACAGCGCACAGTTCGGTGTGCACGTCTATGGAGAAGAATCAAACAGTCCAGCATTCAGGAACATGAGCTGGATTATGACCCCATCCACCATCATCGAATCGCTACAACACGACGGATCCGGAGAAACGCCCGGAATTAAACACCGAGGACATTGGGACTTCCGACCTCACGAGTCGCGAATTTTGATGATCGATGGCGAGATCCTCGAATCATGGAATCGCCTATCAGGTGACGATACCGTTCCGACGAATCAGACACCCTTGCTCTACCCAATCACGCGCAACGAACAGGGGGCAATCGAATCGCTATCGACCGCACCTCTGCGGCTCGGATCAGAGGATCCCTACATCAGCCGGGGGATCGACGAGGCGACCGGGAAGAAGGATGGTCGCATCACATGGGATACATCGGCCCCACGCTCACTCAGTGACGTAATCCTGCAGGGCCCCCACTTCGGCATCGCAACACCGTTCGAAAAGCAGCCAAATCTGCCATGCCTCCATCGAAACGACTACGCCCCCTGGGACCTCACAACCCTGAGCGAGACCGCCAAAATGCGGACGAACTATGTGCGATGCGAAACGGAAGTCGAATATATTGCCGCGCAAGACAAGTGGCAGGGGAGGCCATTCACCGAGTACTTCCGACTCGCTTGGCGGGAGATGATCCCGCCAAGCAATGAGCGCAGCCTTTTTGCCGCCATTATCCCGCCAGGCCCCAATCACATTCACGCAGTACGCTCAATGTTTGTGCAAAGCAACCTAACGACCGCTCTCCAATGTGGCTTCTGGGCATCACTCCCGATGGATTACCTGCTGCGCATCACGGGGCGCGGTCACCTCGATGTCGGAACCGCACATAAATTGCCCGCAGCCACTCCAGAGCACCCGCTCGCCCACCCTCTCCTCCTGCGTACGCTTCGGTTGAATTGCCTCACCAACGCCTACGCGCCACTCTGGCAGGAGCTGTGCCACCCCACGTGGCCAGGATACGAAGGGTGGACTCAGAGCTGGCCTAACCTCAAGCCACTCGCCGAACATCTCGCCGCCGACTGGCGTTACGACACCCCCCTGCGAAGCGAGTACGAGCGCCGCGCCGCGCTTGTCGAGCTGGACGCACTCGTATCTGTCTGGCTTGGGATCGCTTCAGATCAACTCGTCGCAATCTACAAATCTCGGTATCCGTTGCTTTCCGAACGCGGATCAGAAATGTACTTCGACGCCAACGGCCGTAAGATCTCGCGTGATTCATTCTCATATGGCTACGGCCAGACCAAGGAGACATACCTGGCTCTCCTCGATCACCTGGACAGCCCGGCCACCGTCCCGCCCCCCGAGGGGTACACCGCACCCTTCTACAAGGCTGACCGGGAGACCGAGATGCGGGCAGCGCACGCGCACTTCTCCGCTCGGCTCGACGCGGAGATCGCCGCCGGCCGGTGGACGCCGCCCGTGAAGGGTGACGCGTAGGAAGACGAACGGGCCGCGCCAACCGAGGTTGACGCGGCCCGCGTTGCCGTACAGGTCAGTGCGACGCGAAGGCGACGAACGTCGCCCACTGCTCCGCGTCGAAGCTCAGCACAGCCCCGGCCTTGTTCTTCGAGTCGCGGACGTGGGTCGAACCAACGACGTTCGCCACCTCCACACACTCGCCGCCCGATCCGGTGCTGTAACTGCTCTTGAACCAGGCCGGCTCAGGTACCGTCCCGGCAGGCTCTTCAGTGTTCATGCGTCTCCCAGCAGCTTCTCGATGAGGGCCAGCGTCTCGCGCGGAGTGAGTGCCTGAGCCCTGAGGATGCCGTACTGCTCCTCAAGCTCTCGGACCGGCTTCCGCTCTGTGTACAGACGGCTGTCCTTGTACCCCTCCACGTAGGCGATCCTCCGCCCCTCTCGCGTTTCGATCAAGGTGAAGGGGCCTTCAAGACCAGCGTGCTCCTCCACCTCGGTCGGCATCACCTGGATTTCGACATTGCGCCGCTGCCCACAGAGGAGGATCTGCTCCAGCTGACCGCGCATGACAGCCCGTCCTCCGAACGGGCGGCGCAGGAGCGACTCCTCGATGACGAAGCTGATAGTGGGCAGCGGCATTCGCGCAAAGATCGTCTGTCGAGCCAGGCGCGCCGTCACCCGCTGCTCGGCGGTCTCCTCAGACAGCAACGGCCGCCACATGGCACAGACCGCGCGTGCGTACTCCTCGGTCTGCAACAGCCCCGGAATGGCCTTCGTCGCAAACACGTGCAGTTCCACGGCCTCTTTCTCCAGCTTTGCCGCGCCCCGGAAGAACGCCGGGTACTGGGCCCGCGCGACCTCCTCCTTCATCTCCTTCAGGATGCCGCGCGCCCCGAGCAGCTCGTCCGCCTGGTCGATGAACTTCGCCGGCGGGATCCGCCGCCCCTGCTCGTACGCCGCGATCGTCGACGCCGAGTACCCCGCCATCGCCGCGAACTCCGGCCGCTCCAGCTCCGCCCACTCCCGGAACCGCTTCAACTGCCGCCCGAAGACCTGGAGGATGCCCGCCGCCCCCTGCTCGGCCTCGTACCCGGCTTCCACTTCACGCTCGTCCATGATCCGCGCCTCCCGCACCCAACGCCCCGGCCGTCCCGCCGGTCACGCCCCGTACCGCCGACACCCTCCGCACCGACGCGTACAGCCCGTACCCGTCCGCGCGTCACTCCTGGTCAACGTTACTCACGCAACGCCACCGTTGGCCGCATGGAATCCACAACTCACCCCACCCAGTCCGCGCGCGAATTCAAAGCCCCCGCGCGGGAGTTCGACATGCGTTTCACATCCACCCCACGCGGCGCACGGCTCGCCCGGCGTCTCGTCTCGCACCGCCTCCACGAGTGGGGCCACCCGTACAGCGCGACCGCCAACGACACCGTCACCCTCCTCGCCGCCGAGCTCACCGCGAACGCCGTACGCCACGGCCACGTCCCCGTCCGGGACTTCCGTCTCCGCCTCACCGTCGACGCGCCCGCCGACGCCGACACCGGCCCCACGAGCATCCGTATCGAGGTCACCGACACCCGCACCGAGCGGATGCCCGCCCTCACCACCTCCGCGCCAGACGCCGAATCCGGCCGTGGCCTGCTCCTCGTGGCCGCCCTCGCCACCCGCTGGGGCACCACACCCCGCATCGCCGCCCCCGGCAAGACCGTCTGGGCAGAGTTCAGCGCTCACGCCGGCGTGTGATTCCTCCGCCGCGGAGGAACTGATCCGCACCGAGCATGCGGCCCGGATGGCCGAGTACCGTGACGGACCCGCCCGGTTCATTCCGGTCGTCGGCGGCGAGTGCCGTCCCCTCACGCGTGACACCTCGTGTCGCTGACAACCGTGAGCACCAGCCGTCACACCCCCTTGGCGCCGCCTTTCTCCAGATTCGCCAACACCTGCTCGGCCACCTTGTGTGCCTGAGCGTTGAGGTCCGGTTCGGACACCACGTGAGGCGGCGAGTACCTCTCGACGAAAAGGAACTGACCGGCCCCGATGTCCACCGTGAGCGAAGCCCGCCAGTCGTCGCCGTACATGACCTGGCGGGCCGCACCACGTCCCTTCACGGTGATCGGCACGGCCTTCGTGGGGCTGGGGTCCGTGCCGTCGGCGGTCTCCAGCAGGGCATCCTCGTTCTTGAAGACGGAGACCACGTAGCCGGCCGGGTTGTTCTCGTCCGGAGTCATGGAGAAGTAGCAGCTGAATTCGCCCTTACCGGACATCGGCTTCGCGTCCCACACGCCGATGGCCTTCTGCTGCGCCTCGGTGAGGCTGGCTTCGCAGACGGAGTTCTCGGTCACTCCGCTGGTGTTGATCGGCGCCACGGCCACGTGTTGCCCGGCGTCCGCCTTCGCGGACGCGGCCGGCTGCTGATCGGACGCGGCACACGCCGACGCCAGAACGGCCAGCGGCACCAGAGGCCACATTCGCGACTGCGGACGCACTGTTTCTCCTTGGGGGATCGAAGGACCACGCCGTGGGCGCGACGGCGTTGATCACCCTAGCCAGGCGCCACCCGACGCCGGGGCCGACCGCTCAGTTCCGGATCCGGCGGCCACTCAGGGTGGCCGGATCCGGTTCCAGGCCCGTACCTGGATATCCGCTCCAGACCCGGCGGCCGCTCCCCGTGCGAACAAGAGCCGCTCGCCTGCTCCCGCGCACATTGAGGAGTGCACACCTGCCGGAGCACAATTCAGCCACTCCAACACCCTCTGACCCGATGTCACTTACTGTACGCGGCCACCGTTCCGTAAGTTATTTGAGGGACCATCAACGGGGGAGAAGCATGGCTTGGGACGAATGGGAGCAGATTAAGGCGGGCGCGGCAGCCGGGCCGTCCGCGTCGATGCGGCTGAACCAGCTCGCTCCGGCGGCGGGAGGTGGCGGTGCCGGCAAGCCGGACCTGGCCTCCAGCCCAGCGGCCAAGAAGGCGGCGGCGAAGGCGATCGACGACGACCTGGAGCCGGGGGTCACGAGGGACGGCAAGCACGCGGCCGAGACCACGAAGGACGCGGCCAGGGCGTTCGGGGCGAAGGACGGCCACGGGTGGGACACCTCCGGCGCGCTGAAGCGAGCCCACGAGACGTGGGAGAAGCAGGTCAAGATGCTGCTCGGACGCCTGTCCTCGGAGAAGCAGGCCCTCAGCGCGACCGGCATCAGCATGCAGAACAACGAACTCGACATCGCCGCGCGACTGGCCCACCAGTCGCGGATCCAAGGCATCTGACGGGCCGCCAGACCGGTCTCAGGGGAGTCATGCCGACCTATCACGAAGCCATGAGCACCGACCTGTCCACGCTGACCGCCGCCGCGGGCACGTGGGAGGAGATGGCCGCCAAGTTCAAGGCGCTCGAGGACCGATACGAGAAGGACGTCCACGGTGTCTCGCTCGGCGAGTCCTGGATCGGGCTGAGTGCGAACGCCGCAAACGCCAGGTTCACCGTCACGCTCAAGGAACTGCAAGGAGCGCAGAAGGAGGCAAAGGCGGTCGCGCGCGTCCTGCGTGACGCGCACACCCAGCTCACCGACCTCCGCAACCGGCTCAAGGCGATCCGTGACGACGCCGTCAAGGCCGGCATGCGCGTCTCCGACCAGGGCACGGTCGCCTTCGACACGGAACGGCTCACCCAGACCGAGCGCACGGCCTACGTCCACGACCCCGACTTCCAGCAGACCGCCCGTACCCAGGCGAACGAGTGGGCCGAAAAGCTCGTCCAGGCGGTCAAGGCGGTCACCGACGCCGACGACGGCATCCGCCTCGCCCTCGACGCCGCCGTCCTCGACTCCGACCCCATGGACGGCACCTTCAACGGCTTCAACCGGAACCCCCAGGCCAGCCCCTACCCCTCCCTGGAGGAGGCCGGCAAGGCCGCCAACATGCCCAAGGACCGCAAGGACGTCCCCGCCTGGTGGCAGAGCCTCGACCCGGTCACCCGTGGCATCCTGCTGAAGGAGAAGGGCGACGAACTCCGAGCGGCCGGCGTCATGGACCCGCGGTACCAGTGGCGCTCCCCCGACCCCGGCTCCGGCCGGTTCGACACGGAAGAACCCACTCCCGAGGACCTGTGGTTCCACGCGCGAGCCCTGGGCATCGCGACGGCCGGCGACGCCATCGGACAGACCGGAGCCTCCCGCAACATGCTGCACTACCTGCGGGGCACCGGCGAAACCCTCGACCTGGACGTGGACCGGATACTGGCCGACGACCTCGGCTTCCGGTCGGAGATCCAGGACCAGCATGTCGCCCGGAACCAAGATGCCTGGCGACGACAGGCACTGGAGGAATTCCACAAGGCCGGGGGCACCGAGACCGTGGTCGTCCCGGTCGAGAGCCGGACCAGGCACAGCACCCTGGGCAGCGACGAGTGGTTCCACGCGGTGGGCTCCAACGCACACAACGTCTCCGGGTTCGTCACCGTCACCCCGGACACCCACGGCGGCGCCCCCAGGGTCTCACTCGACTACCAGGTCAACGTCTGGGACCGCTACAACTGGGACCCCGGCAAGTCCACACCCTTCCTCGACGGCCTCGTCAACATCTCGGACGACGACATGGGCCGTTTGCACAAGGTCGGCTTCGGCCGGGAATTCGACATGCAGGGTGGCAGCTCCACCCACCACCACGATCTCGACGGCTCCACACCCCCGACCATCGCTCCCCAGGACCAGGGACGCGAAGGCACCCGGGGCGACGTGTCCCGTGGCGAGGAGAAGAACCGATGAAGTCCCGCCGCACCTCAAGAGCCCTCCCGCTGGTCCCGGCGGCCGCTCTCGCCGCAGGGCTGACACTTGGCGGCTGTACGTCCGCGTCCTCGGACCACGTGACGCGCACGGCTCCCTCCCCCAGTTGGGAGAAGGGAGCGGGCGCCCCGGAGGCAGCGGCGTTCATGAAGATCCAGATCCCCCAGGGGGCGACGGAGGTGAAGGGTGCCGTACGGATCCAGCCGCAGGAGAACGTCTACCTGCTGTCCTTCGTCACGAGCGAGCAGACCGCGGAGGCGATCACCGAGGACCTGCACCCTGACGACCCGCTGACCGTGGAAGGTCCGTCGTCCTCGTCGTTGAGTGGGGAGGGGTTCAAGCACCTCGATCTCGCTCCGCCGCAAGAGCTCAAGAACGTTCGGACGACAAGTGCGTGTCCGCCCTGCGTCGGCGACTCAAGGCGCCGCCATATCCAAGGCATCGAGATCCACATCGGCGCGGTTTCGGGGGATCGCGTGCGGGTCTACCTGGCGGCGTACTGACCTGCCCGGTGCCGCGAACGCTCGACAGATCCGTCACGGAACGCGCCGCGGGGAGGAGTCCCCGTCGCCATCGGCCGAGACGCGAGCCTCTCCCCCGGGCGTCGGCACGTCGAGGCAGCCCCTGGTCGAGGACCAGATGTCGTTCTTCGAGCCCGACCAGGGTTCCCTGGGCTGATAGAGGTCAGTCGTCCTTCGGCACGCGCTCGTACGAGAAGGTGCACCGGACCCGGCCGTCGGCCGCGGGAACCAGGCGTACCTGCTCGGCGGGCATCTGGAGCGCCGTGCCCGTCGGCTCGTTCCAGAGCGACACCGTTCCTCCGGCCTCCCCGAACGACAGGTACGGTCGCTCGGGCTTCAGAACACCACCCCGGCTGCCGAGTTTCGCCGCGGGAACCGTCGGCTCGACGCATGTCCACTCCGGTTCCACCCCGAAGTAGGAGTGACACCCGGATCAACCTCGGACTGTGCAACTTCACCGACACCGACGGGACCAAGCGGCTGTTCAGCCTCCACACCCGGTTCCGGCCGAGGCCCGGACGCATCCATCTGAGGGTGGTCACCTAGGAGGGCCGTACGCATCGGCTACATCGGCCGCAAACGCCTGACGGCCGGGGTACCGCGTAGCGCCCGGTAGCGGCGACTACGGCAGCCAGCGCGCGGCCTGTTCCCGGCTGACCCGCGACGCATCGACCCACCAGTGCCCCGCTTCCTTGTCCCACCTGGCCCTCAGCAGGCTCTTCGCCTCGTCCTTCTCCGCGTACGGGACTTTGAGATACAGGCGACCGTCCCGAATCAGCCCCGGGTACACCTTGCCGGTCGGCGCCTCGGCTCGCGGGGCAGGCACCTGGGGCACCGGTGCGGTCTCCTCGGCAGGACGCCATGGTGCGCGCGCCGGACGTTCCATGCGCGTGCGCTCCATCAGCCGCCGTACGCGGTCGCAGGAGGCGGGGTCGGTGTAGCGCATCATCAGGTCCGTCGGCCCGATGTTCGCGAGCAGGTTCTTCGAGCCGTGCCACAGGACCGCACCGTCCAGGATGAGGACCTTCTCGTGCATGCGGTCACGGAACTCGACCCGGCAGCCGACGGCCTCAAGCTGCCCGACGAGCTCCCGGTGCCGTGCCACGCGGGTGGGTTCCTGCTGCTCCTCCGGCGGGCGGGTAAAGACCGTGACCCGGAGCCCGGCAGCCACCTTGGGCGCGAGCATCCCGGCCCACCAGCGGACCGGAGACGGGTCCATGAACGCCGAGTACAGCTCGATGCCGCGCTGCGCCCGCTCTACGTCCCACGCCACTGCCTCCAGGACTTCGCTGTGCTCGAAGAAGGCCGGCCGTGCCAGCTCCTCCTCCGACAGCGTGGCCAGCTGATCCGCGTCGCGGATCGGGATCAGCTGGTCGGCGGAGATGGTCTGCGCGTGCGCCTCCAGATGGTCGACCATCGCGAGTGCCTCGCTGTGCGGGGCCAGGTGCTTGCGCAGGAAGGCGACGTCCGCCACGACGACCAGGTGGTCCTGGGCCCGGCTGAGGGCGACGTTCAGGAGGCGGCAGGTCTGCGAGGACAGACCCGTTCCGCTGTAGAAGAAGCCGGGGTCCTTTCCTGCGCCCGCCACCGTGTCGAGGAGCACGACGGGGCGCTGGCTGCCCTGGAAGCGGTGGACGGTGTCGACGAGGCCGTCGTAGTCCTCCCCGAACCGGTGGGCCAGGCTGCTCTTGAGCTCCTTGACCTGCTCCCTGTACGGGGAGATGACGGCGAGCCGGTCGGTCGCCCGTTCCCCCTCCGGGACGTCCTGCCACTTGCGGCCGGGCAGGATTCCCTCGTACTGGAGCCCTCGGACCAGTTCATGGATGACGGCGGCGTGGACGGCGTTCGTCATGTGGGGCTTGCGGCCGCCGCCGGGGATCCGGCGGCCGGAGGTGTCGATCAGGATCACCGGGGAGTCGATGAGCGGTGCGAACGGGAGCCGGCTGGTGTCGCCGCGCCCGGTCCTGAGCGGTGCGTCGGGGTACGCCACCTCGTTGACGACCGCGCAGATCGGCTCCCGCATCCGGTACTGGGTGTCGAGCGCCACCAGGCGAGGGTCCTGGCGTACCCGACCGGAGGGATCGACCAGGCCGGCGGCGTGGAAGGCGTCCCGCGCCGTCCACTCGCGGGAGTGGGCGCGCTCCTCCTCGCTCGCCTCCCGGTCACCGTCGCCCTTGGTCACGGCGGGCAGCTGCCGGAAGTCGCCTGCCACGATCACCCGCTTGCGGGCGAGACCGGCGGCGAACCATGCAGACGGCAGGTTGACCATCCCGGCCTCGTCGATCACCACGACATCGATCTCGTCGAGCAGCTTCCTCGACTGGACGGCCTTGGCCACGGTCGCTCCGAGCACCCGGCAGTGGGAGCGAACCTCATCCTGGATCTGCTTGCGTTTCCGCCCGAGTTCGTCAAGTCTCGCCTGGAGAGAGGCGGCGGACTCGGCGACGGTCTGTCTGGGCGGAATCCCTACGACGGCGGCCTTGGCCGCGGAGAGGGCTCGGCGGGCCTCGGCCGCCTGCTTCTCGCCCGCCGTGTGGCGACGGGCCGCGCGCGCGACGTCCTGTCTGGCCCGCGTCGCCTCGTCCTCCTCATGCGCCAGGTCGAACCGGAGCTCGCGCAGTTTCGCCGCTCTGCGCTCCGCGAGGAATCCGGCCGGTGGCCCCACCTTCTCCATCTTCTGCCGCAACTGCGCTGCCAGGGTGTCCGCGGCCGCCACCGATCGAGCTGCGGTGGCGTGGTCACGGCCGGCTTCGGCCATCTCCTTCGTGCCGGCGGCCAGGTCCGTCTCCAGGTCCCGGACACGGTCGTGCAGGGCCAGCGCCGCCCTCGCTCCCTTGAGCTGGTCGGTCGCCGTGCTGATCTGCCGGTCGATGCTCTCCACGAGCAGGGCGGCGATCCGGGCCGGGTCGACCTGGTCTCCGTAGCGGCTGCGCAGCGACGGCAGGACGATGGGCCCGGCCCGCTGGACGATTCCCTCGGCGAAGCCCTCCTCGTGCTCCAGCAGGGAGCACATCCGTTCCAGGGCCTGGTCCACCGCGACGTTCGTGGGGGCCAGGAAGAGGACCTTGAGTCCCTGGCGGAAGCTGCCCTCGACGATGTGGCCGACGACATCCGTCTTTCCGGTGCCGGGCGGCCCCCACAGGAACAGCACCTCACTGGCGAGGGCCTGCGCGACGGCGTCACGCTGACGCGGGTTCAGCTGGAGCCCGGCCCAGTTCGCCACCCACTGTCCCGGGTTCTCGGCACGGCCGGTGCGCGGGGTACCCCGGCCGACCAGCCAGCCCGCGTGGTCCGCGTCGATGGGGCTGTCCTGGCTGCCGGCCGTCTCCAGGCGCTCGGCCAGAGCGGCCCAGTTCGCGGAGTCGTCCTTCCGGATCTGGATGTTCTGGGGCGAGGCCCCGAGGTCGGCTTTCGTCACGAGCCGTACGGTCCCGTCCGGAGCGCGAGATGCCTCAGCCGGGTCCCACGCCTTCCGGGAACGGGACGGCCGGGCGAGGACGGGAGCACCGTCCAGGCTGTCTTGCCACGTGCGGCACTCGAAGAGGTACTCGCGCATCCCTCCGGAGTGCGAGAGAAGCCGCCCCTTGGAGAGATCAGCCTTTGGTGCGCCCTCGGCGTCGTTCCGGAGTTCGGCGAGGATCTCGGCGTTCACCGCCGTCAGAAGCTCCTCGACAGGATAAGGACGTCCCGCCCCGGTCATGTGCACCGCTCCCCCACCATCGCCCCAAAGATCCGGTGACTGTACGTGAGTCAGCCACCGCCGGACGGTGCATTGGACGGCCATGACCAGGCACCGGCCTGTCGCTGGCCTGAATCATTCGCGATCAGTCATTGCCAGGAGCGATGTCGGCGGCTCCGTATACCGTTGACGCAGCTCACCGACCTGGGACGAAACGAAGGAGAACGTCGTGAGGCCCACGCTGGCCGCCGCGCAGCTGCGGGGCAGTCTCACCCAGTACCTCACGACGACGTACGCGCTCACCGACGAGGACACCCGGCGGGCGCTGGAGCGGTTCCTGGAGCATCCCGAGACCGGAATGTTCCGCGGTCCCTATCTGCGGATCAGGACCCCCTTCCACAAGGCCGGTGCCGGCTGGGAGAAGC
Organism: Streptomyces sp. NPDC058052; assembly: GCF_042885515.1. Classification (NCBI taxonomy): domain Bacteria; kingdom Bacillati; phylum Actinomycetota; class Actinomycetes; order Kitasatosporales; family Streptomycetaceae; genus Streptomyces; species Streptomyces sp. NPDC058052. The sequence goes on along the minus strand of NZ_JBHVRX010000004.1, from coordinate 15,133 downwards.
ACCTGGAGTGGAACCCGGGATTCACCCCGTACCGGCATCAAGCGAAGGCGTACGAGCGGCTGAGCACGCTCCACGGGCCCGCCCTGCCGACGCTGGTCACGACGGGCACGGGTTCCGGAAAGACCGAGTCGTTCCTTGTGCCCGTCCTCGACCACTGCCGCCGTGAGAAGGCCCTCGGCCGGACCGGGGTCAAGGCCGTGCTGCTCTATCCGATGAACGCGCTCGCCACCGACCAGGCAAGCCGCATCGGCGACTATCTCGCGCAGCCGGACCTGGCCCAGGTGACGGCGGGGCTCTACATCGGCGACCGACCGGACACCGACTTCCGCCGGGTGATGACGCGGCGCGAGGAGATGCGGCAGTCGCCGCCCGACCTGCTCATCACGAACTACAAGATGCTCGATCTGCTGCTCCAGCGGACCGAGGACCGCGCGCTGTGGCAGGACTCCAGGATCCAATACGTGGTGCTCGACGAGTTCCACACCTACGACGGGGCGCAGGGCACGGACGTCGCCATGCTGCTGCGCCGGCTGGCGATGACCACGGGTCAGAGCGAGCCCGGGCGTCCCCTCGGTTCGATCTGCCCGGTGGCGACCTCGGCGACCCTTGGTGAGGCCGGCCCCGGGGCCGGCCCCGGCTCCATTCTGGAGGTGGCGGCGCAGGTCTTCGGGATGCCGTTCTCCTCTGACGCGCTGGTGGGCGAGGAACGGATGACGCCCGAGCAATTCACCGGGCCGGTGAACTACGGGCTGCCCGAACCGCCTTCGCCCGAGGAGGTCATCGCCTGCTCGGGCGGCCCCGATGTGGTGTCGCGTCCGGACAAGCTCGATCTCAACGCCCTGGCGGCACGGATGCTGGGACAGCAGGGCCTGTCCGCCTTCGAGATCGGACGGCTGCTCAAGCAGCACGACTTCACTCAGGGGGTACTGTCCCTTCTCGACGGGGATCCGCTGAGCGAATGGGAGCTCCGCGACCGCCTCGGCCGGTTCGGGTACGCCTGGGGCCGGACCGCCCGGGAGAATCCCCGCCTCGCTCTCGCCGCGCTCGCGCGGTTCGTCGCCCTGCTGTCGGCCGCCCGCGATCCGGAGTCGGACGAGCGCCACCCGCGGCCCCTGCTTCATGTGGAGACCCACCTGTGGGTCCGGCCGGTGGGCCGGATCGTGCGCGGAGTCGGCCCCGGCAAGCCCGAGTTCCACTGGTACGAGGATGATCGCGCTCGGCGCTCTGCGCTGCCCGCGACGCCCCCTGAGGGCGACGAGGAGCCCGAAGCCGGTCAGATCGGGCACGTGACGCGTTCTCATCGCGCGCAGTCGGCGATCGGTGCGGACACCACCGTGCGACAGGCGAGCATAAGGCTGCCCGCCGTGTACTGCCGCAACTGCGGCCGCTCCGGCTGGGCGGCCATCTCGCCGGAGGCTGATCCCCAGCAGCTGGTGATGGCCCACGACAAGATCTGGCGCGCCAGCGTGGGGCGGGAGAAGCGGCGGGTCCGCTATTTCATCGCCGCCACGGCCGCGGAGCAGGAGGACACGCTGGCGGCGGTCAGCCAGTCCCGGCCGGCGACGGGGGGTGGACAGTCGCCGGCGCTGATCCTGGACGGTGCTCAGGGTACGTACCGGCTGCCGGTCGCCCAGGACGCCGGGAACCTCCAGGACGCCAGCTTCGTCCTGGCGATCACCGAGAAGAAGACCGCCGACCGAGCCGCCGTCGATCAGCGCTGCCCCGCCTGCGACACCGACAACGCGATGCGTTTCCTCGGCACTCGGCCGGCCGCCCTGGCGGCCGCGACGGTGACCCAGCTGTTCACCGGGCAGGAGGTCGCGCTCGAAGCGGAGGAGCGCAAGACCCTCCTGTTCAACGACTCGACCCAGGACGCCGCCCACCGCGCGGGCTACGTGGCGAACCGGTCGTTCACGTTCTCGCTGCGCTCGCTCCTCGCGCGCAACCTGGACGAGTCCGGCAAGCCGTCGGCTCTCAACGACCTGATCGGTAACGTGCTCGACTCCGTCGAGGATCCGCAGGCCCTCGCCGCCGTCGTCCCGCCCGATCTGTACGACGAGCCAGGGGTGGACCGGCTGCTCTCCGGGCGGGGCACGGGCGACCTGCGGACCTGGAAGCTCATCGGAGAGCGGCTCGCCTTCGCCACCGTCATGGAATTCGGGCTCCGTTCCCGGCAGGGCCGCACCCTGGAGCTGACCCGGACGGCGGCCGCCGAGGTCGTCATCGAGGACCAGCACCGGATCACCATGCTCGCCCGCGACCTGCACATGGCCCTGCCCGGTCAGCTGCTGGGCACCGGACTGCCGACGGCCGAGCGCTACCTCGCCTTCGTCCGCGGACTGCTGGAGCGGGTCCGAGTTCGCGGTGGCGTCCGGCACCGGTGGCTGGAGCCGTGGATGAAGGACGCCGGTGTGACCCGGTTCAAGATCTGGGGTGGTCGGCCCGACGGCATGCCGGCGTTCCCCGACAGTGTGGCCGCGCCGCGCTTCCTGCTCGAGGGTGACAAGGGCAGGTCCGACTTCGACTCGACGACGGCTCGCGCCGGCTGGTACCAGGACTGGGCACGCCGGTGCCTGGGCCTCGATGCCCCCGGGGCGGGCGAGTACCTCCGCAGGCTGCTGCCCGTCCTCGTCGACGAGGGGCTGCTCGCGGTGCGGACGGCACAGGACCGGACGACGAAGGTCTACGGCCTGCAGCCCGGCCACATCGAGGTGCGGCTGCTCGAGGACGACATCGTCAACAAGGCATTCGTCACCTGTGAGGCGTGCGGCTGGCAGCAGGTGGTCCATCCCTCCCGGCGGACCCGCTGGTACGGCCATCCCTGTCCGCGGTACCGGTGCCGCGGACAGATCACCGCACCGCAACCGGGTCAGGCCACGGTGCCGACCTCCGGTTCCACCAGCTTCGGCGGCCCCCGGCCGCGCGACTACCGTGACGACTACTACCGGCATCTGTACCGGACGGGTGGCACGTTCCGGGTGGTCACGGCCGAACACACCGGCATGCTCACCCGGCCCCAGCGGGAGCGCGTGGAGCGGGCCTTCCGCGACGGCACCCACTACACCGACCCAAACGTGCTGTCGTGCACTCCGACTCTGGAGCTCGGCATCGACATCGGAGACCTGTCCGCGGTCCTGCTGGGATCGCTTCCGAAGGGCCCTGCCAACTACGTGCAGCGAGCGGGCCGGGCCGGCCGCAAGACGGGCAACGCCCTGGTGGTGGCCTTCGGCGGCCGCCGGGCCCGCGACCTGTACTACCTGGACGCGCCGAGGGAAATGATCGCCGGGGACATCGTGCCGCCCGGCTGCTACCTCTCCGCGGTGGAGATCCTGCGCCGCCAGTACACGGCGCACCTTCTGGACCTCGCGGCCCGGGGCCGGCTCACGACGAGTGACGGTGAGCCGCTGCAGCCCGCGCCGCGCCTGGTGTCGGCGCTGTTCGGCAGTACGGCCTGGTGCCAGGAGCTCGCGGACGCGGCCCTCGCCCATGGCGCCGTGCTCGTCGAATCGTTCCTGGACCTCTTCCCCTCCCTCCCCGGCCGGCCGGACACCGGGGTCTCCGAGCAGGCCGCCGAGGAGCTGCGCACGTACGCGTGCGGTGGCATCGTGCGCGCGCTCCAGGAGGCCGAGGAGGAATGGACGGGCCGCGGTGAGGAACTCCGGCGCCGGATCCACGCCATCGACACGGCGATGGACCAGCTCGTGCGCAGCGATCCCGAGCAGGAACGCGAATGGCGCGAGTTGCGCGCCGAGCGCAACGCGACGGGCAACCTGCTGCGCGACCTGAACCAGACCAGCGCCCACGGGGCCCTCGTCGAGCTCGGTCTCCTGCCCAACTACACCCTCTCGGACACCACCACGCAGCTGGAGGCCACCCTCTACTGGACCGAGCAGCCCGAAACCGACGGGGCCAAGAAGACCTACCACAGCGAGGTCCGGGACTACGAACGCTCACGCCGGTCCGCGCTGTCCGAGCTTGCGCCCGGAAACAGCTTCTACGTCAACGGCTACAAGCACGTCGTCCGGGCCCTCGACATCGGCAGTCCGGAGCGTCGCGCCTGGTCGGTGTGGCGGCTGTGCCCCGCCTGCGGCTACGTCCGTACGGAGAACGCCCAGGCCGATGCCTCGCCCTGCCCCCGGTGCGGCGGCCGGGAGATCGCCGACGCCGGCTGTGTCCAGCGCGTCCTCGAACCGAAGCGGGTCATGTCGCGCGACAAGCGGGACGACGCCCGGGTCCGCGACGACAAGGACGAGCGCGACAGCAAGAGGTACGCCGGCCTCACGACCGTGGACATCGACCCGGTGCACCTGGCCATGGGCTCCTGGCGCCACGACACCGCCGTCTTCGGCGTCGACTTCACCCGCCAGGCGGTGGTGCGCACGCTGAACCTGGGCCTCGACCGCCAGGACGGCAGCAGCACCGTGCCCCTCGCCGGCGCCGACGTACGGATCAATCCGTTTTACGTCTGCACGAGCTGCGGCGGCGCCACCTCCGAGGGGCGCCCGGTCGTGGATCACCACCAGGACGCACTCACCGAATCCCTTGCCGCGGCGACCAGGGCCAGCGCTCACCACCAGCTGTGGTGCCCGCGCCGCAAGGTCCGCACGAGTACCCCGGAAGGCCAGGGGAAGGGTGAGGACGTTCCCCTGCTCCTGGCCCACGAGCTGACCACCGAGGCCGTCCGTATCCTGCTTCCCGCGTCGGTCGCCCGTGTCAAGGAACGCCTCGCGTCCTTCACCGCCGCCCTGTTCGTGGGCATCGCCGCACGCTACGGCGGCGACCCGGACCACATCGACATCACTGCCGCGTCCATGCCCGACGGCAACGACGTGGAATGGCCTCGCCGTTTCCTCGTCGTGTACGACCGGCTGCCGGGCGGCACCGGCTACCTGCACCGGCTCGCCACCTCCGACGGCTTCCGCGAAGTGCTGCTGAAGGCCCGCGAGGTGATCGACAGCTGCCCGTGCATCGAGAAGGGCCTCGACGGCTGCCACCGCTGCCTGCTGCGCCGCGTACCGGCCGGCGACTACGACAAGGTCAGCCGCAACGAGGTCCGGCAGATGTTCGACGAGCTGCTGGGAGCCGACGGCGGCGACTGGGCCACCTCACCGGTGGCGGCCACCCACCAGATCCCTCTGGAGCGGCAGGCCGAGAGCGATCTCGAGGTCATGTTCCTGGAGACCTTGGGCGAATGGGCGAAGCAGCCCTCGGCCAAGGCCAGCGCGGACGCCTACACGACCACGGCCGGAACGTACTCGCTGGACCTGCGACTGACCGGCATCGACGGAGCCACCGTCAGCTGGCGCGTCTCCCAGCAGCGGGTCCTCGACGGCACCCGGCCTGACGTCCTCTTCGAGCGCACCGACGCACCCGGTCCGCGGATCGCGCTCTACCTCGACGGATACGAGTTCCATGCCGGCCCCAAGCACAAGGACAGGCTGGCCGACGACGCAGCCAAGCGCACCCGGCTGCGTGCCGACGGAGTACGGGTCTTCCAGCTCACCTACTACGACGTGAAGGACTGGCGGACCCGAGTCCGTGACACGGGCTACGCGAGCACGGGGCCGGAACACCCAGTCTGGGTGCCGTACGGCGAGCAGGGCCAGAAGCGTGCCCGCGACTACTACGCGGGCGTGCACGGCGGCCTGCCCGGCGAGCTGTCCGCGAACCTCTGGGTGAATCCGGCAGACCTTCTGATCGCCCATCTGCGCACCCCGGACGCTTCCTTGTGGCAGCAGCGCGCCGAGGCCGCCGTCGCAGGGCTACTGGGCGCCGGAGCCCGGATCGCCGCACTGCATCCTCAAGCGGTCGGCGAACAACTACTCACGGCGCTGCGGGGCGGCGCCCCGCAGGGGCCCAAGGGGCCGGTGCAGCTGCTCTCCGCGGTCGACGCCGCAGGATGTGTGGTCACCGCTGCCGCGGACGGTCGGCACCGGCCGCCGGTGTGGACCGCGCTGACCCTGCTCGACGACAGCGACCGGGCCCTCTCGGACGAGTCCGCGCACAAGCGACGCTGGCAGGGCTGGCTCTACTGGAGCAATGTGCTGCAGTTCCTGGAGCACGGAGGCGGTGACAGTGTCCAGTTGACGACCAGCCTGCTGGAAGGCTTCACCGCCGACGGCCTCGCCGTCACCGGGGGGTCGGGCTGGCTCGAGTCACAGCGGGTCGAGCAGCCGGCCGCCGTTACGGCGAGCCCCGCCGAAGGCCTCGCGGAAGAGCCTGCCCCAGTCGTCCCCACATCTGGGTCAGCCCGGCCCTCCGATACGGTTCATGACACCGACTGGGAGCAGGTACTGGAGTTCCTCGACCCCGATGAACCCGGCCTGCTCCCCCTCAGCCAGGGGCTCCGCGCTCTGGGCGTGGTACCGCCGGAAGCCGGCTACGAGTTGGACGAGCACGGTTGGATGGCCGAACTCGCCTGGCCCTCCGCTCGGATCGCCGTGGTGACGGCCCACCGCCCGGTCGACGGAGAACGGGATCACGATGCGGAGGACCGGGACAGGGCTTTCGCCTCGGCGGGCTGGCAGATCCGCACAGCCGCCTCCTGCACCCCCCAAGACATCAAGGGCCTCCTTGCCACGGCAGAGGGCGAAGACACGGACACGAACGACGGAGACCAGCACCGATGACGACCACAGGCGTGACCCTGCGTCTGCTCGACAAGGCGGACAAGGAGATCCTCAGACTGCCGCGTGCGGTCAAGGGTGCGATCTACGACTTCCAGCACAAGTTCAAGGAGAATCCCCTTCTCCGGGGCCTGCGGCTGAAGCAGCTGGAGGGCCACGACCGACTCTGGTCGGCCCGTGTCAACGACGAGTACAGGGTCCTGCTGCTGCGTCTGGCGGACACCGACTGGCTCATCGTCTCCGTCAAGCACCGCAAGGAGGCGTACGAGAAGCTCGACCGACTCTCGTACGGCATCAACCGGATCACCGGCGGTATCGAGTACGTCGACCTCCAGATCGTCGAGGAGAGCGTCCTTCGCCGAGCGGCGGCTCCCAGGAACGTCACCCCTCCGGCCGAGCCCGTCCCGGCGCCCGCGCCCACCCCCGTCCCTCTGTTCGCCGCGTTCTCCGACGAGCAGCTCACCGACCTCGGCGTTGCGGGACCGCTCGTACCGGTCGTCCGGACTCTGACCACCGAGGATCAGCTTCTCGGCCTGGCGGAGTACGCCCCTCAGCTCACCTCGGAAGTCCTGCTCGCACTCCACGACGGTGCGTCGTACGACGCGGTACTGGAGCAGATCACCAGTCCCGTCTCCGCTCCGGACCCCGTCGACACCGACGACTTCCGGGCCGCCGCCGAGCGGCCCGCCACCATGGTCACGACGACGGACGAGGCGCTACGAGAAGCCCTGGAGGGCGGCGACTTCGGTCGGTGGAAGGTATTCCTCCACCCGACCCAGTCCCGGCTCGTCGAACGCGAGTACTCGGGTCCGGCCCGGGTGGGGGGCGGGCCTGGCACCGGCAAGACCATCGTGGCCTTGCACCGGGTCAAGCACCTGGTGGACCGGCTGCCTCCTGGCCGCAACAAGCCAGTCCTCCTCACCACGTACAACAAGAACCTTGCCGCCGACCTGAGGTCCCGTCTCCTCCAGCTGGGTGGCGAGGAGCTGTTGGCGCGCGTGGAGATCAGCCACGTCGATCAACTCGCGCTGCGCGTCGTACGCGAGGCCGAGCCCGGAAGCGCCAAGCAGACGCTCGACGAGAGCCAGGCTCTCCGTGAGTGGCGTGCCATGCTCGACGAGCTGGGTGAAACCGGGTGGGACGCCCAGTTCCTGCACGACGAGTGGTCGCAGGTCATCCTGGGCCAGGCCGTCGTCTCCCGGACCGAATACTTCCGTGCGCGCCGAGCCGGCCGGGGCAAGAACATCGCACGGGCAGAGCGCGCCGAGATCTGGCAGCTCGCGGAGCGGTTCACCCAGCGGCTCGACCGCCTCGGACGGCAGACCTGGGAACAGGTCGCCGAGCGCGCCGCGCGGCTGGAGATGGACCGCGAGCGGCGTATCCAGGCCGTCGAGCGTCAGCGGGAGGAGGCGGGTGGTCTTGACAACATCCATCTTCAGGCCGGGTCAGCGGGCTGGCTGCGGCACCGATTCCAGCACATCGTCGTCGACGAGGCACAGGACCTGCGGGCCGCGCACTGGAAGCTGCTCCGGGCGATGGCGCCGCGTACCGCCAACGACATCTTCCTCGTGGGCGACACCCACCAGCGCATCTACGGCAACCAGGTCACGCTGGGAAGCCTCGGTGTCCACATCCGCGGCCGCTCGGCCAAGCTGACATTGAGCTACCGGACGACACGACAGATCCTTGGGTCCGCACTCGGCGTACTCAGCGGCGAGAGCTTCGACGACCTGGACGGCAGCACCGAGGACCTGGCCGGGTACAGGTCCGTCCTGACCGGAAGCCTCCCGCAGTTGCACGGTTGCGACAACTGGGAGGCCGAGCAGGAGTCGATCGCCACGCTCCTCGCCGACTGGATCGCCCTGCCGACACCGCCCGGGCAGATCGCCGTCTGCGTTCCGACCAACGCCATGGCGAGCGAGCTGGCTTACACCCTGCTCGCCCACAAGGGGATCAAGGCCGTCGAGATCGGCCCCGAGGGCCCCCGGGGAGACGAAGGCGTGCACATCGGCACGATGTTCCGCTTCAAGGGACTCGAGTACCAGCGCATGGTCATCGCGGGAGTGCGGGACGGGCTCGTGCCTCGGGAAGCGGTCAACCGCCTACGGAGCGACGATGCCGTCCGCTACCGGCGCGAGCTCCAGCGGGCCCGCTCTCTGCTCTTCGTCGCGGCCACCCGGTCCCGGGACAGCCTCGCCATCTTCTGGCACGGCCGTCCTAGCCCGTTCCTCGAACCACTCATGCACATGCCCACTTCATGAACACACCGGGCGGCTGAGCCTCCCTGAGACAGGAAAGTCTCGGGGTGACTCAGCCGCCCGGTCCTGCGGGGCATACGGCCTTTCAGTCGCGAACGTGCCGGATGTGGGCGGTCCGCCGCTTCCCTGAGCCGTCTTCGTACTCGACCGTGGAGCCTGCTGTGGACCACAGCAGGGCAACGGCGAGAGGCGTGAACGGGCTGAGCACCTCGCCCTCCTCCGTCGCCGGACTCTGAGAAGTGATTTCGCACTCCTCGACGTCCCTCGACCCACCGAAGGTCAGGCCGACCAAGCGGCCAGGGGCGACCATCTGGCCGCCGGCTGCGCGTGGAGTGGAGGGCACCGCCCTGAGAAGGGCCTCCAGGAAGGTGGCACGCTCCTTGAGCTGCGCGCACCGCTTCTCCCAGTGGCGCCGGTTGTCGGCGCGCACCCGGTAGTCGGTGGCGGTGTCCAGGGGTTCCGGCTGCCTCAGGTACTCACGGATCTGGGAAAGCTCGTTCTCGACGCGGCGACGGGACGTCTCGGCCAGTGCTGTCACCGGGTACCGGGTGACAGGGGCGGCTTCGTCGCGTCGCGGAGCCGGCACGGTTCCGCTCCGCCGCGCGGAGGGAGCGGGGGCGCCGACGGCCCTCGTTCCGGTCCCACGAGCCGAAGAGGGCCGCCGTGCGGGCCCGCTCAGCGGTTCGGCTCGCGGCGACGACACCGTCAGCGACGGTGCTTCAGGTCCCGCCGAGCTGCCTGCGACCACGCGCGGGCTACGGGTGCTCGTCCTGGCGAGGGCCACCGCGCGTTCGACAGCAGCACGAAGCCGGGCTTCGGCCCCGGAGCGGTCGCGGTACCAATCGGTGCCCCAGATCCGGTGTAGCTCCCAGCCGAGCCCTCGCAGCACTCCTTCACGCAGACGGTCACGGTCGCGGGCGGCCTTCGAGGAGTGGTACATGGCGCCGTCGCACTCCACGCCCAACGCGTACAGGCCCGGCCGGTCCGGATGCCGGACGCCCAGGTCGATGCGGTAGCCGGCTACACCGACCTGGGGCTGTACGTCATAGCCCCAGTTGCGGAGCACCGCCAGTACGGATTCCTCGAACGGGCTCTCCGGCTGGGCGTCCGGGTCCACCGACTCCTGGGAAAGCACGGACGGACCGCTCTGCGAATACCGCAGGTAGCGGCCGAAGTGCCGGAAACTCTTGCTACCGGTGTCTCCCACCTCACCCGGCTCGAACGAGGCCACGACCTCCACGCGGTAGCGCGCTCGGGTCACGGCGACGTTCAGACGGCGCCAGCCATCGGCCTTGTTCATCGGGCCGAAGTTCTTCGAGAACTTGCCCTGGGCGTCCGGGCCGTAGCCGACGGAAAGGATCATGATGTCCCGCTCGTCGCCCTGCACGCTCTCCAGGTTCTTGACGAAGAATCCGTTCAGCCGGTCCTCGGAAAAGCATGCGTCGAGGTCAGGCCGCCTCTGCCGTGCCGCGTCCACGGCGTCCTGGATCGCGACAGCCTGGGACTGGGACAGTGCGACCACACCGAGCGATCTGCCCTGACGCGTACTGAAGTGGTGGATGACCCGGCGGGCCACCTCCGCCGCCTCCCCCGGGTTGTTCCGAGCGGCGGCACCGGAACGGTAAACGCCTTCCGCAGCGCGGTAGAAGGCGACGCCGACGTCGTCCCCCTCGGCGTGAGCCCCCGGGAAGGTGGTCATCGACTCGTCGTAGAACTCCCGGTTGCTGAAGGCGATCAGGTCCTCGTGGCGGCTGCGGTAGTGCCAGCGCAGCGACAGGCTCTCCAGCAGCCCGCTCGCCTTGCAGAGGTCCAGCACGGAAGCGAACCTGTCCGGGGCCTCCTCGTCCTCTACGTCCTCCTCGTCGTCGTCCGCCGAGGAGAAGAACGCGGTGGGCGGAAGCTGCTTCTGGTCGCCGGCGACGATCAGTGCCCGGCCGCGGTAGACACAGTTGATGGCGTCCTGCGGCAGCACCTGCGATGCCTCGTCGAAGATCACCACGTCGAAGACGAAGTCGGGCGGCAGGAAACGACTCACGGTGAGCGGACTCATCATGAAGCACGGCTTGACCCGTGACACCGTGTCCCTGGCGGCTTCCAGCAACTCTCGTACGGGCTTGTGCCGGCTCTTCTTCTCGCCTTCGCGCTTGAGCAGCGCCGCACCCGGGGTGTTCGCACTCCGGGGACGGCGGCCGTCGCACGCCTGGACGACGCGCAGACGGGCGTGGTCGGCCAGTTTCGCGTCCAATTTCCGGAAGCCGGTCACCAGGTCGTCGCGGTCGTCGGACCGGGAGACGGCCAGTCGTCGGTCGGCTGTCAGCTGGAGATCCGCCCAGGCACGGAGCACCGCGCGTTCGACCACGTCCGGGAAGTCTGCCGGAGCGACCCCTCGGCGCACCGCCCGATCCACCAGGTCCCCGAGGCCCAGACCGTCGAGGGCGCTGCGCCCGATGTCGTAGGCGCGCCACTCGTCGGGACCACCGCGGTCACCGTCCAGGACGCCGAGCGCCTTGACGGCCACGTCGTGGCCGTCGGCGAACATCCGGCGCAGCTGCTCGGCGCGTTCCGCCCGGAACAGCCCCGCCAGCGCCTCCGAGGCACGTGACCACGCGTCGGCGGCGGCTTCCAGTTCCGCGTCGGCTTCCGCCCGGTAGAGAGTCTCGGCGGCGGAGGCGCTCAGGGAAGCCTCCTGCCGAAGCGCGCACGACTCGCGCAGCGTGGTGATCCAGTCCAGGCCGGTGGTCAGGTCGGCCACCCTGGTTTTCCGGTCCGTGTAGAGGTCTCCGAGGAGTTCCCGGTCCGTTTCCGCCCGTGACCGGAACTCGGCCACGGCGACACGCGCCGCCTGTACGGCGCGGACGGCCACGCGTGCGGCGGTGAGGGTCCAGGTGCCTGGCGCCGCGACCCCGGATCCGTCCTCGGCGGCTGCCCGCTCCACGGTACGAATCAGGCGCTCCGCGGTCCGGAGCGGCGCCACATGGGCGCGACTCCACTGCGCGGCGGCACGGAGGCTTCCCGGTTCCAACTCGTACGACGGCCCGGGCATGGGCGGGAGCACGAGGGAATCCCGCCACTCGGTCAGCCGGGCGGCAGCCTGTTCCGCGGTGTTCCTCGCAGCAGCACGCGGTTCCCCTCCGGAAGCCATCTCGCGTGCCAACGCGTCATGGTTGATCACCCGGGGGGCGAGCCCGAGGATTTCGTCCGCCCGTCCGATGAGGGTGCCCAGTCCCTCGAAATCGGTGCCCTCGCCCTGCCAGTATGTGCCGAGAATCTGTGCGTGGCGACCGACCTCGGTGTCCAGGGCCCGCGCCGCCTGCTGCCAGGCCACCGCTCCCGGCAGCGCGGCCAGCACCGCCTTGCTGCACTTGCCGCCCTCGGGCAGAAGCGACCGCACCACCCGCCGGTCCGCGCGACATGCCGCGGTCAGCCTTGCCGTGATGGACCGGTGCACGGTAGCGAACCGGTGTGCCACGTCCTCGAGGGACTCCTCCTGCAACACCCGCTCGGTGAAGAACTCTTCGGCCTTTCGCCGGGCCTCACGCAGCCGGTCGACGGCTTCACGCAGGACGTGCGCGGCGACCCTCGCGCTCTTCGCACTGTCCCCGGTGAGCCATACCGCCGGCGGCTTGGCGTCGTCGGCGTGCCCCGCCAGGCCGGCGAGGCGCCCCAGGCGAAGCGCCTCGTCGCAGGTCTCGGGTGCCGGAAGACCGTACATCGCGGCTACCGCCGCCAGTGACTTGACCGCCTCGTCGAGTGCTGCGGCATCGGCTTCCAGTCGATCGCCGAGCTCGCGCGTGGCGTCAGCGGTGAGTGCACCGAGGTCGATCGCCGGGGGCAGCAGAGTTGCGAGAGCGGTTTCCTCCGGGCTCGGCGTGGAGTCCGCCTCGGCCGGCAGTCGGTTCCACGCCACTCCGAGTTTCCGCTCCGCCGAGCGTTCGGCTTCGACGACCTCGCCCAGACGGCGCCGGAAGTCCGACACGTCCGTGATCAGACGGTGGTGGTCGGTGGTCAGCCATGAGAGCGGCAGCGTGGGCCGTCCGTCGGCGACACGGAGAAGGGAGATCAGCCGGGATGTGTCCCGGACTCCCTCCCAGTCGAGTTCGGCCAGGAGGGCCGTGTGCTCCAGCAGCCTCGTCGCCAGCTCGCCCAGGGTCTCGGTGGTCAGGTCGAGCGCCTGCAGCGGGTCCTCGCCGGCGGTCAGCCCGTACCAGGAGAACGCGGCACCTTCGGCCGCAGGACGCCACGACCTGCTGACCTGACGGGCGGCCACGGTCGAATGACCGAGCCGCTCAGCCGTGAGGGCCGCCGCGTCGAAGGCGGGACCGGGGGGCAGTGGGTGGGAATCGTCCAGAAGGGAGATCTGCCCCAGGACATCGTGGAGGCTCGCGTCGAGACCTGGGCGTATCTCGTTCATCGCCGCCGCGTATCCGGAGAGGTCCATGCGCAGCTGACGCGCGCGCTGAAGGTCCGCCTGGGCGCTGCCGGGTGAGGTACGGCGAGGCGCCAGAAGCGCCTGGCCGAGCTCCTGCGCCACCTGCTTCCGGCCCATGTTGTTGCTGTGCAGCGCCAGGACGTAGTCGTCGAGACCGACATCGCCGAGGCGGTTGCGGACCACATCGAGGGCGGCGGCCTTCTCACTGACGAACAGCACGGTGCGGCCCTGCTCCAACAGGCCCGCGATCATATTGGTGATCGTCTGGCTCTTGCCGGTGCCGGGCGGCCCGTCCATGACGAAGCTGCGGCCTTCGAGCGCGGCAGCGACGCATTGCCGCTGCGACGAGTCCGCGTCGAGCACGAGCGGAGCGTTCTCGGGCGGCTGGACCTCGTCGATGCGGTCTGTGTCGACAGGTTCGAAGGCAAAGGTTCCGGACGCGATTCCGGAGTCGGCGCCGAGCCCGATCGCTCGCACGAGGTCGCTGGCCTGAACTCGGTCGGCGTTGTCGAGGAGGTCCCGGTACATGACCTCCTTGCTGGAGTTGAACGTGTCCAGCACGACTCGGTTGGTGACTCTCCAACCGCGCATCCCGGAGACCGCATTCCGTACCCGCGCGATCAGAGCCGGAATGTCTCGGTGGTCCACCTGCTCAACGCTCGGCCATGTGACACCCAACTCGCCCATCTTGATGGCGAGGGCCGGGTTGAGGGACGGTTCCTCATTCGCGTTGATCTTCAGGACGTACGAGTCCCCGCGACGCCGCTCCAGAACGACCGGCACGATCACCAAGGGCGAACTGAAGCTCTTCTCCGCGGTTGAGACCGGCGTCCAGTCAAGGAATCCCACGCCCAAATGGAGAACCCAGAGGCCGTAGTCGTTGAACTTCTCCCGCGCGACCAGGGCCAGACGCCGTAGGTGCCGGACCTGCTCGGCCTGGGTGGTCTTGGAGGTCTTGAGCTGCACACCAGGGCGGTTGGCGCCTACTCCGGCTCGGGACGCGGGGGTGTCGATCGCCCTGGCGCCGGTGGTGGAGCTGGTCGGGGTCGCCTCGCGGGTCGGGGCCGAACCGGCAATCTCTTCGCCAGGCTCCCCGTCGCGCACGACAGAGAAGGTGCAGCCCCGGGAGAGTCCTTCGAGCACCCCTGCAAGTCCGGGCTCAACCAGATCCATGCCCGCGGACGAGGAGCGGCGCTGATAGTTGAGCAGCCGGTTGCGAAGACTCAGGTCAATGAGCGAGTCCCGCCATGAGGCGAGCAGCTTGTCCAGCCGAGCGCGGTCCGCGGCAGGCAGCGAGCCTTGACGGGGCATACAGCGCAGCTCCCTCACTGTGGAGATGCCGTGAAGGCATGAGACGAAATGGGTGAAGCATAGCGGTGCGTCGCCCCCATCGTCCGGGGAAGATCTCCAGGAGGACGAAACAAGCGCGGAAGAGGCGGGACGGCAGGGCTTCAGAAGGCACGACCTGCCTCCACACCGGCCGTTCCGCGCCCCCGGATGGTCCACTTGAGGCCCAGTGGGTCGAATGTGTCGATATGCCTGCGCAGAAGGTTGCCGGTGCCTTCGCGGCCTTCTTCGACTGGCAGCGGCGAGGTCAACAGCCCGCCCGGAGGATCCGCCACCATGCAGGTCGCCGACTTCGGGCCTGATCCGTCGTTGGGGCAGTAAGAGGTCCTAACAGAAGCTGTTGATCATGTGACTTTCGGTTCGGCTGGTCGTTGGTCTAGCCGTGGGGAAACGTCAGTCGCGGCCGTGGATCGTGTCGGATGAACTGTGGTCGCTGATCGAGCCGTTGCTGCCTGAGCCGGCGCCGAAGCGGG